>NZ_JBEXYP010000006.1:0-302879 GCF_040630995.1 Micromonospora sp. NPDC005710 | reverse complement strand
GTGACCGGCGACCCGTGACCGGCGGCCCGTGACCGGCGGCCCGTGACCGGCGGCCCGTGACCGGCGGCCCGTGACCGGCGGCCCGTGACCGGCGGCCCGTGACCGGCGGCATGCGGCCCGCGACCGGCGGCCCGCGACCGGCGGTCCGTGAGTCAAGTTCCGTGAGCGGGGGCCGCGAGCGAGGGCCGCGAACGGCGGTGGATGACCGCGACCGGCGACCGGAGGCTAACGGCCGTGCCCGTGATCCGCGCCGGACCGGGGCGGCGGCCCGAACTCCGACAAATGACCGCCGGGCGGGCGCGACGCGCGGAAACGGCTGGCCCGACAGGGCGGCCACCCAGCCCAGTGAGCTGCCGGACGGACCGAGGGTGACTGTCACTCCTCTCTCCATTTGGAGTTGATGTCGTAAACGAATCGCCCAGAGTCGGCTGACGAACAGAACGCGGACAAGGCATGGACCCTGGACGGTGGTCCAGAGTTGGCGATCCTGGCGGTCTTGCCGGTCCTGGCGCTCTGGGGCGATGCCGCAAACGACTCAGCTCCAAAGGGCTTGCGGGAGTTAGGTCATCCACCGGGCGACGGGGTTGTCCACAGCGTTATCCACAGCCTGACGCGGGGTGTTGATGGCTCGCTGACGAGCCGGGAGCATCGGACTGTGACCGAGGCGGGTGACCAGAGCGATGAGGCCGTCCGAGCCGACCTCGGCCCGGCGCTGCGCGCGCTGCGTCGGCGGGCCGATCTGAGTCAGCGGCAGTTGGCCGAGAAATCCGGGGTGCCGCAGCCGACGCTGGCCCGGATCGAGTCGGGGCGGTCGGCCGATCCACGATTCCGCACTGTGGAACGCCTCGTGAGGGCGGCGGGTGGGGAGGTGGCCGTCGGCGTCCCGCCATCAGTCTCCGGCATCACCCCACCCCCGCCGGTCCCGCACGACGACATGCGAGACGAGGCAGGCCGCCGGTACCCGGCTCACCTGGACGTCTGGCCGGTTCACGAGCCCCGGGACTGGCCTGGCGCCTGGTGGGCGGAGTGGTACAGGTTGCCGCCTGAGCGATATCCACTTCCGCTGCCACCGGCCGCCTACGAGTTGAATCGGCGCTATCGCGACAACCGGCGGTGGGCCGCCGAGATCCGGCGGACCGCGCAGGTGCGCCGGGTGATCAGCGGCGACCTACCGGCCACCTGCTGGCGGTACGTCGCCGAACTTCCCGACGGGCAACTCGTTGGTGAGCTGCGGGCCCATGAGCGGAGCCCGTTCCTTGAGCACGGGGAGTGGCATCCGCACCTGCCGGAGCGGGAGATGGTGCTCGACGGTGTGCTCGTCGATCCCCGGTACCGGCGGTTGGGGCTCGGGCGTCGGCTGGTGACCGCGCTGGTGACCGGCATGCGCGAGGCGGGCATCGACGACGCCGTCGCAATCGCCGATGGTTCCGGCACCGACCTGCTGCTGGCGTGCGGCTTCGAGATCGAGGGACGCCGCCCGGCCGCACTGCGCCTGGGCCAACCCGGCAGACGCCGCATCACCTGAGCGCCGCGCCGGTTCAGCGCCGGGCCGGTTCAGCGCCGGGCCGGTTCAGCGCCGGGCCGGTTCAGCGCCGGGCCGGTTCAGCGCCGGGCCGGTCCAGCGGAGGGCGGTCAGCGCAGCGCCGGGGATGCTGCGGTCAGGGCGGCGAGTGCTTCGTGTAGCCGCCAGGCGTCCCGGTCGCGGGGGCCGATCGGGTTGGAGATGGTGCGCAGCTCGGCGAAGGGCAGCCCGGCCTGCGCCGCGGCGACTGCCACGCCGTACCCCTCCATGGCCTCGGCTACCGCTTCCGGATGCCTTCGGCGCAGCTCGTCGGTGCCGGTGGTGGTGCCGGTGACGGTGCTGACGGTGAGTACCGGGCCGACAGTGGCCGTCGGGAGGGCGGCCCGCAGTGCCGCCAGCAGGCCCGGGTCGGCCGGCACCCGGCCGCCGGCGCCAAGCAGGGCGGGCGGCATGCCCAGTTCGTCGATGGGGATGAAACCGTCGGGCGACGCGGCGCCCAGGTCGGCGGCGATGCTGGCGGTGCCGAGCACCGTGTCGCCGACCTCGGCCCGCCCGGTGAAGCCGCCGGCCACGCCGGCGCTGACCACCGCACGGTACGGGCGGCCGGCGGCCTCGGCCAGCGCCAACAGCCTGGCAGTGGCGGCGCCGGCCACGGCCGGGCCCACACCGATCGGGGCGACTGTCACGGTGCTGTCGGTCAGCCCGGCGCGGACCGCGTCCGCCTCGGCGGGAACCGCCGTCACCACCAGCAGACCGGTCACGACACCGGGCCGGGGGACTCGCGCCGGGTTTCCTCGTCGGCCCCGCCACCCGGGCCGCCGACAGCCGACGACGGGCGGTAGATGTGGTAGCCCGGCGGGGCGAGGCTCGGGTCGTCGTACTGCGGCGAGCTGGTCTGGGCCGGTGCCGGTGAGGTGGGGGTGGGATCCCCGGGCTCGTCGGCCGGTGCGTCGCCGGTCAGCTCGTCCTCGGTCAGCTCGTCGTCGCCGAGCGGCCGGCCGGCCAGCTTCTCGCCGCGCAGCCGGGCGGCGGCCAGCACACCCCGGATCGCCGCCAGCACGCCCACCCCGGCGGCGACGGCGATGCCCATCCGGCCATTGAACGGCACCAGCCCGAGCCCGCCGCCGGCGACGAAGGCGAGCATCAGCACCGTCTCGGAGTGGGCGAACGAACTGGCCCGCAGGCGTTCCGGGATGCGTTCCTGGATCGAGGCGTCCACGGCCAGCTTCGCGATCCCGCTGACCAGGGCGGCGACCAGGCAGAGGAGGGCGACCATCACCAGCGAGAACTGGATGACGGCGAGCACCGCCACCCCGGCCACGATGATCATGCTGCTGGACTGGATGGCGGTGGGACGGTGGATGCGCAGTCGGGTGCCGATGGCGGTGGCCAGGAAGGTGCCCACCCCGAGCGCACCGCCGACCACGCCCAACGCCCACTCGGCACCCAGATCCCGGCCGAACACCACTGTGGTCAGGTCGCCCTTCTTGATCGCGAAGGCGAGGAAGAGCAGCAGGAAGCCGTAGAGCGCGCGGAGCGTCGCGGCACCGATCAGGGTGGCGATCACCAGCCGGCCGGACGGTCGACCCCGGCCCAGGGGACGGTCGCCACTGCGGCGACCCAGCGCCCGCAGTGGCCGAGGGACCCGTTCCGGTGGCTCCGAGTCGGCCTTCGGCGGCAGCCGCAGGGAGACCACCATGCCGACCAGGAAGATCACCGACGCGACCCGTAGTGGCCACTGTGGCCCGAACCAGAACGCGGCCAGGCCGATCGGTGCCACCAACGCGCCCGCGACGGTGCCGTAGACGCTGGCCCGGGCGCCCACCTGGGACAAGCCGAGGCCCTCCGGCAACAACCGGGGCACCGCGGCGGAGCGGGCCACGCCGTACGCCCGGGAAAGCGCGAGCACCCCGAACGCGGCGGGATAGAGCCCGAAGCCGTGGATGTAGTCGGAGATCAACCAGGCCAGGAAGGCGCGGCCGAGCATCGTCGCGGCCAGGGCGTACCGGCGGCCGTGCCGGAAGTGGTCCAGCAGCGGGCCCACCACCGGGGCGAGCATGGCGAACGGCACCATGGTCACCAGGAGGTAGAGCGCCACCTTGCTGCGGGCCTCACCGAGCGGCACGTTGAAGAAGATCGTGCCGGCCAGACCGATGGCGATCAGAGTGTCACCGGCACAGGACAGCGCGTGCAGGTCGAACAGGCGAACCATGCCGACCTCGCCGCCGGCACCCCGGGCCCGGGCCCGACCGGCTCGGCGGGTCACCCAGCGGCCGCTGCCCACCGAACCGCGCAGCAGCAGGCGGATGGCGCGGATGCCGGTGCCGACGCTCCGCCCGAGGACGGAACGCCCGGAGCGGGAGTACGACGGCATGTGCACCATCCTCGCCCATCTGATCCGGGTGCGCCGCACCACCGCTGGGAAAGGTTCCCCGGGAGTCCCTGTCACCCCTGCGAGGCGCATGGGGAACAATGGTCGGGTGACCAGGCCCGTCTCCACCCGTGCCGCCCGTCTCGACCAGGTCTGCGCCGCCGCCGTCGAGGTGGCCCGCGCCGGCATCACCGAGGTGGACGCCGACGATGTCGGCGACCACCTGCAGGTCGTCGCCGAGGGTGATCGGCTCGTCACCCACTACTTTGAATGTCACCTCGCCGGCTACAACGGCTGGCGGTGGGCGGTCACCGTCACCCGTGTGCCGCGCAGCAAGACGGTGACGATCTGCGAGACGGTGTTGCTGCCCGGCCCCGACGCGTTGCTCGCGCCCGGCTGGCTGCCCTGGCAGGAGCGGCTCCAGCCGGGCGACCTGGGCCCCGGCGACCTGCTCCCGACCTCGCCCGACGACGATCGACTGGTCCCCGGTTACCTGCTCTCCGACGACCCGGCGGTCGAGGAGACGGCGTGGGAGGCGGGCCTCGGGCGCGCCCGCGTGCTCTCCCGGGAGGGCCGCATCGACACGGCGCAGCGCTGGTACGACGGTGACCACGGCCCCGCCGCGCCCATGTCGACAGCCGCTCCGGCCGCCGCCCGCTGCGGCACCTGCGGCTTCTACCTGCCGCTGGCCGGCGCGATGCGGCAGGCCTTCGGGGCGTGCGGCAACTTCTACGCCCCCGACGACGGCCGGGTGGTGAGCGCCGACCACGGGTGCGGCGCCCACTCCGAGACGTTGATCGAGGTGGCCGAGACCGCCGTCGAGGAACTGCCCACGGTGTACGACGACAGCGAGGTGGAGGCCATGTCGGTCAGCCGGGCCCCGGGCTCGGTGGAGGCGGCTGAGCCGGCGGAGCCGTACGGGCACTCCTGATCGTCCGCGCCGGGGTGCTCCGGCGCGGTGTTCAGCTCACCTCGCGCGGCGGCGCCGTCGGTTGGCGTCGTGCCGCATCATCACGGCGAGGCCAGGGAAACCCCACAGGAAACCGGCGAGGCAGGTCCAGAGCCAGCTCTGGTGACCGTGGTCGGTGAGCCAACCTCGGAAGAAGATCAGCAGGACCAGCCCGGCGACCGCCCAGGCAGCCAACCCGGCGAGGGCGAACGGCACCATCGGCGGGTCCAGTGGCGCGGGCCGCGGTGGTTGCTCGTTCGGCATCCGCCAAGCGTACGGGATGTGCTTCCCCTGCCCGCCGACGATCTGGGACGATGCGCGCGACAACCGTAAGATCACTTGCGAGGTCCTGATGGCCGTAGCGCCGCCCGAGAACGGCACCTCTCCCATTTCCTCTCATCCGCGTAACGGTTTTGACCGGTTCTTCGAGATTTCCGCCCGTGGCTCGACGATGAGCCGCGAGGTACGCGGTGGCCTGGCCACCTTCTTCACGATGGCGTACATCGTGGTGCTCAACCCGCTGATCCTGGGCGGTGCGCTCGACGGCGACGGCAAGAGCCTGCCGATTCCCGCGCTGGCCGCCGCGACCGCGCTGGTCGCCGGCCTGATGACCATCCTGATGGGCGTGGTGGGCCGGTTCCCGCTGGCGCTCGCCGCCGGTCTCGGCGTCAACGCCCTGGTGGCGTACGAGATCGCTCCCGAGATGACCTGGGCCGACGCGATGGGCCTGGTGGTGATCGAGGGTGTGATCATCGCGGTGCTGGTGCTCACCGGTCTGCGGACCGCTGTGTTCCGCTCGGTGCCGACCCAGATGAAGACAGCGATCGGCGTCGGCATCGGCCTTTTCCTGACCATCATCGGCCTGGTGGACGCCGGCTTCGTCCGGCGCGTCCCGGACGCCGCCAACACCACGGTTCCGGTCGGCCTGGGCATCGGCGGCAAGCTGGTGAGCTGGCCGATGCTGGTCTTCGTGGTGGGTCTGTTGATCACGCTGGTGCTCGTGGTCCGTCGGGTGAAGGGCGCGATCCTGATCGGCATCCTCGCCTCGACGGTGCTCGCGGTGATCGTGGAGGCGGTCGGCAACATCGGGCCGTCGTTCGTCAACGGTCAGCCCAACCCAAAGGGCTGGTCGCTGAACGTGCCGGAGTTGCCGAAGACGGTGGTCGACCTGCCGGACCTGTCGCTGCTCGGCAAGTTCAACGTGTTCGACTCGTGGAGCCGGGCCGGTTGGCTTGTCGTCCTGATGTTCATCTTCACGCTGTTGATCACGGACTTCTTCGACACCATGGGCACGATGGTTGCCGTGGGCCAGGAGGGTGGCCTGCTCGACGAGCAGGGCACTCCGCCGAGGGCCAAGGAGATCCTGCTCGTCGACTCGATCGCGGCGGCGGCCGGCGGTGCGGCGAGCACCTCCAGCAACACGTCGTACATCGAGAGTGCCGCCGGTGTCGCGGAGGGTGCGCGGACCGGCGTGGCCAACCTGGTCACCGGCGCGCTCTTCCTGCTGGCGATGTTCCTGGCGCCGCTCGTCGTGATCGTGCCGTTCGAGGCGGCGTCGACGGCCCTGGTGGTGGTCGGGTTCCTGATGATGACAGCGGTGCGCACTATCGACTGGTCCGACTACGAGATCGCCATTCCGGCGTTCCTCACCATCGTGCTGATGCCGTTCACGTACTCGATCTCCAACGGGATCGGCGCCGGCCTGATCACCTTCGTGGTGGTGAAGCTGGCCCGGGGCAAGGCCCGGGAGGTCCACCCGCTGCTGTACGGGGTGGCCGCGCTGTTCGTGCTGTACTTCCTGCGGGGGCCGATCGAGTCTCTGGTGCTCTGACCGGCGCGTTCGGGCGGGGAGTCGATCGGGATTCCCCGCCCGTACCATCTGAATCCCCTCGTGAGCCTGGTCATAACGGATGTCGTTAGCCATGCTCATTAGTTAAGCTAACTACTGTGACGGAGCGGACGGTGACGGCGGAACGCGTGCCACCGGCGCAGCTGGCCCCCCAGCTGCGTGATGCGATCACTCGACTCAACCGGCGGGTCCGCCAGGCCCGACCGGTCGGCGACCTCACGGTCACCCAGCTCTCCGCGCTCACCAGCCTGCGGCTGGCGGGCGCGTTGACGCCCCGAGAACTGGCCGATGTCGAGCGGGTGCAGCCACCGACGATGACCAAGATCGTCGCGAAGTTGGAGGACCGCGGTCTCGTGCAGCGGACACCCCATCCGACCGACGGCCGGCAGGTCATCCTCGCGGCAACCGAAGGGGGGCAGGCCGTGATCGAGCAGTTCGAGCGGGTTCGCGACGAATGGCTCGCTCGCAGGCTGGTCGAGCTCACCGAGGACGAACGGGAGACCCTGCAGAGGGCCGCCCAGATTCTTCAGCAGCTCGCTCGCGCCTGAGCCACACCCGCGCCACCGGGTCCGTGCCGTCACCCGTCGATGACGTGTACGTCCGGAGGAGGCGCACCAAGAGTGCAGGCGAAGCTGAGCACGATGTTCCAGTCCCTACAGGTCCGCAACTACCGCCTTTTCGCATCCGGGCAGCTGATCAAGCTGGTCGGCGTCTGGATGATGTTCATCGCCCAGGACTGGCTCGTCCTCGACCTCTCCAACAATTCGGCGACCGCCCTCGGTGTGGTCACCGCCTGCCAGTTCACCCCGGTGCTCCTGCTCACCCTGCTCTCCGGCCGGCTCGCCGACAGGTACGACAAGCGGGTGCTGCTCTTCGTCGCCAACACCTTCTGGACGGTGCTGGCGCTCGGCATGGCCGTGCTGGTCCTCACCGACCTGGTGCAGCTCTGGCACGTCTTCGCCTTCGCCGCGCTGCTCGGCACGGCCAACGCCGTGGAGACCCCGGTCCGCCAGGCGTTCGTCTCCGAACTCGTCGGCACCTCACTGCTGCCGAACGCGCTGTCGCTCAACGCGGCCGTCTTCAACTCCGCCCGGATCGTCGGCCCGGCCGTCGCCGGCCTGGCCATCGCCGCATTCGACGTCGGCCCGGTCTTCCTCTTCACCGCTGTCAGCTCCATCGCGCCCCTGGTCAACGTGGTGCGGATGCGGACGTCCGAGTTGCAGCGCGACGCCCTGCTGCCGCGCGACGAGCGGGCGTCCGCCCGGGTCGTCGACGGCCTGCGGTACGTGTGGCGTCGCCCCGACCTGCTGCTGCCGATGGCGATCATGTCGGTGATCGGCATGTCCCTGTTCAACTTCCAGCTCACCCTTGCCGCGCTGGCGAAAACGGTCTTCCACACCGGTGCCGCCTCCTTCGGCCTGTTCAGCACGGCGCTGGCCGTCGGTGCGCTCGGCGGCGCGCTCAGCGGCACCGGTCGGCGGAGCCGACCGTCGGTGTGGCTGGTGCTCGGTGCGGCGATCGCCTGCGCCAGCTTCGGCACCCTGGTCGGCCTCGCCTCGACGTACTGGCTGGTGGTGGCCCTGCTGGTGCCGACGGGCTTCTGCATGGTGTTCTTCGCCCAGGCCGCCAACCAGCGGATCCAGATGGGCGTCGACGCGGCCTTCCGGGGGCGGGTGATGGCCCTGTGGGTGCTGGTGTTCCTGGGCACCAACCCGGTCGGCGCACCGATCATCGGTTGGGTCGCGGAGCACTACGGTGCCGGCGCCAGCATCTGGATGGGTGGGCTCATCTCGCTGGCCACCGCGCTCATCGCGCTCACCTGGCAGCTCCGCCACTCGGGTGCCCGGCTGCGTTTCCGGGTGCTGCCGATGCCGCGCTTCTACGTTACGTCCACCGACTGCTGAGGTTCATCGCCGGGCCGCATCCGGGCCGGGCCGCGCCTGGTTGCGCGGATCGTGCGGATGCGGCCAAACCGGTGGCGGGGCGGCACGGTGGGGCCTAGCGTCGATGCGTGGGAGTCGAACGCGCGCTGATGCTGGCAGTGGCGTTCCTCGCCGTGGCCATCCTGCCGGCCGCGTTCGCTCTGCTCTTCTGCTACGACGAGATCGTCGACCGGGTGGTCTGCGGCTGGTCCGAGTGGCGTGACCGCCGCCGGGAGGAACGGACGATCGCCCGTCTCGACCGGGCCGTCGAGGCCGACGCGCTGACCCGGGACATCGACCTCAGCGAGTTCGACAGGGCCGACCGCCGACCGCTGGAGCAGCTCGCCGCCGACCTGCGCCGGCTCGGCGGTCAGCGGGTCGGCGCTAGTGGTCGCTCGATGGTCTGGCACAGCGCACTGCTCCAGGCGTACGACGACCGGCTTCGCCTCGCCTGCCGCGCCCTCGGCATCACCGAGCACCTCGCCGAGGTGGAGGGCGTCGATCAGCAGATCGAGCGGATCCGGGTGGAGGGCATGCTGCACGCCGCCGGGCTGGCCCTTCCGGCGGGCCGGGCCGGGCTCCGGCAGCGACACCGTTGACCCCGCCCGTCGATCACGTCTGATCCGGCTGCCCGTTGGCCGGTCCGGCCGACGGGGATCCGGTGCGCAGCACCGCGCGGGCCTGCTCGGCGGCGCGAACGATGCTCTCGCTGATGAAGTCGAGGAAGCGGGCGATGTTCTCCAGTCGGGCGGCGGCGGGGGTCTGCGGGCCGAGAATGGCGACGCCCTGCCGCGCGGTGGCGACGAGTTGGTCGTTGGCCCGGGCGCTGGCGATCGTCGCCTGGTAGAAGAGGTCGTCGTCGATCACGTAACGGTCGCGGCGGCGCTCGTCGCGTTCGCGGCGAACGAGGCTCTGGCTCTCCAGGAAGGTGATCGCCTTGGAGATGGACGCCGGGCTGACCTGGAGGCGCTGGGCGAGCTGCGACGCGGTGAGGCTGCCGGAATCGGTGATGAACAGGTAGGTCAGGACCCGGGCTGCCATCTTGGACACGCCCGAGGCCATGAGGACGGTGGTGAGCGTCTCCCCGTACTCCGCCACGGCAAGGGGATCCCGGCCGTGCTCCTGGGGCAGTGCGGTGGCTCCCGACGAGGTGACCGGCCGACGCCGTTGGGCACGGCGTTCGGTGGCGTGGTGGGCCAGGTCGGCCCGGTAGGCGGTGTGGCCGCCGTTGCGCATCACCTCGCGGGTGATCGTCGAGGTGGGCCGGTGGAGACGCCTGGCGATCTCGGCGTAGGGGAGGTTGTCCAGGAGCCCCGACGCGATCTGTTGGCGTTCCTGCTGGGTGAGTCTGCCGCCCGGCATCGCGATCTCCTCGCTGCTTCCTCGTCGCGTTGGCTGACGTCCCACCATAGCTTTCACTCTCAAGTTATTGCAATGCAGACAGCGGTTGGCGTTGCATTACTCACAGGCTTGTTGCAACGCTTTATAGGCTTTGAGCAGCGAAGATGCAAAACCATCGCAACTACTATGTTGCCATGATTTAGAAAGCAACGTAGCGTTTCCGGTGTCAGAAACAGTGACCCAGCACCGGGAGAGCAACGATGCAGACGTTCGACACCCCCGCCCCCATCTCGGCCGTCCTGGACATCCCCGCCGGACGGATCCAGGTCATCGCGGCCGACCGCGCCGACACCGTCGTCGAGGTTCTGCCCACCGACCCCTCCAAGAGCCGCGACACCCGGACCGCCGAGCGGACCACAGTCACCTACACCGGCGGCGTCCTGCGGATCGCTGCCCCGCCCCCCGGCAACCTGCTTGTCGGCCCGTCCGGGTCGCTGGAGGTGACCATTCAGCTCCCCGCCGACTCCCGGATCGAGGCCAGGACGGCAAGCGCCGAACTTCGCGGCGTCGGACGTCTCGGTGACATCGCCTTCGACGGCGCGTACCGCCAAATCAAGATCGACGAGGTCGCGAGCCTGCGCCTCACCGCGATCGACGGTGACGTCGCTGTCGGCCGGCTCAACGGTTCCGCCGAGATCAGCACGGCGCGGGGCGACATTCGGATCGCCGAGGCGGTGCACGGCACTGTGGTGCTGACCACCCAGTCCGGTGACATCTCGATCGGTGCCGCCGCCGGCGTCTCGGCCGCACTCGACGCGGGCACCGGCCACGGCCGTGTCAGCAACTCCCTCAGGAACGACGGCACCGTCGCGCTCGACATCCACGCCACCACGTCGCACGGCGACATCACCGCCCGCAGCCTCTGAAAAGGACGGACCGAGATGACGAACAACAGCATGTCCTCGACCAGTTCACGATGGACCGGCATGGTGCCGGTCGACGACACGGCCCTGGCCGTCACCGACACCGGCGGTCCCGGCATCCCCGTGGTCTACCTCAACGGCCAGTTCGCCACCCAGGGCTACTGGCGGCGGGTCATCGCCGACCTGGGCACCGGGTTCCGGCACATCACGTACGACGAGCGGGCTCGCGGCCGGAAGTCGAAGCGCTCAGCCGACTACTCGTTCGAGGCGGCCGTCCGGGACGTCGACGCCGTTCTCGCCGCCCGAGGGGTGACCCAGGCGGTGCTGGTGGGCTGGTCCTACGGCGCGGTGGTCGGGGCGCACTGGGCCAGCCGGCACCCGGAGCGCGCCATCGGTGCGGTCCTCGTCGACGGCGCCTTCCCACACGACTGGCTCGACGAGGCCATGGCGCAACGGATCCGCAGGATGTTCCGACGGATGAACCTGTTCATGCCGCTGCTGCGCCCGACCGGCCTCACCCCACGGATGAACGCCGACCAGATGGCGGACAGCAACATCGAACTCGGCGAACTCTCCCGCGAGCGCGAGTTGAGCCCGGTGCTGGATGCCGTCACCGTCCCGGTGCGGTACGTGGTCGCCTCCGGGACGTCCCTCGGGAGCCGCGGCGACGAGCAGGAGCAGATCCGGGCCAGCCTCGACGCGGTGACCGCCCGGAACCCGAACATCACGATCAGCGCGAAGGTCACCAGCAACCACGGCGCCATCCTGAAGAAGGACTTCACCGCCGTCGCCGAAGCCGTCCGCGACGTCGCCGCCCACCACGAAGGTGTGTGAACGAGCGCGACCTCAGCGTCAGGAAGACTCGCGGGCGGCCGGGCCGCTGCCGAAGAGCACGTCGTCCCAGCTCGGCAGCCGCTTGCGAGGCTTGCCGTTGGCGTCGGTGGACTCGCCGCCGGCTGCCGCCGCAGCGCCGGTGCGGCGGGGCCGCAGCACCGCCAGCGACGGCACGGCCGGCACCTCCTTGGGCGCATCCGAATCGTCGTCGAAGGCCGAGCCCTGGCCACCGCCGAGCAGCGCGGCGGCACCCCCACCGACCGGACGCTGCCGGGGCGCGTCCGAACCGGCCAGAGCAGCCGGGGTACGCGGCTCCAGCCCGCGACCCGACGAACCGCCGAGCGGACGGTCCAGCGAGGCGAGCAGCGCGTCTCGACCGGCCCGGATCGGATCGCGGCCAGGACGCGGGTGCTCGGACGCCGCAGGCAGACCGTGCCCGCCGCGACTCGGCTCGCCGCGCGACGGGCCCGGCAGGGCGTGCCCGCCCCGCTCCGGTGCCGGCTCCTGGCCGAGGATCGGCGTGGGCCGCTCGGCGCACAGGTACTGCGCCATGTCGTCGTGCGGCGTGACCACCTGCCGGGCCTTGTCCATGTCCCAGATGGCCTGGGCGGTGGCCTTACCCGACGGCCAGGTGGCGATGATCCGCCAGGTGCCGTCGTCGCGCCGGTATGCGTCCCAGGAGATCTTCTCGGTGTCGATGCCGTGCTGGCTCAGCCGGCCGTTGACCACCTCGGAGAGCGGGGTGGGCTTCTCCGCGCCCTTGAGCCTGGTGCGCCGGGCGTGCTGGGCGAGCATCGCCCGCTCCTGCAACACCGGGCCGGCATAGCGCAGCACCCGATCGACTGGCACCCCGGCGATCCGGGCGACGTCCTCCGCGGACTCGCCGGAGCGGATGCGGGCCTGGATGTCCCGGGGGGACAGTGAGGGAATCGGGTCGACGGTGGTCGGTGCCACAGCGAGCGGCGGGGCACCCGGCTCGGGGTGCATCACACCGGCGATGCGTTCGTCGATCGGCAGGGCGAGGAGACGCCCGACCTCGTCGGCGAGCACAAGCGCCTGACCGTCCTCGGAGAGGGCGACGAAGCGTACTGGGCGCATAACGTTGCCTCCGTCCCGCTTCGCTGACCGCACGCCACGAGTCGGCCACCCAGGCGTCTCGGACCACCGTACGCGCATCTGGCTCGGGGTGGGGAGAGCGACACCCCGCATGTCGTGACTGAGCTGCGGCGATGATCACGGTCGGTGTCCGTGGAAGCCCCAACGGACACCGACCGTGACGAAGGTCAGAGTCGCTCGACCACGTAGTCGATGGACGCGGTGAGCGCCTCGACATCGGCCGGCTCGACGGCCGGGAACAACGCCACCCGCAGCTGGTTGCGGCCGAGCTTGCGATAGGGCTCGGTGTCCACGATGCCGTTGGCGCGCAGCGCCTTGGCGATCGCCGTGGCGTCCACCTCGTCGGCGAAGTCGATCGTCGCGACCACGTTGGAACGCAGCGACGGGTCGGTGACGAACGGGGTGGCCACTGGGGACCGCTCGGCCCAGCCGTAGACGGTGGCGGCGCTCTCGGCGGTGCGCTTCGCCGCCCAGGCCAGACCGCCCTGCGCGTTCATCCAGTCGGTCTGCTCCGCGGCCAGGAAGATGGTGGCCAGTGCCGGGGTGTTGTAGGTCTGCTCCAACCGCGAGTTGTCGATCGCGGTGACCAGGTCGAGGAAGGCGGGGATGTACCGCCCGGACGCCTTGATCTCGGCGGCGCGGTCCAGTGCGGCCGGGGACATCAGAGCCAGCCACAGACCGCCGTCGGAGCCGAAGCACTTCTGCGGGGCGAAGTAGTAGACGTCGGTCTCGCCGACGTTCACCTCCAGGCCACCCGCGCCGGAGGTCGCGTCGACAAGCAGCAGTGCGTCCTCGTCGGCACCGGCCACCCGGCTGATCGGGACCGCCACACCTGTCGAGGTCTCATTCTGCGGCGTCGCGTACGCGTCCACGCCGGACTCGGCGACCAGGGTCGGGGCACTGCCCGCGTCGGCCTTGCGGACGGTCGGCTCACCCAGGAACGGGGCGTCAGTGACCGACTTGGCGAACTTGGCGCCGAACTCGCCGAAGCTGGCGAACTGGGCCCGGTCACGAATCAGGCCGAAGGTGGCGACCTCCCAGAACGCTGTGGTGCCACCGTTGCCGATCACCACCTCGTAGCCCTCGGGCAGCGAGAAGAACTCGGCGATGCCGGAGCGCAGCCGGGCCACCTGGTCACGGACCGTCTTCTGCCGGTGCGAGGTGCCGAGGTAGCTGGTCGCGACCTCGGCGAGAGCGGACACCGCCGCCGGGCGAACCTTGGACGGGCCGCAGCCGAAGCGTCCGTCGGCGGGCTTGATCTCATCGGGAATCCGGATGATCGGTGCGTCAGCCACGGTCTTGAAGATCCTTCCGCAAGGGCGAGGGCGGGCCCGGCGACACTGCCGGCCCTCATCCTCGCACCTGGGCCGGGCGTCGATGGCCGGGGTCCCGGCGGTCGGTCTGAGTCGTTCGCCACAGATCGCCCCGACAGCCGTCGACACGGCCTTTTTCAACGCGTGGCGTAGCAAGGGGCCCCTCCTCGACGCCGTGCGTCGGGAAGGGGCCCCCACCTACCGATCAGACGCCGTGCGGGATGGCCGCCCAGCCCTCGACGTCGGACGGCTTGCGGGCCTCCGGGCCCAGGTAGCGGGCGGACGGGCGGACCAGCCGCTGAAGACGCTTCTGCTCCAGGATGTGCGCGCTCCAGCCGCCCATCCGGGCGCAGGTGAACATCGAGGTGAACATGTGCGCCGGCACCTCGGCGAAGTCCAGGACCACTGCCGACCAGAACTCGACGTTGGTGGCCAGCACCCGGTCCGGGCGGCGGGCCTGAAGCTCGGCGAGGGCCGCCTTCTCCAGCGCCTCGGCGATCTCGAAGCGGGGCGCGCCCAGCTCCTTCGCCGTACGCCGGAGCACTCGGGCGCGCGGGTCCTCGGCGCGGTAGACACGGTGGCCGAAGCCCATCAACCGCTCACCGCGGTCGAGGACACCCTTGACGTAGCCCTCCGCGTCGCCGCTGCGCTCCACCGCCTCCAGCATGGTGAGCACCCGGGACGGGGCGCCGCCGTGCAGCGGGCCGGAGAGGGCACCGATGCCCGACGAGATGCAGGCAGCAGCGTCCGCCCCGGTGGAGGCGACGATGCGGGCCGTGAAGGTGGACGCGTTCAGGCCGTGCTCGGCGGCCGAGATGAAGTACGCGTCGACGGCCTTGACGTGCCGCGGGTCGGGCTCACCGCGCCAGCGCTTCATGAACCGCTCGACGATCGTCTGCGCCTTGTCGATCTCCTTCTGCGGCACCGCCGGCAGGCCGAGGCCGCGAGCGGACTGGGCGACGAAGGAGAGCGCGGTCACCGAGACCCGGGCCAGATCCTCACGGGCCTGCTCGTCGGAAATGTCGAGCAGCTGGTTGAGACCCCAGTACGGAGCCAGCATGGCGACAGCGGACTGCACGTCGACACGGATGTCACCGGAGTGCACCGGCACCGGGAACGGCTCCGCCGGCGGCAGGCCCGGCCCGAACCGGCCGTCGACGAGCAGCGCCCACACGTTGCCGAACGACACCTGGCCGATCAGATCCTCGATGTCGACTCCGCGATAGCGCAGCGCACCGCCTTCACGGTCAGGTTCGGCGATCTCGGTCTCGAAGGCGACGACGCCCTCCAGCCCGGGTTTGAAGTCGGCCATGTCGCTCTCCTGGATCTGGTCGGTGCGCCCGATCGCTCATCCGGCCCGATCGGCCGAGCGCCTTAGGCGACCCTCAGGGATGTGTTCGGAACATACTGCCTGCTGAGTAAGGGATACGCGACCCGCTGCGACTGTGCTGCACGCGACATCCCCGGACGCGCATTCTCCGCCCGGCTCGGTGAGACTGGGCGGGGCGGGCTGGTCAGCGCGGGAGGGTGCTGACGGGGCCCCCGAGAAGGAGTGGGGACGTGACGGGTGACACACCCGCCCCGGCCGCGATGCGTAACGAGTACGCCGCGGACCTGGGCCTGACCGAGGCTGACCTGGCCGTCGACTGGCACACCCAGTTCGACAGGTGGTTCGCCGACGCGGTGGCCTTCGGGCTACCCGAGCCGAACGCCATGGTGGTGGGCACCGCCGACCCGGCCGGCCGGCCGAGTGGGCGGACGGTGCTGCTCAAGGGGTACGACCCGGAGGGCTTCGTCTTCTTCACCAACCACCTGTCGCGCAAGGGCGTCGAGGCGACCGCCAACCCGTACGCCAGCCTGGTCTTTCCGTGGTTTCCCATGCAACGCCAGGTGGTGGTCGCCGGGCGGATCGCGCCAGTCGACCGCGCCGCCACCGAGGCGTACTTCACCAGCCGGCCGCGCGGCTCCCGACTGGGTGCCTGGGCGAGCCCACAGTCCCAGGTAGTTCCGGATCGGGCGGCGCTCGAGGAGCGGTACCGGGAGGTGACCGAGCGGTTCGCCGACCAGGCCGACATCCCGACGCCGTCGCACTGGGGCGGGCTGCGGGTCCAACCCGAGTCGGTGGAGTTCTGGCAGGGCCGGGCCGGTCGGTTGCACGACCGGCTCCGCTTCCGTCGCCTCGACGCTGGTGGCTGGGTCGTCGAGCGGTTGGCGCCGTGACCGGTGTACGGGAGACCCGGCCGCGCCCCGCGCGCCGCTGGGCGATCGACGTGCGCCCGCTGCGGGTCCCGGCTTACCGCAGGCTCTGGCTCGGCAACACGGTGGCGATGTTCGGCTTCCAGTTCACCGCCGTCGCGGTGCCGGTGGAGATGTACGCCCTGACCCGGGACTCGTTCTGGGTGGGCCTGCTGGGGGTGGCCGCCTTCGTACCCCTGCTGATCTTCGGTCTCTGGGGTGGCGCGGTGGCCGACGCCCGCGACCGGCGTGCGGTGCTTCTCGGCGGCTCATTGTTGCTCTGGGCATCCACTCTCGGGCTGCTGGTCCAGGCGCTTCTGGACGTGCGCAGTCCGGTGCTGCTGCTGGCGTTGATGGCGGTGCAGTCGGTGGCCTTCGCGATCAGCTCGCCAGCGCGCAGCGCGATGCTGCCCCGGCTGGTGCCGGAGGACCTGGTGGCGTCCGCCACCACCCTGAACTACACGACCTTCACCGCCGCCTCGGTCGCCGGCCCGCTCGCCGCCGGCCTGATCCTCGCCGCCTCGCCGGACACCGCAGTGGTCCTGCCGATCGCGTACGGGCTGGACGCGGTGCTGTTCACAGCGATGCTCTGGGCCGCGCTGCGGTTGCCGTCGCTCCCGCCCGAGCCCACCGCCGACGGTCAGGTCCGGCGGGCCGGCCTGGCCAGCGTCGTCGACGGGTTCCGCTACCTGGCCACCACGCCGGTCCTGTTGCTGTCCTTCGGGGTGGACCTGATCGCGATGATCCTCGCCATGCCACGGGCCCTCTTCCCGGAGATCGCCCACGAGCGGTTCGGCGGCGGTGGCGCTGTCGGCCTGCTCTACAGCGCCATCGCGATCGGCTCGATGATCGGCGGGCTGACCTCAGGCTGGATCGGCCGGCTGCGCCGGCAGGGGCTCGGCCTGGTGCTCGCCGTGGTCGGCTGGGGGCTGGCGATCGCCGCGGCCGGGTTGGCCCACCAGCTCTGGCTGATGGTCGTGCTGCTCGCCGTCGCCGGCGCCGCCGACCTGATCAGCGCGGTGCTGCGTCAGTCGATGCTGCTGGTCTACGCGCCGGACCGGATGCGCGGCCGACTCCAGGGCGTGAACACGGTGGTGGTGGCGGGTGGGCCCCGCCTCGGTGACCTGCGCGCCGGCACCATGGCCGCCGGGTTCGGCGGCGGGGTGGCCTGGGTGGCCGGTGGGCTCGCCTCCGCGGTGCTCGTGGTGGTGCTCGCCGTCGCGTTCCCGGCGCTGCTGCGCTACCGGGCGGCGGCGGTGTCGAGCGACGACCGGACCTGACCGGTTAGGGTCGCCGGCATGGAAAGCACCGATCCGCGCCCGTTCTCCGGCGCCCAGTGGACCATCTCCGCCGCCGGCCACGAGGCCGTCATCGTGGAGGTCGGCGGTGGGCTCCGGACGTACCGGCACGACGGTGTCGACCTGGTCGACGGGTACCAGACCGACGAGGTCTGCCCCGGTTGCACCGGGCAGGTGCTGGCACCCTGGCCGAACCGCATCCGCGACGGTCGGTACTCGTTCAACGGGCTGACGCACCAGCTCTCCCTGACCGAGCCGGAGCGGCACGTGGCCATCCACGGCCTGGTCAACTGGGTGCCCTGGCAGCTGCTGGAGCAGTCGGCGGACGCCGTGACAGTCGGTTACGACCTGCCGCCGCAGCCCGGCTATCCGTGGCCGCTGCGGCTGCGCAGCCGGTGGAGCGTCGACGCCGACGGTCTGCGCGCCGAGCACGAGGTGACGAACATCGGCGGGGAGGTGGCCCCGTTCGGTTTCTCCGTCCACCCGTACCTGCAACTGCCGGGCGTCCCGGTGGACGACCTGGTGCTGCGGCTGCCCACCCGCAGCCGGGTGCTGGTGGACGGCCGGCTGCTGCCGGTGGGGGTGACCCCGGTCGCCGGCACCGAGTACGACTGGACCAGCCCGCGGCGGATCGGTGCAACAGTGCTCGACGACTGCTTCGGCGAGGTGATCCGGGACGCCGACGGCGGCTCGTCGGTGAGCCTCTCCGCGCCGGACGGCGCGACCGCTGTGAGCATCTGGGCCGATGCCGAGTTCGGCTGGTGGCAGGTGTTCAGCGGGGACGCCCTCACCGGTGAGCGGCACCGCCGCTCGGTGGCGGTCGAGCCGATGACCTGCCCGCCGGACGCGTTCCGGTCGGGCAAGGACCTGCTCACACTCAAGCCCGGCACCACCTGGCGGGGTGCCTGGGGCATCCGCCCCGGCGCCTGATGGAGTTCGGCGAGGTCGTCCGCCGTCGGCGGATGGTGCGCAACTACGACCCGGACCGTCCGGTCCCGCCCGACGTGGTGGACCGGCTGCTCGACCACGCGGTCCGCGCGCCGTCGGCCGGCTTCGCCCAGGGTTGGGGCTTCCTGGTGTTGGACGAGCCGGCCGATCGGGAACGGTTCTGGGCCGCCACCACCCCCGAGGGCGGTGGGCGGGAGCGTTGGCTCGCCGGGATGCGCCGCGCACCCCTGATCGTGGTGCCGCACGCCAACGAATCGGCCTACCTGCGGCGGTACGCCGAGCCGGACAAGGGTTGGACGGACCAGTCCACGGACCGGTGGCCGGTGCCGTACTGGCACGTGGACGCCGGATTCGCGGCGTTGCTGATGCTGCTCACCGCGGTGGACGAGGGGCTGGGGGCGTGCTTCTTCGGCATTCCGCCGCAACGGCTCGCCGCGTACCGGGACGCGTTCGGCGTGCCGCCGGAGTACCAACCCATCGGCGCCGTCACAATCGGTTACCGGGAAGCCGACCATCGGTCACCGTCGCTGCGCCGAGGGCGACGTCCGATGGACGAGGTGGTGCGGCGCGGCCGGTGGAACTGAGGCCGACGTCCCGTTCGTCCGGTTGAAGATCGGACGAGCGATAGCGAAACTGACATCAGGGAGCAGAACGTAGCGTGCGCTGGGCGGCTAGGCTGGCACGGTCATCGGGGTGCCGCGCCGCGCGGTGCTCGCCGCGGCCCGGCTCGACGCCGTCGGTCGGCCCGGCCACGGGGAGGGGAGCGTGCCGTCGTGATCTTCAGAGCGGTCCGGGACGGGCGTCCCTATCCGGAGCACAATCTGACGCTCAAGCAGTGGGCGGAGATTCCTCCGCGACCACTGCGCCTGGATCAGATGATCACCACCAAGCGCGAGTTGGCGCTGGACAAGCTCCTCGCCGAGGATTCCACCTTCTACGGCGACCTTTTCCCGCACGTCGTGCAGTGGAACGGTGGGCTCTACCTGGAGGACGGGCTGCACCGCGCGCTACGCGCCGCCCTCCAGCAGCGCAACCAGATCCACGCACGGGTGCTGGTGCTCTCCGAACCTATCGAGTGACGAGCCCTTCTTCCCCGCACTGAACCTTCGTTAGGGTGGCGTCCATGACCGCTGCGCTGGACCTTCTCGACCTGGACCCGTCGCTCAGCGAGGAGGAGCGGCAGATCCGTGACGTCGTTCGCCAGCTCGTCGACGACCGGGTGCGGCCCCACGTCGCCGACTGGTACGAGGACGGCCGGGTGCCCGCCCGGGACCTGGCCCGCGAGTTCGGCAAGCTCGGTCTGCTCGGCATGCACCTGAGCGGCTACGGCTGCGCCGGCGCCTCCGCGGTCGCCTACGGGCTGGCCTGCCAGGAACTGGAAGCCGGCGATTCCGGCCTCCGCTCCCTGGTCTCTGTGCAAGGGTCCCTCGCCATGTACGCCATCTGGCGCTACGGCAGCGAGGAGCAGAAACAGCGGTGGCTGCCGTCGATGGCCACCGGTGAGGCGATCGGGTGCTTCGGCCTGACCGAACCGGACCACGGGTCCGACCCCGCCTCGATGACCACCCGAGCCCGCCGCGACGGCGACGACTGGGTGCTCACCGGCGGCAAGATGTGGATCACCAACGCCCCGATCGCGGACGTCGCGGTGATCTGGGCGCGCACCGACGAGGGCGTCCGCGGTTTCGCCGTACCCATGGACACACCCGGCGTCACGGCCCGCGAGATCCGCCGCAAGATGTCGCTGCGCGCGTCGGTGACCGGCGAGATCGTGCTCGACGACGCCCGGCTCCCGGCCGACGCCCAACTGCCCGAGGCGGTCGGGCTCAAAGCGCCGCTGAGCTGTCTCACCGAAGCCCGCTACGGCATCGTCTGGGGCGCGGTGGGCGCGGCCCGCGACTGCCTGGAAACCACACTGGCGTACGCGACCACCCGCACCCAGTTCGGTCGCCCCCTGGCCGGCTTCCAGCTCACCCAGGCGAAGCTCGCCGACATGGCCGTCGAGCTGGTCAAGGGGCAGTTGCTCGCGCTGCACCTGGGAAGGCTCGCCGACGCCCGGCGGCTGCGGCCCGAGCAGGTGAGCGTGGGCAAACTGAACAACGTGCGGGAGGCCCTGGCCATCGCCCGGCAGTGCCGCACCATCCTCGGCGCCAACGGCGTCTCCGGTGAGTACCCGGTGATGCGGCACGCCAACAACCTGGAGAGCGTGCTCACCTACGAGGGCACCTCCGAAATCCACCAACTGGTCGTCGGGCAGCGGCTGACCGGTCTCTCCGCGTTCGCCTGACCTGCCCCTTTGTCACTTCCTGGCGCTCGCCGAGCGACTGTCGTATCGGGGCCGTACCGTCATTGGCAGACGACGTGTCTGACGAGGACGGTGAGGGTGATGGCCCGCGACGCTGGCAGCAACGAGCCCACGAGAGAGTTCCCCGGTTACCCGACCGGTGACGATCTCAAGGTGCGGTCGAGCGCGACACCCGACTGGACCACTGATGCGCCCGATGGTTCCGCCGGGCCGGATGGTCCTGTGCGGCCTGGTGGGCCCGCTGGATCTGGCGGTGCCGGTGGTCCCGGTGGCCCGACGAGCGGTGGCGGTGGGGCGGCCCGAGGCCTGCTCCTGCTCCTCGGCGCCGCCGCGCTGGCAGTGGTCGTGCTGCTCGGCATTCAGGCGACCGGCATCCTGCCGGACTTCCGCAACCCGTTCGCCAAGGAGCAGACCGACCGCAGCCAGCCGCCGCTGCTGAAGTCGATCCAGGACCTCAGCCGTTACGTGGCCGCCGAAGGCAACTTCCAGGTCGTCGTCGACACCCAGAACGACAGGCGCAACGTTCCGGACTTCCTGCTCAACGAACGCACCCTGTTCGTCGGGGCCGGCAGCATCGAGGCGTACGTCGACTTCACCAAGATCGGTGAGGGTGCCGTCGTCCCGTCCGCCGACGGCAAGTCCGTCGAGATCAAGCTGCCCGCGCCGCAACTCGGCGAGACCAACCTCGACATGGAGAAGAGCTACGTCTTCGCCGAGCAGCGCGGTCTGCTCAACCGAATCGGTGACCTGGTCGGCAACGACCCCAACCGGCAGCAGCAGGTCTACAAGCTCGCCGAGGACCGGATCACCGCCGCCGCGCGGGACAGCGGGCTCTCCGCCCGCGCGGAGGAGAACACCCGCAAGATGCTGGAAGGACTGCTCCGCTCCCTCGGCTACCAGCAGATCACCATCACCTACGTGGCCCCCTGACCTGCCCCCCTGTACACCGGAGCGCCCGCCCCGACTTCAAGTCGGGGCGGGCGCTCCCGTCTCTGCCGCCGCCGCGCCCCCGAAGTTGCCGCCAGGGGTGCGGCGTGTCGGGGGTGGGTGGGCCAGTGGCGTGGTCAGTGGTGGGTGGGTCAGTGTTGGGTGGAGGCGAGGTAGCGGTCCTCGTTCGGCATCAGCACCCACAGGATCAGGTAGACGATCACCTGCGTGCCGGGCAGCAGCAGCGACAGCAGGAACAGCAGCCGGACCATTCCGGCCGACATGCCGAACCGCCGTCCGAGGCCGGCGCAGACACCGGCGAGCATGCGCCCCTCGCGGGGCCGGACCAATTTGCGACTCATCGTCGTACTCCCACTCTGCGGCGGTGCGCCGCGTCTGCAATCCACGGTAGAAAGGGGTGGCCACCTCGCCCTCGGTCCCGAGGAGGATTGGCAACCCGTGGACCCGTAGGTGCTTTACCCGGGCAGCCCCTTGCTGACGCCTCGCCCTATCGCCGCACCGTGGGCTGCCCGCCGAGTCTGTCTGAAGTGCTTTGGAGCTGATGTCGTAAATGATTCGGCGTCTCGCGGAAAGATCGTGCTCGATCCTGGTTCCAGTGGCATCGAAGCGCCTTGACACCACTAGATCCTGGATCGAGCGCGGGCAGGCCGGGCAGGCCGGGCAGGCCGGCAGGGTGGGCAGGCCGGGCAGGGTGGGTGAGCGCGGGGCGGGCGGGAGGGGGGTCGGGTGTTCACGTCCCGGACCGGGTGGCCGTTGAGCTGGGCGGGTAGGCTGGCTGATCGGCCTTCCACACCCCGGAGGGCCGGCACCCCATACCCCGGACGGTAACCATCGGGGCCGCCAGATCGGTGGTCACGACCCGGCCGGGTCCCGTACGCCGGGACGACGGCGAGGAAGCGCAGCCATGATCAGTGTTTTCGACCTCTTCAGTGTCGGTATCGGGCCGTCCAGCTCGCACACGGTGGGGCCGATGCGGGCCGCGCGTACGTTCGTTGGCGGGTTGAAGGCCGACGGGTTGCTCACGGACACGGCGCGGGTGCAGGCCGAGTTGTTCGGTTCGTTGGGTGCGACGGGCCATGGCCATGGCAGCGGCCCGGCGGTGCTGCTCGGGTTGGCCGGTGAGTCGCCGGAGACTGTCGACACGGACACTGTCGGGCCTCGCGTCGAGCGGATCCGGGCCGAGCGGCGGATCAACATCCTCGACGCGCACGAGATCGACTTCGATCCGGACCGGGATTTGACGTTGCACCGTCGCCGGTCGTTGCCGTACCACCCGAACGGGATGACCTTCGTGGCGTACGACCGGGCTGGTGCGGTGCTGCGCAGCCGCACCTACTACTCGGTGGGTGGCGGGTTCGTGGTGGACGAGGCGGCGGCGGGTGCGGATCGGATCAAGCCGGACAGCACCGTGGTGCGGTATCCCTTCCTGACCGGGGCGCAACTGCTCGACGTCACCACCCGCACCGGGTTGTCGATCAGCGAGGTGATGCTGGCCAACGAGCGTTCCTGGCGTAGCGAGGCGGACATCCGGGCCGGTCTGCTGGAGATCTGGCGGGTCATGCAGGAGTGCGTGCGCAACGGCTGCGAGCGGGACGGCGTACTCCCTGGGGGTTTGAAGGTTCGGCGGCGCGCGGCGGAGTTGCGGCGCGGCCTGGAGGCGGAGGCCGGGACGCCCGATCCGCTGCACGCGATGGACTGGGTGACCCTGTTCGCGCTCGCGGTGAACGAGGAGAACGCCGCGGGCGGCCGGGTGGTCACCGCCCCGACGAACGGCGCGGCCGGGATCATTCCGGCGGTGCTGCACTACTACTCCCGGTTCGTGCCGGGAGCCGATGACGAGGGCGTGGTGCGGTTCCTGCTGACGGCGGGCGCGATCGGTGTGTTGTTCAAGGAGAACGCCTCGATCTCCGGTGCCGAGGTGGGCTGTCAGGGTGAGGTCGGTTCGGCGTGCTCGATGGCGGCGGCCGGGTTGGCCGAGGTGCTCGGTGGCACCCCGGAGCAGGTGGAGAACGCGGCCGAGATCGGGATGGAGCACAACCTCGGGTTGACGTGTGACCCGGTGGGTGGCCTGGTGCAGATCCCCTGCATCGAGCGGAACGCGGTGGCTAGCATCAAGGCGATCACGGCTGCCCGGCTGGCGCTGCGCGGCGACGGTGTGCACAAGGTGTCGCTGGACAAGGTCATCAAGACCATGCGGGAGACGGGCGCCGACATGAAGGTCAAGTACAAGGAGACGGCGCGTGGCGGTCTGGCCGTCAACGTGATCGAGTGCTGAGTCCGGTCGATTCGGGGCAATCGTTCACCGACTGCTAACCTGTCGTCCGTTTCAGGAGGCGGGAGGCTCGCGGTGACCTCTGGCGTCGCGGCGTTGTGGTCGCACCGCAACTCGCTGCGCATCCTGGTCCGGCGGGATCTGGCGGTCAAGTACCAGCAGTCGGTGCTCGGCTACTTCTGGTCGTTGATCGAGCCGCTCGGCATGGGCGCCATCTACTGGTTCGTCTTCGGGGTGCTCTACTCCCGGGACACCGGTCGTCATCTCGGTGAGGCGGCCGAGTCGTACCCGTTGTTCCTGATCACCGGCATCTTCGCCTGGATGTGGGCCAGTTCGGCGCTGAGCGAGGCGACGAACGCGCTGACCGGCCAGTCCCGGCTGATCACCACGATGAACGTACCGCGTCAGGTGTTCCCGATCGGCCGGGTCACCGGCCGGTTCGCCGAGTACGCGGCCGGCCTGCCGATCCTGGTCGCCATCGCGGTGATCTACGCGGTGCACGGTCGGATCCATCCCGGCTGGTCGCTGCTCGCCCTGCCGTTGGCGGTGGCCGTGCAGGCGGTCCTGCTGATCGGGCTCGCCCTGCTGCTGTCCGCGTGGAACGTGCTGATGCGCGACGTGGAACGGTTGATGCGGCTGATCATCCGGGTGCTCTTCTACGCCACGCCGATCATCTATCCGCTCAGCCTGGTCCGGGAGTCGGGGCTGCCCGGCTGGTTGAAGGTGGTGTACGAGCTGAACCCGCTGGTCGGGATCTTCCAGCTGCACCACGCGATCTGGTACCCGGACGAGTTCCCGGACGCCCGGCTGCTGGCCACCACGATCGTCGGCAGTCTGCTGGTGCTGGCGGCCGGTTGGTGGTCGTTCCGCCGGTTGGAGCCCGCCGTGCTCAAGGAGCTGTGACGTGGCCGCGCCGATCATCGAGGCGGACGGCCTGGGCATCCGGTTCGTCCGCAACCGTCGCCGCCAGCTACGACTGCGTGAGCTGTTCATCCACCGGGGTGGGCGCGGTGCGCTGCCCGGCCAGTTCTGGCCGCTGCGGGACGTGTCGTTCACCGTCGAGCCCGGCGAGACCGTCGGCGTGATCGGCCGCAACGGCACCGGTAAGAGCACCCTGCTGCGGCTGATCGCCGGGGTGCTCATCCCGGACGAGGGTGGCATCCGGGTGCACGGCGCGGTGGCGCCGTTGCTGGAGTTGTCAGCCGGTTTTTCGAACGACCTGACCGGCCGGGAGAACCTGCACCTGGTCGGTGGGCTGCACGGGCTGTCGACGAGCTACCTGAAGCGGCACTTCGACGAGATCGTCGAGTTCGCCGGTGAGCAGGTGGAGCGGGCCATCGACACGTCGGTGCGGCACTACTCGTCGGGGATGAAGGTGCGGTTGGGCTTCGCGATCATTTCGCACCTGCCGCACCCGATCCTGCTGATGGACGAGGTGACAGCGGTCGGGGACGCGGAGTTCCGCAAGAAGTGTTACGCGACGATTGATCGTCTGCTCGGGGAGGGGCGCACGCTGGTGCTGGTGTCACACAACGAAAAGGACCTGACCCGGTTCTGCCGTCGGGGGTTGTACCTCGACGCGGGCCGGTTGACGCTCGACGGCACCATCGTCGAGGCGCTCGACGCGTACCACGCCGCGGTTCCGCGGTGACGCTCGCGATAGTGCTCGCCGCCGGTACGCCCGCGGCGGGCCTGACCACTGCGACAGGTGAGCCGCTGCCCGACCGTCTGGCCGCCCAGTTGCGCCAGGCCGGGGCGGACGAGGTGCGCTTCGCCGCCACCCTCGACGAACTGACCGACCTGGTCGCCACCGCCACCGCCCCCGTGCTGATCACCGGCACCGACCTGGTCGCGCACACCGCCGTACTGCGGCATCTGGCCACCAGCCCGGTGGGCCCCACTGTGGCGTTGGTGCTCGGCGACCCGCCGGTGCCCGGTCGGACGGCGGTGCGGGAGGAACGCGGCCAGGTGGTCGACGCCGGCGCGTTGGACGCCCTCGACGGGGCCGCCACCGGCGTGTTCGGCGGCGCGCTGCGGGTCGGCGTGGACGACCTGCCGACCCTCGCGGCGGCTGCCCGGGCCGCCGCGTCCGGGATGCTCCCGGTCGCCGCCCCGATCGGCCCGGCCGGCGACGTGGCGCCGCTGCCGGCGACCGGCGGGGCCGCGTCCGGGATGTCGGTCGCGGCCGGCGGCCCCGGGTCCGCCGTGGACCGGCTCGTCGCGGGTCTCGCGGCGCTCGGCACCCTGATCTTCGCCCAGCGGGTACGCCTGCTCGTCGCCCACCGGGTCGAGGACCAGGCCGGGCTGACCGCTGCCGAGGCGGCGGTGACGGCCGTGGACGAGGACCGGGCCGAGTTGCGGCTGTCGGTGAAGGAGAGGGACGACTTCTTCTCCACCTACTTCGTCAGCACCTGGTCGCCGTACCTGGTTCGGCTCTCGGCCCGGCTCCGGCTCACCCCGACCGGGGTGACGGTGATCTCGGTGCTCTTCGCGCTGGGCGCGGCGGTGCTGTTCGGGACGGGTGGGCGACCCGCGCTTGTCGGTGGCGCGGTGCTGCTGTATCTGGGCTTCGTGCTGGACTGCGTGGATGGCCAATTGGCCCGTTACACCAGGCACTTCAGCGCCTGGGGTGGCTGGCTGGACACGATGGCGGACCGGGCCAAGGAGTATCTGGTCTACGCGGGGCTGGGCTTCGGGGTGAGTCACGCCGGGCTGGGCAACGGGTGGGCGCTCGCTGTCGCCGCGATGACGTTGCAGACGGTCCGGCACATGACCGACACCTGGTACGGGGTGCTGCACGATGAGGCGGCCCGTCGCCCGCGTACGGCGGCGAACGTCAGCGGCGGGATCGGTGACCGACTGAACGCGGCGTCGACTCGGGTGCAGGCGGACACCGGGTCGGTGTCGTACTGGCTGAAGCGGACAGTGGTCTTCCCGATCGGCGAGCGGTGGGCGTTGATCGCGCTGACCGTGGCGCTGTTCAACCCGTTGGTCAGCCTCGTCGCCGTGCTGGTCTGGGGGGTGCTGGCGTTCGCGTACACGGGGGCGTTGCGGACGCTGCGGGCCCGCTGGATGTGGGTGCCGGTGCTGGACACCGTCGACGCCACCCTGCACCGCGACGACGGGCCGCTGGCCCGCTGGTTGCCTGTGTTCCGCCCGATGGGGCCGCTGACCCTCGCGGTGATCGCCGCGGTGGGCCCGGCGGTGCTGCTGGTCGGGGCGTTGCTGACGGACGCGCCGGGAGGGCTGCGCTGGGCGGTGCCGGTGGCGTTGCTGGTGCTGCTCGTCGGTGGCCTGGGTGCCGGGGCGGCGCACAACGGCCCCCTGGACTGGCTGGTGCCGGCGGCGTTGCGGGCGGCCGAATACCTGTTCGCCATCGCGGTCGGGGTGGTCGGTGGGGCGCCCGGCTGGCTGATCTTCGGGTACGTCTTCGTGCTCACCGTGCACCACTACGACCTGACCGCCCGGCTGGAGAAGCGGCAGGTGGCACCGCCGCTGCACGCGGCGACGCTGGGCTGGGACGGGCGCTCGGTGCTGCTGACCCTCGCGGCGATTGCCGGTATTGCGGGTGTTGGGATGGCTACACTCGGTACGTACCTTCTCGTGGTTTTCGTGGTGAGCGTCGTCCTGGCCTGGTTCGTGCGCCCGGCCCGTAGCGCGCGGGCGTCGATGGCGCCGGCGGGCGCTGGAGGTGCCGCGCCGCGCTGACGGAGGGCGGCCGGATGACTCTGATCAGCTTCGTGGTGCCGGCCTTCCGGGTGCAGGGATACCTGCGGGAGTGCCTGGACTCCATCCTCGGTCAGCCGGAGACGGACTTCGAGGTGATCGCTGTCGACGACTGCTCGCCGGACGCCAGTGGCGACATCATCGACGAGTACGCGGCCCGCGACCAGCGGGTCCGCTCGGTGCGGCTGTCGGAGAACGTCGGCCTCGGTCCGGCCCGGAACATCGGGCTGGACCGGGCCGTCGGCCAGTACGTGTGGTTCCTCGACGGCGACGACTGGTTGGCACCGGAGTGCCTGACCGAGGTCGCCGAGCGGTTGCGGGTCACCAGCCCGGACGTGCTGCTCGTCGACCACGTCCGAACCCACTGGAACGACACCGCCACCCGCAGTGCGATGGCCGAGGTGTTTCCGGAGTCGCCGGGCCCCGGCACCTTCCGGCTGCGGGACCGGCCGCAGGCGATGCACCTGCTGCACACCGCGTGGAACCGGCTGGTCCGTCGGGAGTTCCTCGCCGACCTGGGGCTGCGCTTCGCGCCCGGCTGGTACGAGGACGTGTCGTTCAGCTACCCGGTGCTGATGGCCGCGCAGCGGATCGGCGTACTGGATCGGGTCTGCGTCAACTACCGCCAACGCCGCGCCGGCGCGATCACCAGGACCCGCGGCGACCGGCACTTCGAGGTCTTCCCGCAGTGGCACCGGGTGTTCCACCTGATGGATTCGTGGGGGCCGGCGACGGAGGCCCTGCGGCCGGTGGTCTTCGAACGGATGATCTGGCACTACCTGACGGTGCTCGGCAACGGTCAGCGGATCGCGCCGGAGCTGCGCGAGGCGTTCTTCGCGCAGATCACCGCCGACTACGAGCGCTGGCTGCCGCCCGGCGGCTACCCGGTGCCGGACGGTGTCGAGGGGCTCAAGCACAAGCTCGTCGCCTCCGGCCGGTGGCGCACCTTCAGCGCGTTGCGGGCCGCCAGCCGGGCCCGCGACGCCGCCCGCCGGCAGGCCCGCACCGCGCGGCGCACTGTCGGGCCGGTCGCCCGGCGTGGTGCCCGGCTGACCCGCGACGGGCTGCTGCGCGAGTACTACCGGGCCGAACTGCGACGACCCGTCGACCCGACGCTCGCGGTGTACGCGGCGTACTGGTACCGGGGATACTCGTGCAACCCGGCGGCCATCTACGAGGTCGCCCGCCGGTTGGCCCCGGGGGTGCGCGGGGTGTGGGTGGTGCGCCGGGACCGGGTGGACTCCGTGCCGGCCGGGGTGAAGTACGTGGTGGCCGGCACGCCGTCGTACTACCGGGTGCTGGCCCGCGCCAGATGGTTGGTCAACAACGTCAACTTCCCCGACTTCGTCCGCAAGCGACCGGAACAGGTGCACGTGCAGACCCACCACGGCACGCCGGTCAAGGTGATGGGGCTGGATCAACAGCGCCACCCGATCGGCGCGGGCCGGATGGACTTCGCCGGGCTGCTGCGCCGGGTGGACCGCTGGGATTACAGCGTCAGCGCCAACAGCTTCTCCACCCAGATGTGGGATCGGGCCTATCCGGCCACGTACACCACACTGGAGGTGGGGTACCCGCGCAACGACCGCCTGGTCACCGCCGGTGTGGACGAGGTGCGCCGGCTTCGCGCGGAGTTCGGCCTCGACCCCGACGAACAGGTCGTCCTGTACGCCCCGACGCACCGCGAGCACCTGCCCGGCTACCGGCCGCCGTTCGACCCGGACCAGTTCGTCCAGGCGCTCGGCGGTTCGGGCCGGTTGCTGATGCGGAGCCACTACTTCCACGACCGGGATCGCCGCCCGGGGCAACCGCGGGACTGGGAACGGGTTCGCGACGTCAGTGGCCACCAGCGGGTGGAGGATCTCTATCTGGTGGCGGACGTCCTGGTCACCGACTACTCGTCGGCCATGTTCGACTATGCGGTGCTGGACCGGCCGATAGTGCTCTACACCCCGGACTGGGAGGCGTACCGGCTGGCCCGAGGGGTCTACTTCGACGTCACCGCCGAACCGCCCGGCGCGGTGGCCTCCACTTTCGCCGATCTGCTCGACCTGTTCCGTACCGACGGGGTGCGGTCGGACGCCGCGACCAAGGCCCGCGAGCATTTCCGGGCCCGGTTCTGCACCCTCGACGACGGGCGGGCGGCGGAGCGGGTGGTGCGTCGGGTGTTCCTCGGGGAGCCGGGGGATCGATCCTCGCGCTGCTGATTCCGGTTTCTGTCGTGTAATGGCAGTGTCATCGATGGAACATGAGACGTTTACCCGATGTCACAATCGCATGATCCTGGTCACAGTCTTCTGGGGTTCGGCCTACGCGCTGGGGGGGAAGACGGTGAGCACCGTCACGCTCAAAGATGTGACCAAGGTTTTCCGGGACGGCACGCTCGCCGTCGACAGCATCAACCTCGACGTGAACGACGGCGAGTTCATGGTGCTGCTCGGGCCGTCCGGGTGCGGCAAGTCGACGGTGCTGCGCATGATCGCCGGTTTGGAGGACCCGACCACCGGTGCGGTGATGCTCGACGGGGAGTTGGCGAACGACCTCCCCCCGCGGGACCGCAAGATCGCCATGGTCTTCCAAGACTTCGCGCTCTACCCGCACATGAGTGTCGGCGACAACATCGCGTTCCCGCTGCGGCTGGCCGGAATCGAGCCCGAGCCGCGGGGCGAGCGGGTCAGCGACGTGGCGAGCGCGCTGGGCATCGGGGACGTGCTGGCCCGCAAGCCGGGTCAGCTCTCCGGTGGGCAACGGCAGCGGGTGGCGATGGGCCGGGCGATCGTCCGCCGGCCCGGCCTGTTCCTGATGGACGAGCCGCTGTCCAACCTGGACAGCGGCCTGCGGGCCGAGTTGCGCGCGGAGATCTCCGGCCTGACCCGGGAACTGGGCGTCACCACCGTCTACGTCACGCACGACCAGGCCGAGGCGCTCACCATGGCCGACCGGGTGGCCATCATGCGCCGCGGTGTGCTCCAGGACGTGGGCACCCCGACCCAGGTGTACGGCCGTCCGGCGACGCTCTACGTGGCGGCGTTCCTGGGCAGCCCACGGATGAACCTGCTGGAGGCGTCGGTCTACGTCCACCTCGACAGGTACGTGACGCTCAATCTCGGTGACCAGTCGCTCTACCTGCCCTGGAACGACATCCGCAGTCGGGCCGTCGCGCACTACCACGGTGAGCGGATCGTGGTCGGCATGCGGGCGGAGGCGCTGACTCCGGTCTCCCCGGACACTGCCGGCGACGTGCTGCGCGGGCGGATCCGCTACCTGGAGCATCACGGGCACGAGTCGTTGGCGTTCCTGGACATCGGCGCGACGGCGATCGTCGTGGACGAGATGGGCGCACCGCTCGAACCACCACCGGTCGGCCAGCGCGGCCTGCGCCGATTCGGCTCGGTGATGCAGCGGCTCACCGGTAAGCAGGTGGAGGCGCAGGAGGCGCCGGTCAGTGGCGTCCAGACCAGCGTGCTGCCCGACCCGGGCCGGCACCATCGGCGCCCGGCGGAGCTGGCGGTGCGGCTGGCGCCGTACCCGGCGGTCAGCGCAGGTCACCCGCTCGCCGTCTCGGTGCGGATGGACGCGCTGCACTTCTTCGACGAGCGGGGCGACCGGATCGACGTGGGCTGGCGCTGACGACCTGCCGGGGCGGGGTGGCGGACCCGGCATCGGGTGCCCTACCGTCTGCCCACCCAGTCCTTTGTGAACGACCACCGAGAGGGGTGCACCCGTGTCGGGTGAACGTCCCAGTCCGCTCGTCATCGAGCGCATCCTGCGGGACCGCGGGAGCATCTGGCAGCAGATCGTGACCGAGCATGACCTCAATGCCCTGACCGTGCGGATGCTGACCAGCTCCGCCATCGCGTTGGCCTGCTACGGGGCGGTGCTCGGTTTCTTCCACAGCCCGCTGATGGCGCTGACCTCGGCACTGAAGCTGCCACTGCTCTTCCTGGTCACGCTGGCCATCTGCCTGCCCACGCTCTACCTGTTCAACCTGGTCTTCGGCGCCCGGCTCTCGGTGCGGCAGTCGTTGGCGCTGGTGATGGTGGCGATCACCGTCACCTCGATGCTCGCTGTGGCGTTCGCGCCGATCAGCCTCTTCTTCCTGATCACGGCCAACGACTACGGGTTCTTCAAGCTGCTCAACGTGGCGATCCTGACCCTGTCGGCACTTGTCGGGTTGCGCTTCCTGACCGGCGGGATGCAGGTCCTCAACGACCACGGCCTGCTCGCCCCGGAGGCTGTCACCGCCAAGGTCCACGAGGTGAGCGCACCGGTGCCGGTGCCGGCCGCGGTGCCCGCCGGCGCGACGTCGGCCGTTACGCCGGCCGCCGGTCAGAGCGCCGAGCCGGTCGCCGTGCCGGCCGGAGCAGCGGTGGCCGAGTCGACGTCGAACGGTGCCGTCACCACCGTGCCGGCACAGGTGCCGACGCAGTTGCCCGGGCAGCCGGCCGGCACCTCGTTCCCGCCCGGGATGCTGCCGCAACGCCAGTGGAACAACGCGCCAGTCCGACGCGGTGAGCCGACGCAGCGGCCGGCCAGCATGACGCTCCTCTACATCTGGATCCTGCTCTTCGGTTTCGTCGGCACCCAGCTGGCGTGGACGCTGCGGCCGTTCTTCGGTAGCCCGGGTGAGGACTTCGCCTTCTTCCGCAGCATCGACGGCAACTTCTACGCGGAGATCTTGCGTACCATCGCCAATCTCTGAGCACGTCCGTTGGCAAAGTCGCTGGTTGCCGGCCTGGTTACCGGTTAGTAACGTCAGGCCATGACTATCGACTCCCGCAAGGTGGCGGCCGGCATCCTGGAAGCGGTGCCGTTCGCTCGTACGCTCGGCATCGAGTTCGTCGAGGTGGCGCCCGAGGCGGACGGCGGCGTGCGGGCTGTCGTCCGGCTGCCCGACTCGCCGGCCACCCACAACCACATCGGCGGCCCGCACGCCGGCGCCATGTTCACCCTCGGAGAGACGGCCTCCGGCGCGGTCGTGCTGGCCGCCTTCGGGCACCTGCTCGACCGGGCCGTGCCGTTGGCGGTTCGGGCCGAGATCGCCTACCGGAAGCTCGCCATGGGCCCCGTGCTGGCCACCGCCCGACTCGGCCGACCCGTGGCCGAGGTGGCCGAGGAGTTGGCGGCCGGCGAGCGCCCGGAATTCCCCGTCGCCGTCCAGGTTGCCACCGAGAGCGGAAAGCCGACATCGGAAATGACTGTCATCTGGACGCTGCGACCCAACTGAAGCTCCTCAGGGCGGCCGAAACGGGTTTGCCGGCCCAGCAGGGTGGATAGATTCGTACCGTGCTGGGCCTACCTGCTCACGTGACCGCCTGTCTCTTCGATCTGGACGGTGTGCTGACGCAGACCGCCCGCGTACACAACGCCGCCTGGACGCAGACGTTCGACGAGTTCCTCCGCCAGCGCGCCACGGCCTCCGGCGAACCGTTCCGACCGTTCGATCCCGGCCCCGACTACAACCGGTACGTCGACGGCCGACCCCGGGCCGATGGCGTCCGGTCGTTCCTCGCCTCCCGGGGGATCGTGCTGCCCGAGGGCAGCCCGGACGACCCGCCAGAAGCCGAAACGGTGAACGGCCTGGGCAACCGCAAGAACGTCCTGCTGCTGGACCGCCTGCGCACCGCTGGCGTGGAGGTCTACCCGGGGTCGGTGCGGTATCTGCGGGAGGCGACCGCCGCCGGGCTCCGTCGCGCCGTGGTCACCGCCAGCGCCAACGGGGGCGAGGTGGTCGGAGCCGCCGGGCTCGAGCCGCTGCTGGAGGCCCGGGTGGACGGGCTGGTCGCCCGTGCGCAGGGGCTGCGCGGCAAACCGCAGCCCGACACGTTCCTCGCCGGGGCCAGGCTGCTCGGCGTCGACCCGACCCAGGCCGCCGTCTTCGAGGACGCGCTCTCCGGGGTGGCCGCCGGCCGCGCCGGCGGCTTCGGCTACGTGGTCGGCGTCGACCGGGTCGGACAGGCCGACGAGTTGCTCGCCCACGGTGCCGATGTCGTGGTGACGGACCTCGCCGACTTGCTCGACGCCGCCGACCCGCCGGCGCCGACCCGCGCCGTGACCGACCCGCCCGACGCCGAGCGAGGCTCCGCATGATCCGCGAACGCGCCTACCCGGTCGAGCCGTGGCACGTCCGGGAGACCCGGCTGGACATGGACGTGCTGGCCCAGTCGGAGTCGGTCTTCGCGCTCTCCAATGGGCACGTCGGCCTGCGGGGCAACCTCGACGAGGGCGAGCCGCACGGCCTGCCCGGCACCTACCTCAACTCGTTCTACGAACTGCGTCCGCTGCCGTACGCGGAGGCGGGCTACGGCTTCCCCGAGTCCGGGCAGACGATCGTCAACGTCACGAACGGAAAGCTGATCCGGCTGCTGGTCGACGACGAACCACTCGACGTGCGATACGGCGAACTGCTCGCCCACGAGCGGATCCTCGACCTGCGGGCCGGCACGCTGCACCGGGAGCTGCACTGGCGCTCGCCCGCCGGCCGCGAGGTGAAGGTCCGCAGCACCCGCCTGGTGTCGTTCACCCAGCGGTCAGTGGCCGCCATCAGCTACGAGGTGGAGGCCGTCGACCGCCCACTGCGGCTGATCGTGCAGTCCGAGTTGGTCGCCAACGAGTCGCTGCCGGCGCAGAGCAAGGACCCCCGGGTGGCGGCGGTGCTGGAGTCGCCGCTCCAGGCGGAGGAGGAGCTGACCACCCCGGACGGCGGGCAGTTGATCCACCGCACCAAGGTCTCCGGTCTGCGGGTCGCCGCCGCGATGGAGCACGAGGTGCACGGCCCGGACCACACCACCATCGAGTCCGAGGGATACCAGGACTGGGTGCGAACCACCATCGCCTGCATACTCCAGCCCGGCGAGAAGCTGCGGGTGATCAAGTATCTGACCTACAGCTGGTCGAGCCGCAGGTCCCTCCCCGCGCTTCGCGACCAGGTCGGCGCGGCACTGGCCGGCGCCCGCCTCGACGGCTGGGACGGGCTCCACCGGGAGCAACGCAGCTACCTCGACACCTTCTGGGACGCCTCCGACGTGCTGGTCGAGGGCGACCCGGAGGTGCAGCAGGCGGTCCGCTTCGGTCTCTTCCACGTGCTACAGGCCGGCGCGCGGGCCGAGCAACGACCCATCTCGGCGAAAGGTCTGACCGGCCCCGGTTACGACGGTCACGCCTTCTGGGACACCGAGATGTTCGTCCTGCCGGTGCTCACATACACCCAGCCGAGCGCGGTGCGCAGCGCGTTGCAGTGGCGGCACAGCACGTTGGACTCGGCGCGGGAACGCGCCGAGACACTCAACCTCCGGGGTGCCGCCTTCCCCTGGCGGACCATCGAGGGCCCGGAGTCGTCCGGATACTGGCCGGCCGGCACGGCAGCGTTCCACATCGCCGCCGACATCGCCGACGCCATGCGCCGCTACGTGATGGTCACCGGAGACACCCAGTTGGAACGGGAGATCGGGCTGGAGCTGATGGTGGAGACCGCCCGGCTGTGGCGCTCGATCGGCCACCACGACCGGCACGGGCAGTTCCACATCGACGGTGTCACCGGCCCGGACGAGTACACCGCCGTGAAGAACGACAACATCTACACCAACCTGATGGCGCAGCGGAACCTGCTCGCCGCCGCCGACGTGGTCATGCGCCACCGGGACGAGGCGCTCCACCTGGGGGTCACCGACGAGGAGGCAGCGAGCTGGCGGGACGCCGCCACCGCCATGCACATCCCGTACGACGAGGAACTCGACGTCCACCAGCAGGTGGAGGGCTTCACCCGCCTCCAGGAGTGGGACTTCACGCACACCCCGGCGGAGAAGTACCCGTTGCTGCTGCACTACCCCTACTTCGAGCTGTACCGCAAGCAGGTGGTGAAGCAGGCCGACCTGGTCCTCGCCATGCACTGGCGGGGGGACGCCTTCACCCCCGAGGAGAAGCTGCGCAACTTCCTCTACTACGAGCGCCGTACCGTGCGCGACTCGTCGTTGTCGGCCTGCACCCAGTCGGTGCTCGCCGCCGAGGTGGGCCATCCGGAACTCGCGCACACCTACCTGCGTGAGGCCGCGCTGATGGACCTGCACGACCTCAACGAGAACACCCGCGACGGCGTCCACATGGCGTCGTTGGCGGGTGCGTGGCTCGCCCTGGTCAGCGGGTTCGGCGGTCTGCGGGACCACGACGGCGAGCTGTCCTTCGCCCCCCGGCTCTCCAGCCGACTGAGCCGGTTGGAGTTCTCGTTGCAGTGGCGGGGGCTGTCGCTGCGGGTGGACGTCCGGCCGCACCAGACGACGTACTCGCTGCGGCACGGCGGGCCGGACGACGTGGTGGAGTTGCGCCACCACGACCAGGTGCTGCGGGTGACCTGCGACGAGCCGGTGACCGTCCCGGTGCCGCAGGCCGAGCCGTCCGGCCCGCCGCCCGAGCAACCTCCGGGCCGGTCTCCGCTGATGCGGCTACCCGAACGCGATCAGTGACGGGCGGGGCGGGAGTTCCCGCCCCGCCCGTCCAGCACCGTTCGTGGATCAGACCGGCTCGCCTGTCGACGGGCGCCCGATCGCGTCCCGGGGCGCCGCCGCCTTCGGATCGTCGGGCAGCCGGGCCGAGGCGGCCTGGTCCCCGAAGTCCTGATCCCCGACGTCCTGGTTGCGCTCGGCGTCCTGTTCACGCTGGGTTCGCTCGGTCAGCTGCTGCTGCCGGGAAATCTGCTGCTTGGCCATGGCGATCCTCGCGATCCGTCGGGGCGCGTCGCGCCGACACGGTCTGCGGTCGCTCGTCGCGTACCCGACGCACTGTGGGGCAAACGCGGCCCGGCGGCGGCCCCCCGGCCCGGGGTGGCGCGGCCGTCGGCGGGCGTGCCGCGCGGCGGGCGGGGTACCCGGACCACCGGCGAGAACGCGGAGGTGGACATGGACGAGCAGCGCGGCACTGTGACGATTCCGGTCGGGGACGCCCAACTCCCCGCCGACCTGATGCTGCCCGCCCAGCCGGTCGGCGTGGTGCTGTTCGCGCACGGCAGTGGCAGTTCCCGGCACAGCCCGCGCAACGTGGCGGTGGCCCGGACGCTCAACGAGCGAGGGCTCGGCACGGTGCTGGCGGACCTGCTCACCCCGGCCGAGGACGAGGTGGACGCGCGCACCGCCGAACTGCGCTTCGACATCGGGCTGCTGGCCAGCCGGTTGGCCGGCATCGTCGACTGGCTGGCCGTCGAGCGGCCTGCCGGTCACGTGCCGATCGGCCTGTTCGGGGCCAGCACCGGTGCTGCCGCCGCCCTGGTGGCGGCGTCGTCCCGTGCCGACCGGGTGGCCGCCGTGGTCAGCCGGGGTGGCCGGCCGGACCTGGCCGAGGACGCGCTGGCCCAGGTGCGTACCCCGACGTTGTTGTTGGTGGGTGGGCTGGACGAAGAGGTGATCACGCTCAACGAGCGGGCGTTGGCCGAGCTGGGAGAGGTGGGTGAGTTGCGGGTGATCCCCGGTGCCACCCACCTCTTCGAGGAGCCCGGCACCCTTGAGCAGGTCGCCGACCAGGCCGGCACCTGGTTCACCACGCACCTCAATCGATGATCATTCCGCTGGTAGGAGGGTCGAGGCCGCGCGGCGCTGCTGCACCGTGTCGATGACGCGCCAGAGCACGGCGGTGATCGGGACGCTCACGAAGGCGCCGGCGATCCCCGCGATGAGGGTGCCCGCGGTGACCGCCACCAGGATCACCGCCGGATGCAGTCGGACCTGCCGCTTCATCACGAGCGGTTCCAGCAGATTGCCCTCGATCTGCTGGACGGCGATCACCGCCGCGAGGGTGAGCAGCGCGGTGGTGGGACCGTTCGCGGCAAGCGCCACCAGCACCGCCACCGCCCCGGCCACCGTCGCCCCGATGATCGGCACGAACCCACCGAGGAACGTGATCAACGCCAGGGGCAGGGCGAGCGGCACCCGCAGCACCACCAGAGCGAGCCCGATGCCCAGCGCGTCGATCGCGGCGATGAACATGGTGCCCCGGCTGTACGCACCCAACGTCTGCCAACCGTTCCGGCCCGCCTCGGCCAGCACGGGCTGGTTCGGGCCGGACGCCCGGGACACCACCCAGTGCCACATCGACCGGCCGTCCTTGAGCAGGAAGAAGAGCAGCACCAGAGCCAACAGAGCGGAGCCGAACACCTCAGTGGCGGTCCGGGCGCCGGACACCGGGTCCGGAGAGCTGCCACTGAGCCCCTCCCGGGCCTGGTCGACCAGCCGGTCCAGCTGAGCCTCGGTGACCGGCAGCGTGGACGTCACGAAGTCCCGGCTGCGCTCCACCCCCTGCGTCAGCTCCTGGCTCAGCTGATCGAACTGGCTGGCGGTCAGGTTCCACACCAGGGCGCCGACGCCGACCAGGATGCCCAGCAGCAGCAGTACGGTACAGAGCGCGGCCAGCGCCGCCGGCAGGCGCAACCGGCGCAGCAGCAGCAGGACCGGGTCGAGCAGCGCGGCGAGGAAGATGGTGGCGGCCAACGCGATGGCCAGCGGCGCCAACAGGACGGCGACCCGGCCCAGAAGGTAGAGCCCCGCGGCGATCACCACCAGGCAGGCGCTCCACAACACGGCGGTTCGCACCAGCCAGGGCAGCGTCGCCCAGGTCTGGCGCGGCCCGTGGTCGCCTGTCGGTCCGGGTGCCTCTGCGGCCATGTCGGTCCTCCTCGATGTCGACGAGGTCGGTACCCGGTCGGTCGTCCCCCGACACCCGAATCGCCGGCCGTCGCCCGCGCGGATCGTACGCCGCTGGCAGTGGTGCGGGTGGGAGTTCGGGAATCGCATCCGGAACGAGGCGTTTGCCCGGTCGGGCCGAGGGAAGGCGAAGGGGACGGACCGGACTGAGGAGGAACGCCATGGGTGACTTCATGGACAAGGCCAAGGACTTCGCGGACAAGCATGACAAGCAGGTCGACCAGGGTATGGAGAAGGCCGGCGAGATGGCCGACAAGCGCACCGGCGGCAAGTACGACGATCAGATCGACAAGGGAGTCGACCAGGCCCAGGCGCGCACCGGTGAGGGCGACCAGGTCCGCTGACACGGTCCTCCCGGGCCGCCGCGCCGCCGGCGACCCGGGAGGAACGCACCGGTCAGCGCTGGTGCCTGTCGGTCAGTTCGTCGACCGAAGTGGGTCGACCGCTCAACGCGTCGCGCAACCTGTCGATCAAACCCAGGCCGGGGGCGAGCAGCCTGTTCATCGGCGGATGCTCCGGGCCCCCCGGGTGCGGCCGGGTCGGCCCGATCTCCTTGATCGCCGTCACCCGGGCCGCCGCCTCGACCAGCTCCTCCCGAGCCGTCGCCGCGCGCAACCGGGGAAATAGTTCCTTCTCCTCGTCCGACACATGGTGTCGGACGAGGCTGGTCAGCTGGACGAGCAGTTCGTCGAAGCGAGGGCTTGACGGCTCGGCGGACTCCAACTCCTTCATGGTCCGCTCGGCGTCGGCGTGCTCCGCGATCTCCCGGTCGGCGATCTGGTCGCCGTCGGGCAGCACCTCGCGGGCGATCGGATACACGTACGCCTCCTCGGCCACCGAGTGGCGGACGAGTTCGGCGATCGCCACGTCGGCAAGGCGTCGGCGGTGCTCGGCTGTGCCCTGCCGGGTCGCCAACTCGACGAGAACCGCCTCGATCGAACGATGATCGGAGATCAGGATGTCGACGACGTCGCTGTCGTCGGCGGTCGGTGGATGTGTCATGTCACGGCCCCTTACCGGTTGCGGATCGGTGGGAGGTGTGTGGCTCTGGTACCCCCACGGGGCTGCACAAACCCACAGTTGACGATGTCTACGACGGGATCGGTGGTGCCGGCGGTGCAGGCGCTGCCGGACGGCCACGATTGGCCCGTCCCCGCCGGGGTAACCGCCTCCATGGCCGACGACCGCGCACCCGCCGCCCGCGATCAGTCGCGGTTCGACGAGACCGCCGGGCGGACGGTCCGTCGGGTGCGGCACCGTGGTGGGCAGGCCGGCCGGATCCGGGCCCGGCAGTGGGAGGTCACCCTGGTGATCTCCATCCAGGCCGGGTTGGCAGCAGCCATCGCCGCCCTGCTCGCCAAGAACCTGCTCGGCGCCGGATCGCACGTCTTCGCACCCGCCGCCGCCGTCGGTACGATCGCCACCGCCATCGGGCAGCGGGCGCGGCGCACCTTCGAGCTGCTGGGCGGTGTGGCCCTCGGCATCATCATCGGCGACACGCTGCGATTCCTGCTCGGCTCGGGCCCGTGGCAGACCGGCGTCGTTGTCGCGCTGGCGATCGCCTCCGCGTTGCTGGTGGCCGGGAAGGGTGGCCCGCTCGTCGGTCAGGCTGGCGGTACCGCGGTGCTTATCGCCACGCTGGCGCCGATGCAACGGGGCTTGGAGGTGCCCCGGATCTTCGACGCGCTCGTCGGTGGGGCGGTCGGCCTGGTGGTGGTCGCGCTGCTGTTGCCGATCAACCCGATGCGGGTGCTGGACCGGGCCGCGGCACCGATCTTCGAGATTCTCTGCGAGCAACTCGCCGAGCTGGCGCAGGCGATGCGTGAACGCGACGCCGCCCGGGCCATGGGCGTTCTGGAGCGGCTCCGCACCACCGATGACGACCTGAGCCGGTTGCACGACGCGCTGAGCGGTGCCGAGGAGGTGGTGACGATCGCCCCGGTGCGGTGGCACCGCCGGCAGCAGTACCACCGTTACGCCCGCAGCGCGGGTCACCTGGAGCGGTTGCTGCTGGACAGTCGCGCCATGGCCCGTTGGTCGGCCACGGCGTTGCAGTACGACGAACCGATTCCACCGCAACTGCCGGATGCGATGAGCCGGTTGGGTGAGGCGGTGGCGGTGATGCGTGCGGAGTGCAAGGTCGGTGACGACACTCAGCGCACCCGCCGGTTGATCGAGCAGTGCGCCGAGTTGGCCGGCCAGGCCGCGGCGAGCGGGGTCAAATCCTTCGGCGAGTCCCTTGTCACCGGGCTGCGCACCGCGGCCAGCGACCTGCTGCGGGCAACCGGTTCGGAACCCGAGGACGCCAACCGGATCGTGCGCCGCGCGGCCGGGGCCGGCGAGTCGGAGATCCACCCGCCGGTGCACGGGCAACTGCACCGGATCCGCCCGACGCGGACCGCCCGAGCCCGTCGACGCGCGCACCTCGCCGCCCGGGCCCGCAACGACGGTCGGGCCGGCCTCCCCGCTCGGGAGAGGCCGGCCCGGTGAACCGTCAGGCTCAGGAGGAGTAGCCGCGCTCGGCGATCCAGTTGGCGACCTTCGGCAGGCTCATCCAGTACTCACCCAGAGCCGGGTCGGCGGGATCGGCGACCCGGATCGTGTCACCACCGTCGCGGTAGCCAACGAGGGTCAGGTAGTGGCCACCCTCGTACGAGTGCGGGTTGCCGTCGGTGTCCACAGTCGTGCCCTTGATGTTCGCCACCACCGGTCGGCCGGCGTCCACCGCTGCCAGCACGTCACGGCGCAGCTGCTCGACCTGCTCGGGGCGGGCCACCGAGTCACGGATCTCGGTGGTCCGGTACTTGCCACCGGTCAGTTCGTTGAGCACCCGGGTGGTGTCCAGGGCCGAGGGTGTTCCCGCCTCGGTGGTGCCGAGCAGCCGGGCCACCTCGTCCTGGGAGAGCGCCTTGCCCTGTGCGGACAACGCGATCCGCGTCGCGGCCGGGCCGCAGTAGTAGAAGTTCGGCTGAGCCTGGTAGTCGACGCCGAGGATCCGTTCGGCGTGCCTGTCGTTCTCACTCGATGAGGCAGGGGCGGCCGGTGCCGGGGCGGCCTGCGCGGCCACCGCCGGGCCGAGGGCGCAACCGCCGGCGACGAGCAGGCCGACGACGGACAGACCGCTCTTCTGGACGATCGGGTTCATTGTCGAGTCTCCGTTCGGGGGTTGGCGCCTCCGGACAGCGGAGGTCGGCAGCACCGGGAATGGCGCTCGGCGCAACAGCAGGGCCGACCACCTGTGGTCTCGGCCCTGGCCGTACGGAGGCGTAACCGGTCTGCTCCGCCGAGAATTCCGCCGGCTGCCGACGGCTGTGGGTGTGCGTCGTCCCGAACCGGTCACCGGGGACAGGCGGTCAGCTCAGAGGCTCCCGAGCAACCTGGTCACGGTGATCTCGATGACCACCCGCTCCGGATTCGGACGCGGGGTGCGATACCGCTCGGCGTAGCGCCGCTCCGCCTCCGCCACGGCAGCCGGGTCCGACCGCAGCACCGCCCGACCCTCGACGGTCAACCAGCGGCGGCCATCCACGTGGCACACGGCCACCGCCGCCCCTGCCGCGCCGGCCGCCGCCACCTGACGGGCCTTGCGGGAGGCGCCCGAGGTGATGACCCGGGCCAGTCCGGCCGCCGGGTCGAGTGTCACCCCGACCGGTACGACGTGCGGGGTGCCGTCCGCCCGCAGAGTGGTGAGCGTCGCGAGGTGCCGTTCCGCGCAAAAAGCGATAACACGCTCATCGTGCACGTCCAACCGATGATCGCCCGCCATGCCCGTCCCCTGTCCGCCGAACCGAGCTCGATCATGGCACGCGGCGGCGCACCCGGTCCCGATCCGACGGGGCGTCCGGCTGACCTGGTAGCTGGCGACCCGTCGACCGACGTGCGTGCACCAGCCGCGTCAGGTAGATCAGCGCGGCGGCCAGGACCCCCATGTCATCCAGATAGATCGGGTCCGGCAGCACGTCGATCGGGAAGATCGTGTACGCCAGCGCCCCGTAGAAGGCGACCTTGCCGCCCGCGCCGAGCCCGGTCAACAGCCGCCGCGTACGCACCACCCGCACCGCCAACACCACGGCACCCACGAGGGTGGCGAGCGCCAGGATGCCGGCGATCACCACGAGGACCCACGTCTGTCGGGACATGCCGTCACGCTAACCCACCCGACCCCGTGCGGCTCAGAACGCGGGCACCGTCGCCCGGCCGCGCGCCGTCACCTTGTTCTCCCGCGTCTGCTCGACGTTCTCCCGGGCCGGTGCGCCCGACGGTCGGGCAACCTCGCTCAGCGGCAGCACCGACGCCGACTCGGCGACCCGTCGTCCGGTCGCGGCGTGCGCCTCCTCGCGCAGACTGCGAGCCGCGGCCACCGCCAACTCCGCCGCCCGCCACGCGGCCTGCTCCCGCTCGCGCGCTGCCGTGTGCCGGGCCGCCAGGTTGTCCCGGACCGCCCGCTGGAGCACCAACTCCTGCTCGACCGGGTGCAGTCGCGGATCCCAGCCGTCGCGGTGCGCGAAGACGTCGCTGAGCTGCTCCACCGACAACTCCCGACGCCAGTACGCATCGAGCGCCGCCCGGTGCAGGTATCGCTCGCGGTCCGCGTACTCGGCGGGGGTCCGTGCGGTGTGCGGCAGTGGCATCGCGGCCGCCGCGTCGAGCCGCCGCACGCCAGCCTCGGCCGCCTCGTACGCCAGCCAGGCCGCCTCGACCGCCTCCTGCGCGGCCTCCCACTCCGCCCGACGGCGTCGCAAAGTGGTGGTCGCCCGCTCGGCGGCCACCGCGACCTCCTGCGCGTAGCGGCTCTGCTCCCGCTCCTCCTGCGCCTGTTCGAGCTGACTGGGCATTGCCGCCCGACGGATCCGGGCCCCGGGATCGAATCGGAGCCGGCCGGGCCGCAGCAGCAGAGCGGAGACGGCGACGGCTACCACCCCGAGCAGGCTCAGCCAGATGACGGCAGCCCGGGAGAGTTCTGGCAGGACGGCGGAGAGGACGGTTTGCATGATCAGCACCTCGCGGTAGCGGGTATCGACGGGCGGCAGGAGGGCCCGTGGCGCCGGTTGGCCCGGTGGCGGGGTCGTCCCGTCGACGGCGAACTGAGGTGCCGTGCGGGAGGATCAGCCGGTCGCGGGCCCGGGGGTCGCCGGGCCTGGCTCAGCGGACGGGCGGGCCGCGTCGCGCGGGAGTGGCACGGCCGGGCTCGATGGCCGGGACGTGCGCCGCGACCGGAGCGGTCACCGTGGCGGTATCGACGGTGGCGGTGTCGAGCGCGCCGGCCGGCGGGGCGGCAGCGGGCTGGCTCGCCCGTTCGACGGCCGGGCCGGCGTCGGGACGGACATCTGCCACCCGGCTGGTCACGGCACTGGGCCGAAGCTGCGGGGGAGAGGGTGGTGCGGTCGCGGCGAGGGCGGCGCCGAGGCCGACCGCGAGCACCAGCGCGGTGATCGCCAGGCGGGTCAGCTCCCGCAGTGACCGCAGCACAGCCCACCGGGCTGGGCGGACGGACGCTGCGGACGACACCCCACCAACCTATCGCCCGTCCCCGCCCACCGCAGCACGGCGACGGGTCGAGCTGGCGTGACCGCCACCACCGTGCGCACTGTGGACGCCGACAGTCGGGGGCCCCGAGAACAGTGGTGCCCCCGACCGGACGGGGTCCGATCGGGGGGCACCGCGCTTCGCCGTGGTGGCTACGCCTGTGACGCGGGCCGTGTCAGTCGCCGGTGCCGAGCACCGGAGGTGCGGCCTTCTCATTGCCCTGCCACACCATCTCGTCCTCGGTCAGCCAGGTCAGCCGCTCGTCGGAGTCGTCGTCCTGCGCCTGACCGCGCCCGCCGAGCACACCGGGACGGCTGCCGCCCCCACTGCGCTGGCCGTCGATGCTGCGCCCGACCCCGCTGGCGGCGCGGCTCTCCGCCGGCGCGGCACCACCACCTGTCGGACGGGGCGAGGCGGGGGCCGCGTTGCCGGAGCCCGCCAGTGCGCCGCTGCGCAACACCCCGCCGGCCGGTGACCCGCCCTGCGCACCGTAGAGCAGCCCGGGGCCGGTGCTCGCCGGGGCGGGCGTGGCACCCGGCCCGGACAGGCCGACCAACCCGGCGGCACCCCCGCCGAGCAGCGCGCCGCCGACAAGCGGGTCCGCACCGGCGAGGGACGTGCCCCGGTCGCCGAGGTCGCTGCCAGTGCCGGTCGGGCCGGTGACGACAGTCGGGCTGGCACCGGGGCCCGAGCCGACCTCGTCCGGAGTGGCGCCGCCGTCCGGCAGTTGGGAAACGCGATCGGGCGTCGAGATGGTCGCGTCACCGGTGCGCCCGGTGTCGGTGCCGGTGCCGGGACCGCCGCTCACCTTGGCGATGGCCGAGACACTCTGCGGCGTCGTCTTATCCTTGCTGACGGTGCTCGGAGTCTCCGGGTCGGGCGGGGGCGGCTCGACCACCCGGTCGTAGGCCGAGATCTCGTAACTGCTCGCCAGATCGGCCACCAGGTTCACCATCCGCTGGTGGGCCTTGTCCTGCTCCGCCTTGTCCTGCTGGTGACCAGCGATCCCACCGGCGATCAGACCGGTCAGACCGAAGATGGCGCCACCCTTGATCGCACCGGAGATCGCCTTGTCGTTGTCGTCGGTCTCCTCGGGGCTCTCGGCAACCTTGTGGGCGGCACGCAGATGGTCGGCCATCATGGTCAACCCCTGCTTGACGCCGGCCATCCCCTCACCCAACGCGTTGGTGTGGGCGACGATGAAGCTGAGTCGCCGGTGGAACTCCCGACCTGCCGAACCCGTCCAGGTGTTGCCGAGCTTGTCGAGGTCGCCGCCCAACTCCCGGCCGAGGCCGTCGAGGATGCCCTTGAGCTCGGCCCACTGGGTGGCCACGCCCTCGATCTGCTCGGGCTTGCCCGCCATCAGGCCGTCGTACAGTTGTTGGTGGCTGTTGCCCTGGTAGCGCTGGGTGTATTCAGACACGACCGTCCTCCTTCGGCTGCAACGCCCGGTCGACCGGGGTCAGCGCGGCGGTGACGTCGTCGGCGTTCGCCGCGTTACGCGCCTCGGCGGTGCGGTAGTTGCTCAGGATCGCGCTCGTGGCCTGCTGTGCCGCGAGCACCGCCTGCCGGATGCGTTCGGCCTGGTCGACATAGGACTGGTGGACCTCGCTGTAGCGACGTGCCTTGTCGGTGGCGTCGAAGAACGAGCCCAGCGCCGGAGGCCGGCACTGCATCTCGGTGTTGAGCTTGCGCAGCACCGACTCGGCCTGGCTGAGCCGAGACGCCAGATGCTCGTGGAAGTCCTCAAGGGACAACAGGTCGACTTCCGTACGCCCGGCCATGGCAACATCCCCGTCGTTCTGGTTGACAACCGTCAGCGACATCCAGGTTAGTCCACCAGTGCGACTCCGGGCGACCCGTCGACGCTGCTCAGCCGTCGGCGTCGGTCGATACCGTGGACCGTCCGCCGCCGCTCCCGCCACTCGACGGCGCGCCGCTGGCCGGAGCCGACGGCGTCGAGCCCGCCGGCGGCGTGGCGGACGACGACGGCGGCGCGGCGGACGGTGTGCCGGACGGCGGTGCCGCGGACGGCGAGGCTGACGCCGGTGCGGCCGGCGGTGGCGCGGCCGAGGCCGGTCCGTCGGGAGCGAAGACGGCAAACGCGTCCTCGCGGTCCAGCGTCGGCCCGGTCGGAATCAGCGCGAGCAGCGAACCGGGCACCGCCAGTGGAGTGACCCCGCCGTAGCCGAGCGCCTCCAGCGTCCCCGCCGTGCCGAGCGGATACCTGATGCCCTGCGGGCTGATCAGGTAGATCGTCGACCCGGCGGCACCGGACCCGCTGGTCCCGGCACCGGGCGAGGCCTGCGCGATGACACCCTTGCCGCCGGGAAGCAGCACCGCCTCGGCGGTGCGTACCGCGTCGCGCCCGGTCTGGCGCACCGGCACCAGGCCCGGATCACTGTCGGTCAGCTCGTCCGGCACCCGGTCGAAGACCTCCACTGTGGTGGTCGGCGGGCCACCCGCGCTGCCCTTCCGGTAGGTGGCGCACAGCGTCGTCCGACCGGGCTGGGCCGGGTAGAGGGCGGGCATCGTCGGGGGCAGCCCCTCCTCCTCGATCCGCCGCTCCTCGAACGCCTCACTGGCCTGATTCGGGGTGATGTCGGTGATCCGACCGCCGTTGCTGACGAGCAGCAACGCGGTGATCTCACTGATCGACACGAGAGCGTCCCGGGTCAGCACATAGTGCCGTCCGGCGGCCTTGAACACCGAACCCACCGGGTACGACTGCCCGCCCACCGTGCGGCTGCTGGGCGCGCCCTCACCGGTCAGCGACGGCCGGCGCAGCGGCGGACCGGCCGGAACCGAGTTGAGCAGTTGCTGCCCGACCTGGAGTCGCTCGGTGCCGGCCATCCGCAGCGCCGTGATCGTGCGGGACGGGTCGAGCAGTTGGAGCCGGCGGTTGTTGGTGATCAGGTACCGCTGGTCGTCGACCGAGACCAGCACCGCCCGGTCACCGAGTGGCGTGCCCCCGGGCAACGCGCGGTCGATCACCACCCGGGTGCTGGACCGCTGCCGGTCGACCGGGTCGGGCACGTCGCAGACCGACCAGGGCAGCCCGGTCAGCGACTTGCGGTCCGGCAGGGCGTCGGGTGCCCCGAGGATGCCGAGCGTGACGCCACGGGGCCGGTCCCGCAGCGACGCCTGGGACATCGTCCGCACCTGGGAGGTGGCGTCGTTCACGATGAGGCGCGCCGACGCGTAGTTGAGCGTCGGGTGCAGCTTGCCCTCCATGAACACGTACGTCGCGCCGGTCTCCCGTTCGATGACCAGGGTCTGGTCGTCGAGCGGTGCCGAGCCACCGGTCAACTGGCCGTAGGCACCCACCCCACCGAGCACGATCGCCGCGGCGAGGACGCTGCCGAAGACGGCCATGCCGAGCCGTCGCATCGGCAGGTTGGTGGTCTCCGGATCGCCCGACAGCAAGGCGGAGACGATGCGGCGGGTGACGAAGCGGTACGCCTGCACCTGATCGCGGCGGGTCCGCATGACTTACCTCCGGCGGGTGGATCCGCGACGATCAGGGTCGGGGTGCCGTCGCGGACTTCCCTACGATAAGGGGCCGACGGTGGTTCCCTGGGGCCACCGCTCGGGGCCGGCACCGGAGGAGACCCGGCGCAGAGTCGTACCGTGCAGGAGGGACAGTCAGCGATGACGCAGGTTCAGGCGCCACCCGCCCGAGCGGTCACGGACCCTGTCGACGGTCCGACCCGACAGATGCCCCCTGCTGAGCGGCCCGGCCGTGGACGGGTCGGTCCGGTGTTGGTGGGGCAGCTCGTCGTGCTGGAGCTGTGCGTGGTCGGTGTCTGGGCCGCCACCGCCGGACCCGTATGGGTGCTCGCCGTGGCGGGCGTGGCGGCGCTGCTGATCGTCCTGGCGGCCTTCGCGCGGCGCGGTGGCCGCTGGTGGTTCGAGGACCTGCTGCTGCGTCGACGGCTGCGGCGACGCGGTGAGCGCGCGTCGGCCGCGCTGGCCGGCGACACCGCTACCGACCCGCGGTTGGCTGCGCTCGCGCCCGAGTTGAGTGTCATCGAGTTGACCGACCGTGGCACCCGGCTCGGCATCGGGCGGGACGACCAGGGCTGGTTCGCCGCCGTCGCCCTGCAGTCCGCCACCGGCGCGGCGGTCGGCTCCGTCGACGCCGCGGCGGTGGATCGCGCGCTGCGGGTGCTGACGGACTTCAGCGCCCCGGTCTCCCGGGCCCAGGTCGTCGCACACACGCTGGTCTGGTATCCGGCGCCCGGTGCGCCACCGGCGGCGCACCGGACCGTCTGGGTGGCGGTGCGGCTCACCGTCCGGGACGCCCGGGTCGAGGCGGTGAGCCGTGGTGGCGGGCTGACCGGCGTGCACCGGACGGTGGCGGCCGGGATCGGCCGGCTCGGCAAGGCGCTCACCTCCGCGGGGTTGGCCCATCGCCCGTTGGGTCGTGAGGAACTACGCGCGGCGATCGTCTCGGCCGCCGGTCTGGACCTGGTGCCCGAGGCGCCGACGGAGAGCTGGCGTGGGCTGCGCGGCGGCGGCTGGACGCACCGTTGCATGGCGCTGCGGGGCCGCTCCGACGCGCCGCTCGGCACGCTTGTCGACGCGATCACCGCGACCTCGGCGCCGTCGCACACGGTGGCCGTGACCGTCTCGGCGGACGGTCGGGTGGCGGCACCGCTGCTGCGGGTCGCGGCGATGGACAACCACGTCGAGGCGCTTGTCAAGGTGGTCCGCGAGGTGGCCGAGCGGACCGGCGCGCCCACCCGGCCGATGGACGGGCAGCATGCTCCGGGCGTCTACGCCACCGCTCCGGTCGCGTCGGCGCTGGGAGCCTCCACCGGTCTGCGGTCGCGCTGACCGGCGCGCCGAAGCGGGGTCACGGTCGCAGGTTGACGATCCAGCCGTAGAGGCCGCAGACCCAGAAGGCGAGCGGCACCAGCGCGACGATGAGCAGGATCTCGGCGATGTCGAGCAGGCGACCCCAGACCGGCGAGATGCGCTTGCCGGCGACGGTCAGGCCGTAGATCAGACTGATCACGGCGGCCAGCACCAGCCCGCCGAGGATCAGGCCGAGCCGGACCGGCAGCGACCCGCCGGCGAAGGTGGTCGCGGCGGTCAGGCCGAGGCCCAGGGTGCCGACCAGCAGCACCGGGGTGCGCTGGGCCCGACCCAGGAGGGGCCGTGCCCGCAGCAGCGCCAGCAGGGCCAGCACCAGGCACAGCAACACGGCGGGCAGGCGCCCGTCCAGGGCCAGCACGAGCTGCGCCCCCAGCACCAGCAGCGACACCGTCCACAGCAGACCGGTGAGGAACTCGTCGGCGCGCTCACTCTGCTGGAGCACCTGCCGGCCGTCGACCGACTCGCTGTCGGTCTTCAGGTCCTCCGGACCGGTAGGGATCGACGGCACCGGCAGCCGGGCCAGCCGGTAGGCCATCATCGGCAGCGCCGGCACCACGCCGAACGCGACAGCCGCGATGACCGCCCCGGAGGCCGCCGCGTCGAGGCCGAGGACCAGGCAGAGCATCGCGCCCAGGCCGGTCGCGGCCGCCACGCCGATGGCGGCGAAGAAGAGCGGGTACCTGTCGCCGACCGCCAGCACGGCGACCGCGCCGGCCACCACCGCGGCGGTCGCCGCGAGCAGGACGTGCGGACTGGCCAGTTCGGTGAGCGGTCGGTCGCCGGCGAGCAGCAACAGGCCGCCGGTGGCCGCGTACACCAGGCCGACCACTGCCAGCACCGCACCGATGCCGCTGTCCCCGGCGGCCCTGGACAGCACCGCGGCGCCCACCAACAGCGCCACCGCGACAAGGAGCGCGGCCAACGCGCCGGGCAGGTGTGGCGGGCCGGCGAAGAGGACGGCCAGCGCGCCGGCGCCGAGCGCCGCCGCCGCGAACACCACCGCGAAGGTACGGGTGGCGCCGACCTGCCAGGCGCCGGGGCGCTGGTTGGTGGCGGTGGCGACCGCGTCCACCACGTCGTCGAAGACGATCTCCGGAGCGGCGTCGGAGCGCGGGTTGAAGTAGAGCACCTCACCGTCACGGACGCTGAGCTGCGCCGCGGTACGACCACCGTCGAGCGGCGCACCGCCCAATCGGGACAGTGACCAACCGCCGTGCCGGGCACCCTCGTCGGCCATGTCCTCACCGGCGTAGCGCAGCAGGGTGGGCAGCAGGTCGGCCAGCGGCACGTCCGATGGCAGTGCCAGATCCATCCGGGTACGCGGAGCCACGATGGTGATCCGGCTCAGACCACCGGTCGCCGTCTTCGTCGCCACAGTGGCCTCCAGGTGTGCGTCCGTGATCGGCTGGCTGTGATGCTGCGGCCGGGTCCACCGCGCACACGGCAGATTACCTACGATGACGGCACGTACGATGCCCACCCGCGTGCGGTGTTCCGCGGACCGCACGTCATCAGGGCCGCTTCTGGGGAGGAGACAGCCGTGAGCACTGTGGTGTTCCGCCGGCTTCCACGTCAGCCGGGACCGGCCCTGCCGCGCGGTGAGGTGCTGCTGGAATCGCCGCCCGAGCTGCCCGAGCCGACGCCCCGTGGGATTGGGCAGCTGCTCATGATCCTGCCGATGTTCTGCGGGGTCGGTGCCATGGCGTTCCTCTACGCCGGCAAGGGCGCCGGCACGATGACCTATGTCGCCGGTGGCCTGTTCGGTGTGTCGATGCTCGGCATGGCGATCGGTTCGCTCGCCAACAACGGCGGCAAGGACAAGGCGGAGCTGAACGCCGATCGCCGCGACTACATGCGCTACCTGGCGCAGATGCGCAAGCGCACCAGGCGTGCCGCCGAGCAGCAGCGTGCCGCGATGGGCTGGCGGCACCCGGAGCCCGACGCGCTCTGGTCGATCGCCGCGTCCCGGCGACTCTGGGAGCGGCGGATCACCGAGGACGACTTCGGCGAGACCCGGATCGCGCTCGGCCCGCAGCGGCTCGCCGTGGAGATCGTTCCACCGGAGACGAAGCCGGTGGAGGACCTGGAGCCGATGAGCGCCATCGCGCTTCGCCGGTTCGTCCGGGCGCACTCCACGGTGCCCGACCTGCCGACCGCGCTGTCGGTGCGCGCGTTCAGCCGGGTGGTGCTACGCGGCGACCGGGAGCCGGTGCTCGACCTGACCCGGGCCGCGTTGGGGCAGCTGGCCACCTTCCACGCCCCGGACGACCTGGTGATCGCTGTGGTCGCCGCACCCGACCGGCAGGCGTCCTGGGGCTGGGTGAAGTGGCTGCCGCACGCCCACCACAGCGGTCGTACGGACGCTGCCGGCGCGCGCCGGCTGGTCTTCGCCAGCCTGGCCGAGGCCGAGGCGTCGCTCGCCGCCGAGTTGGCCGGGCGGCCACGGTTCGCGCCGGAGGCCAAGCCGCTCACCACCGCGCCACACCTGATCGTGGTGATCGACGGTGGGGAGATCTCACCGACCTGCCAACTGGTGGGCCCGGGGCTGCTCGGTGCCACGGTGATCGACCTGTCCGGGACGGTGCCGCGTGACGCCGGTCGCTGGCTGCTCTGCCTCGACGTGGGTGACGGAAGCTCGCTCGACCTGGTCCGGGGCGGCTCGTCGTCGCCGCTGGGTCGACCCGACCAGCTCAGCGCCGAGGCCGCCGAGGGGCTGGCCCGACAGATCGCCCCGTTCCGGCTGTCCCAGCAGCAGACCGGCGGCGACGAGCCGCTGGCCCGCAGCACGGAACTGCCGGACCTCCTCGGCGTCGGTGACGCGGCGGCGGTGGACGTGCAGAACACGTGGCGCCCGCGAGGCCACCGCGACCGGCTGCGCATCCCACTCGGCGTGGGCCCCGACGGCAACGTGGTCGAGCTCGACTTCAAGGAGTCGGCACACGAGGGCATGGGTCCGCACGGTCTGGTGATCGGCGCGACCGGCTCCGGCAAGAGCGAGCTGCTGCGTACGGTGGTGGCCGCGTTGGCGGTGACCCACTCGTCGGAGGAACTGAACTTCGTCCTGGTGGACTTCAAGGGCGGCGCGACCTTCGCCTCACTGGAGGCGCTGCCGCACACCAGCGCTGTGATCACCAACCTGGCCGACGAGCTGCCGCTCGTCGACCGGATGCGCGACGCGCTCGCCGGTGAGATGGTGCGCCGGCAGGAGCTGCTGCGGGCGGCCGGCAACTACGTCTCCCGTTTCGAGTACGAGAAGGCGCGCTCGGCCGGTGAGCCGCTCGCGCCGATGCCCAGCCTGTTGATCATCTGTGACGAGTTCAGCGAGCTGCTCGCCGCCAAACCGGACTTCATCGACCTGTTCGTGATGATCGGCCGGTTGGGCCGATCCCTCGGTGTGCACCTGCTGCTTGCCAGCCAGCGCCTCGAGGAGGGCAAGCTGCGCGGCCTCGACACGCACCTGTCGTACCGGATCGGTCTGCGGACGTTCTCCGCCGTGGAGAGCCGGATCGTGCTCGGCGTACCGGACGCGTACGAGCTGCCGAACGCCCCTGGCCACGGCTACCTGAAGACGGACACCAGCACCATGCTGCGGTTCCGGGCCGCGTACGTGTCGGGGGCGTACCGGGCGCCGGGGCAGCAGGCCTCCGCGTCGCAGGCGCTCGTGCAGCGGCGGATCGTGCCGTACGGCCTCGACTTCGTGCCGGTGCAGGTCCCGCAGGTGCCGGTGGACACCGCCCCGGAGCCGGAGCAGCCGGCCGACGGCAAGGCCGTGGCGATGCTCGACGTACTGATCGACCAGCTCAGGGGCCGGGGTCGCCCGGCTCACCAGGTGTGGCTGCCGCCGTTGGCCGACCCGCCGGGTCTGGGGGAGTTGCTCGGCCCGCTGGCGGTCGACCCGACCTACGGCCTGTGCACCGCGTCCTGGCCCGGGCGGGGGCGACTGACAGTGCCGGTCGGTGTCGTGGACCGCCCCTACGAGCAGCGCCGGGACCCGATGATGGTCGAGCTGGCGGGGGCCGGCGGCAATGTGGTCATCGTCGGTCGGTCGCTGAGTGGCAAGAGCACGATGCTCCGTACGCTGCTGGCCTCGATGGCGCTGACGCACACGCCGCGGGAGGTGCAGTTCTTCTGCCTGGACTTCGGCGGGGGCGCGTTGCGCAGCATGGAGCGGTTGCCGCATGTGGCCGGGGTGGCCGGTCGGCGCGACGTCGAGGCGGTTCGCCGGACGGTGGCCGAGGTGGTCGCCGTGCTGGACGAGCGGGAGGGTCGTTTCGCCCAGCACGGCATCGACTCGGTGGCGAGCTACCGCCGTCGACGGGCCGCCGGCGAGTTCGCGGACGACCCGTTCGGCGACGTGTTCCTGGTGGTGGACGGGTGGAACACGGTGCGCCAGGAGTACGAGGAGCTGGAGCAGACGATCACCACGTTGGCCAACCGGGGCCTCGGCTTCGGTGTGCACGTGGTGCTCACCGCCGTGCGGTGGGCGGAGATCCGGATCAACATGCGGGATCTGCTCGGCACCAAGTTGGAGCTGCGTCTGGGTGACGCGTCGGAGTCCGAGATCGACCGTCGCGCCGCCAACAACGTGCCGGAGAAGTCGCCCGGTCGGGGCCTGACGCGGGACAAGCTGCACTTCCTCACCGCCATCTCGCGGATCGACGGTCGCCGTGACATCGAGGATCTGAGTGAGGCTTCGCTGTCCCTGGCCGGGCACGTGGCGTCGAACTGGCCGGGTCGACCGGCGCCGAAGGTGCGGTTGCTGCCGCGTCGGCTGCCGGTGGCGGAGCTGGCCCGGATCATCGACAGGTCGGCGCCGGGGCTGCCGATCGGTGTCAACGAGTCGGCGCTCGCGCCTGTCTACCTGGACCTGGCCAACGAGCCGCACCTGACGGTCTTCGGTGACGCGGAGTGCGGCAAGACGAACCTGCTGCGGTTGATCGCCCGGGGCATCACCGAGCGGTACACCCCGGCGCAGGCCCGGTTGGTGATCGCCGACTACCGGCGTGGCCTGCTGGGTGCGGTGGAGGGTGACCACCTGCTCGACTACGCCCCGTCGAACCAGGCCTTCGCGAAGGGGCTCGGGTCGATCCGGAGCGCGCTCTCCAACCGGCTGCCCGGCCCGGACGTGACCACCGCCCAGTTGCGGGACCGGAGCTGGTGGAAGGGCCCGGATCTGTACATCCTGGTGGACGACTACGACCTGGTCGCCTCCGGTGGCAGCAACCCGCTGAGCGCTCTGCAGGAGCTGTTGCCGCAGGCCCGCGACATCGGTCTGCACCTGATCGTCGCGCGCCGGGTCGGCGGTGTGTCCAGGGCGCTCTACGAGCCGGTGCTGCAACGGCTGCGCGAGCTGGACTCGCCGGGCCTGCTGATGTCCGGCAACCGGGAGGAGGGTGCGGTCTTCGGCACGCTGCGACCGAGCCCGCAACCGCCCGGCCGGGGCACCCTGGTTCGTCGCCGCGACGGTCAGCAGCTGATTCAGACGGCGTGGTCCGATCCGGCCTGAGCACGGTCGGCCGTTCGGTAGGAGGGTGGTGGGCCGCGTCGGCCCGATTCACCACCATCCATCGAACGTCGCCGGTCAGGGCTGCGAGGGCTGGACAGGTTCCGCTACCGTCTCCTCAGGAGTGTCCGTCGGTGGGGTGTTGCTGCCTTGCCGCGGGGGACGGTGCGGCGAAGCCGCCACCACAACAGACGGAAGGGTGTGAAGCATGGCGTTCGAGGTCGAAGCTGCGACTCTGCATACCGCCGCGAGTGACGTGCGGTCCACGCGCAGCGAGGTCGACGGCGAGCTGAAGAAGCTGTGGAACGTGGTCGATGACCTGGCCATCGCGTGGAAGGGCCAGGCGTCCACGGGCTTCCAGTCGCTGATGACGCGCTGGAGCGAAGACACGAGCAAGCTGCTGACGGCGATGGACAACATCGCCGACCTGCTCGACAAGTCGGGTACGACGCACGAGGTCAACGACCAGGATCAGCAGCAGATGCTGGACAAGTTCCACTCTGCTCTCAACCCGTGATCCGCTACCGGCAGAGGAGGAAATCGTGACGATCAAAGTTGACTATGCGGTCCTCGAGAGCAGCAACCAGCAGATGCAGGCCATCTCGAAGACGCTTGAGGAAAAGCTCGACACGCTGCGGTCGATGCTGACCAAGCTCCACTGGGACGGCGAGGACCGGGTTGCCTACGAGCAGCACCAGGCGAAGTGGGATGCGGCGGTCCAGGACATCAACCGGATCCTGAACGAGATCGGCGGTGCCGTGGGCATCGCCCGCGAAAACTACCTCACCACGGAGATGAGCAACTCCAAGGTGTGGGGCTGAGGCATTCGCACGGCGGCTCCGGTCCGGTTCGCCCGGCCCGGAGCCGCTCTGTGTCGGGGTTGGCGTCGGCAGCAGGTCGCGGTGCGCGGCTGTCAGCCGGCGGTCGGTGCGTCGGTGTGTCGGCCGGGGCGCCAGTCGCGTCGGCGACCCAGGGCCATGACCGGTCGTGCCATCAGCAGTAGCCCGGCGAGCAGAGCGCCGATGACCGCCGCCCAGATCGCGGCCTGGCGCTGCCAGCTCAGCGGGTCGTCCCGCACGACCGGTGCCGGGAGCGCGTCGGCGGGCGGGTTCGCCCGGGTGCCGAGCAGGCTGGAGACCGCCCGGTACGGGTTGACCATCCCGTGGCCGATGTCGGCGTTCTGACCCTGCGGCGGGTTGTCCGCGGTGCGTTTCAGCCGATCCGCTACCTGCTGCGGGTTGAGACCCGGGTAGGCGGCCCGGACCAGCGCGGCCACCCCCGAGACGTACGCGGCGGCGTAGCTGGTGCCGCCCTCCGGCACGGTGCGGTAGCCGGTGTTTCCGGGCGCCGGCCCGACGATGTTCATGCCTGGTGCGGCGATGTCGACGTAGTCGCCGCTGATCGACGTGCCGACGTGGCCGCCCTGCTCGTCCACCCCGCCGACAGCGATCACGCCGGGGTACGCGGCGGGGTATCCCGGCAGGTTCTGCGAGTTTTCCGACCGGTTGCCCGCGGCGGCGACGAGCACCACCCCGTTGGCCAGCGCGCGTTCGACGGCCGCCGTCAGTTCGGGGCGGGGAATCGTGGTCAGGGACAGGTTGATCACGTCGGCGCCCTGGGCGACAGCCCAGTCGATGGCTGCCGCGATCTGCGCGGGGAGCTGCGGGTTGTTGACCTCGCCGAGCTTTGGCAGGACCCGGATCGGCAGGATGCGGGCGCCCGGGGCGATGCCGCTGAAGGGGACGACGGTGCCCTCGCGGCCGGCGATGATGCCGGCGATGAGCGTGCCGTGCCCTGCTTCGTCGCACTGGCCCTGTCGGGCGGGCAGGCCGTTGAAGTCGCGGCCCTCGAGCACCTGCCCCTTGAGCAGTGGGTGGGCGGCGGAGACTCCGGAGTCGATGACGGCGACGATGACCCCGGAGCCCCGGGACAACGGCCAGGCCGAGGACGGCTCCAGCCGGCGGAGCGCCCACGGCGTCTGGGTCAGTCTGTCGACGCCGTCGGGGCCGCAGAGGGGTGGCGCGGCGGTCGCGGGGGAGGGGGCGACCAGACCGGTGCCGAGCAGAGCCGCCAGCGCTCCACTGAGGACGCCGCGGAGGACGCGGCGGGACGGGGTCGCGCTCATCGGCGGGCATTCGCGCACCTACACAGGTTAGCGCCGTGACGGTCGCGCAGCGGTCCCGGTGACGCCCGGTCAGGCGCCCGGGGACGTCTTCGTGGTGGGAGTGTCCGCGAACAGTGCGAGCAGGTCGCCGACCTGCCGGTCGGCCTCGGCGGGGTGCCGGAACCGGCCGGCCGGGTTGAGGGTGTACTCGTTGCGTCGCCCGACCCGGGTGCGGTGCAGGTAACCGCCCGCTTCCAGGTCGGCGACGATCGCCTGAGCGGCCCGTTCGGTCACGCCGACCTCGGCCGCGACGTCGCGCAGCCGGGCGGTCGGATCGCGGGCGATGGCCAGCAGGACGTGCCCGTGATTGGTGAGGAACGTCCAGTTCCGCCCGCTGCCGGTGTCGCCCGTCACTGTGCTCGCCATCGTGGGACCGCCTTCCCGGATGTCCGCCTGCCTTGGCGAGAGTCTTGTCCGCACTGCCCGGGGACGTACGTCCAGGGGGTGGCCAACGTCAACGTATGAAATCTAAATCACGCATCCCTTGACGCATCTTACCGTGCGTGTGACGGTGGAGCCCGCGCCAGCGCCCACCGCCCGGCTGGCGGAAAGTGGGCTTGACCAGGGCACAGATGCGTCGAGACGAGGTGCCTGATGAGTTCTACCGGGAGCGTCGGCGGTCAGCCGGGTGCGCAGCGGACCACCGACCGGGCGTCACTGCTCAGCGAGCCGACCCGGGCGTACGCCGAACTTGTCGCCGGCAACAACCGCTTCGTCGATGGCGCTCCCCGCCACCCCAACCAGGACGCTGGGCGCCGGGCCGCCGTGGCCGACGGGCAGCACCCGTTCGCGGTGATCGTCGGCTGCTCGGACTCCCGGCTGGCTGCCGAGATCATCTTCGACCGGGGGCTGGGCGACCTGTTCGTGGTCCGCACCGCCGGGCACACGGCCGGCCCCGAGGTCCTTGGCAGCGTCGAGTACGCGGTGACAGTGCTCGGCACCCCGCTCGTGGTGGTGCTCGGCCACGACTCGTGTGGTGCGGTGCAGGCGGCCCGGGAGTCCGCCTCGACCGGTACCGCACCCAGTGGCCATCTGCGCGCGGTGGTCGACGCTGTGCTGCCCAGCCTGCGCCGGGCCGAGGCCGAAGGCGTGGACGACATCGACGGCATCGTCGACATCCACATCGCGCAGACCGTCGAGACGTTGCTCAGCCAGTCCCCGGTGCTGGCCGACGAGGTGGCGCAGGGGCGGTGCGCGGTGGTGGGGGTGTCCTACCGGCTGGCCGCCGGAGCGGTGCGCCCGGTGGCCGCCGTGCCGGCTGGCTTCGCGACGCTCGACACGCCGACCGGGTCCACCGACCCGGCCGCGCCGGCCACCGTCTGACGCGACGAGGGCCGCTCCGCGTGACGCGGAACGGCCCTCGACGGGAATCGTGCGGGGTCAGAGCAGCGACATGTGCACGTGGTCGGTGTGGTTCGACGGCCCGCTGTACGAACTCCAGCCGGTGGCCGGGAACCAGATCTGCCGGTTCCAGATCACGTAGTAGATGCCGAGCCGGTCGGCGTTACGGATGAGGAACGCGGCCACGTTGTTGCCGTACGTCCGGGTGTCCACGTTGTGCCAGGGGGCGAAGCCGCTCTTCTGGAGCGACCAGTCGCAGGCGCGGCCCTTCGGGTGCTCCCACGGCCCGCCGGAGCGGTAGCAGCCGACGAACCGGTTGAAGCCGGCCGCCTTGACCTCCTTGTACGCGTGCAGCGTGCGCGGCGTGACGCAGCCGGACGTGGTGGGGTCGTTCTCGCTGCACGACTGGGGCTTCCAGTCACCGTCGGCACTGCGACCCGGGCCGATCTTCGCGACCTTGGAGGTGGCGTCCACCAGGCCGCCGGTGAAGCCCTTCCCGCCGACGAGGGAGAGCGCCTTGTCGGCCTCGCTCTTCCGCTTGGCCATCAGGGCGGTCTGCTTCTGCTGCTCGCGGACCTCGGTGTCGAGCGCCAACTTGGCCTGCTCGGCGCGGGCCTTCACGACGTTGACCTCGGCGAGCTTCTTCTCGTTGACCATGTTCATCTCGTCGAGCATCCCGGCGCGTTGAACGAACGAGTCGGGCGCATCGCTCTCCAGCAGCATCGCGACCGCGCCGATCCGGCCGGTCCGGTACGCCTGGGCGGCGATCTGCCCGACCTGCGGGGCCAACGCGTCCAGGTCGGCCTTGGCCCGGTTGACCTCCGCCGCCAACTCGCCCTGCCGCTTCTTGGACTTGTCCAACTTGGACTTGGCGGCGGAGTAGTCGCGGTTGGCCTGTTCGATGACGTCGTTGAGTAGCTTGGGCTCGCCGTCCTCCTCATGCCCGGACGGTGTGGGGTTCGTCGGGGCGGCGTGCGCCGGGAGCGGCCCGGCGAGCACTGTGAGTGCGGCGATCGCGGCCACCACGGGTGTCATCCAGCGGCGTAGGGGTGCCGTCACAATGTTCCCTTCCGTCGACCGCCGACCGGGTTAGCTGACGGGTTCGGGGCGGAAGTGGCCCCTACCGCTGACGCGGATTCACCCCAGGTACCTGGGTCCCCGGCTCGCCGGTTGGCGATTGGGCGGTGGCACCGCAGGCGCCGCTTCGCGCCTTCATCGGTGACCGGCAGCGAGGTTACCCGAGAGTCGACCGGGTCAGCTACGCCTGGATGCCGACCAAAAGCGTCATTTCGCCATAGCGTTGAGTGACCAGTGACGCGGTTCTCAGGGTGGATGCCCGATCTGGTCACGCTGAGGAGTGTCACCATGCCGTATCCGTGCTCCTGTTCGACTCCGGCCACCTGTCGGTGGCCTCGGGTGGGGGTGCGGTCCGCGTCCGGCCCGGCTCGTCGGAGCCGGTCGTGCGCGGTGAGCTGAGTGCGGCGAGTGCCTCGGTGCGGTCCGGCTGGGGCCGGGGCGCGGGAGCGTCGACGGACGGTGCGGCATCGATCCGACCGGCGGCGGTCACCACGGCGGCCAGTCCGGTCGTCAGTGGTACGGCGGCGATCAGACCGAGGGTGGCGACAGCGCTGCGGACGATCTCCTGTGCGAGGAATTCACTCGTCAGGATCTGCCCGATCGGCCGCGAGTCGGCGGTGAGCAGGAGCAGCAGGGGCAGCGACGCGCCGGCGTACGCCAGCACGATGGTGTTGACAGTGGAGGCGATGTGCGCGCGGCCGACCCGGGTGGCCGCCCGGTACAGCTGCAACCGGGTCAGCCCGGGGTTGGCGTTCGCCAGCTCGGTGACTGTCGCCGCCTGGGTGACTGTCACGTCGTCCAGCACCCCGAGTGATCCGATGATGATGCCGGCGAGCAGCAGGCCGTGCAGGTCCACGTCGCCCTGGAACATCGACAGGGTGGTGGCGTCCTCGCTGCCGAAGCCGGTGAGGTGGGTCGCGGCAGTGGCGATGGTGGCGAGCACACCGGTCAGCACCAGGCTGCCCAGGGTGCCGAGCACCGCGACCGAGGTCTGTGCGGTGACCCCGTGCGTCAGGTAGAGCACCACGAACATGATCAGAGCCGCGCCCACCACCGCCACCAGCAGTGGTGACCGGCCGGCGCTGATGCCCGGCAGCACGAACGTGAGCAGGATGGCGAAGCTGGCGGCCAGGCCGGCGAGCGCGGCCAGACCTCGCCACCTGCCGAACGCGACGATCGCTGCCGCGAAGACCACCGCAAGCCACACCATCGGGGTGCCGCGTTGGTGCTCGGCGATGTTCCAGTTGCTCGTGGTCGGGTCGGTGGGGTCGGTCAGCTCGACCAGGATGACCTCGTCGCCGACGGCGACCCGCGGTGCGCCCGGTCCGTCGGGCACCGGTGTGCGTACCTGTTGGCCGGCGGTTGGTCCGTCGTCCACCCGGACGTCGACGGTGCCGCACCGGCCGTCGCCGATCCTCGGGGTGCCCTCGGGTGCGGACGGCGCCGGCGGGCACGGCTCGCTCACCACCCGGGTGACAGTGCCGGGGTAGCGCGGCACGTCCGCACCACCGTCGGTCTGCGGTGCCCCGCCGCGCGGCCACAGCAGCACTGCCGCGAGCACTGTGGCGACGAAGAGGGGGACCACGGTCACGACGAGGATCCGTCGCACCCGTGGTGGGGCGGACGGCGCGGGATGACTGTGGTCGGCGGCCAAGGTGGAAACTCCCAACGATCCGGTGCGGGGTACGGGTCAGCGGGCCGGACGGTTCACCGGTCGCTGTGGAAACGCGGCGAACGGTGGGTCGGATCGCTGCCTGATGGCCCATTGATCACGGACGGTCAGTGCCCAGCCGGGTCGGCCGGGGGCGACGCCATGGCGTGGGGGCGCCGGTGCCCGGCTGTGCGGCGGCATACGGGAGGTCATCGTGGGAGATGCTAACCAGCCGACCTGGGGGTCGCCGGTCGTGGCGGAGTGTCGGGTACCCGCACCGACCGCGTGGCGGCCCGGGCGGTCAGCCGCGCTTCATGAGCCGACCGACCGCCGCCATCATCTCGGTGGCCATCTCGTCGGCCCGACCCTCGGCGGCACCCTCGTGCATGCAGTGCCGGGCGTGCCCGTCGAGCAGCCCGAGCGCGACCTTGTCGAGGGCGGCCTGGATCGCGGAGATCTGGGTGAGCACGTCGATGCAGTAACGGTCGTCGTCGACCATCTTTTCGATGCCCCGGACCTGGCCCTCGACGCGGCGGAGCCGCGCGAGCAGTTGGTCCTTGCTGGCGGTGTATCCACGGATCGGGGTGGGTGCGGTCATGTCGACCAGGATAGCGTACCCCCAGGGGGTATGGTACGGTCGTGTCCGGTGGGATACCCCCACCCGGTACCGGTAAGGGAGACGTTCGATGGTCAACACGACGTACCAGGTGCAGGGCATGACCTGTGGGCACTGCGTCAGCGCGGTGAGCACCGAGGTCGGCGCCATCGCGGGCGTGCGGGACGTCCAGGTCGACCTCGCCGCCGGCCGGGTCACCGTCAGCAGCGACCAGCCGCTGGAGACCGCTGTGGTCCGGGCCGCCGTCGACGAGGCCGGCTACGACCTCGTCGACGCGTGATCGGGGGGCCGGCGTGCGTACCGTGACGAGACTGGCCGGGTTCGCGGTCGGCCTGGCTGCCGTCTTCGGCGCGACCTACGGGGTCGGCCGGGTCGTCGACACCGCCCCGGCCGCCGACAGCCGGCACGACCACGTCACCACCCCGCCGACTGACGAGCGCAACGGCACCTCCGACCGGCTCCCCGGCGGGCTGCTCGTCTCCGAGCGCGGCTACACCCTCGACCCCGTCGAGACCCGGGCCGGCGAGTTCGCCTTCCGGATCGCCGGCCCGGACGGGCGCCCGGTCACCCGGTACGAGGTGGCGCACGACAAGCAGATGCACCTGATCGTCGCCCGACGGGACCTCTCCGGCTTCCGTCACGTGCACCCCGAGCTGGCCCCGGACGGCACCTGGCGGGTCGACACCCCGCTGAGCGGGCCCGGGCAGTGGCGCGCGTTCGCCGACTTCACCCCGACCGGGGGTGAGCCGCTGACTCTCGGCGTGGACGTGACGGTCCCCGGCGAGCTGACCGAGCGGCAGTTGCCCGCCCCGGCGACGAGCACCACCGTCGACGGTTACACGGTCACCCTGGCCGGTGCGCCGCAGCCCGGCCGCACGTCGCCGCTGACCCTGACCGTCAGCCGGAACGGGCAGCCGGTCACCGACCTGGAGCCCTACCTGGGCGCGTACGGGCACCTGGTGGCGTTGCGCCGCGGTGATCTGGCGTACCTGCACGTGCACCCGGACGGGGTGCCCGGCGACGGGCGTACCCGGCCCGGACCGGCCGTCACATTCCTCGCCGAGGTGCCCTCGGCCGGCAGCTACCGCATCTACCTCGACTTCCGGCACGGCGGGCGGGTGCACACCGCCGAGTTCACGGTTGTCGCCGGCACTGCTCCGAGCAGAGACACCCCCACCCCGAACGGGCCCGCACCGACCGGCGGGGCCGACCACGGCACCCCCGGGCACGGACACGACTGACGGGACCAGACGATGACCACCACCAGCAGACCGCTGCCCGAGGCGCCGAACCGGATCGAACTGGCGATCGGCGGGATGACCTGCGCCGCCTGCGCCGCCCGGGTCGAGAAGAAGCTCAACCGGATGGACGGGGTGAGCGCCACCGTCAACTACGCCACCGAGAAGGCGACCGTCCGGTACGTCGACGGCGTCACCCCGGACGACCTGATCGAGACCGTCCAGAAGACCGGTTACACGGCGGCGCTTCCGGCCCCGCCCAGCGCGGAGCCGCCGGTGGACCCGCTGCGCGGTCCGCGTACCCGGCTCTGGGTCTCGGTGGCCCTGAGCGTGCCGGTGGTCCTGCTGGCGATGGTCCCGGCCTGGCAGTTCGACTACTGGCAGTGGTTGTCGCTGACCCTGGCCGCTCCGGTGGTGGTCTGGGGTGGGCTGCCGTTCCACCGGGCCGCCTGGACGAACCTGCGGCACGGCGCGGCCACCATGGACACGCTCGTGTCGCTCGGCACCCTGGCCGCGTTCGGCTGGTCGCTCTGGGCGCTCTTCCTCGGTGACGCGGGGATGCCCGGCATGACGCACCCGTTCCGGTTCGCCATCACCCGGACCGACGGTGCCGGCAACATCTACCTGGAGGCGGCCGCCGGGGTCACCGTGTTCATCCTGGCCGGGCGCTACTTCGAGGCCCGGTCCAAGCGGACCGCCGGTGCCGCCCTGCGGGCCCTGCTCGACCTGGGGGCCAAGGACGTGGCGGTGCTGCGGGACGGCGTGGAGACCCTGATCCCGGTGGACCGGCTCACCGTCGGGGACCGGTTCGTGGTCCGCCCCGGGGAGAAGATCGCCACCGACGGGGTGGTCGACGAGGGCACCTCCGCTGTCGACGCCAGCATGCTCACCGGTGAGTCGGTGCCGGTCGAGGTCGCGCCGGGAGACGGCGTGGTCGGTGCCACGATCAACGCGGGCGGACGGCTGATCGTCACTGCCACCCGGGTCGGCGCGGACACCCAGCTCGCCCGGATGGCCGACCTGGTCGAGCAGGCGCAGAGCGGCAAGGCGGCGGTCCAGCGGCTGGCGGACCGGATCTCCGGGGTGTTCGTGCCGATCGTCATCACCCTCGCCGTCGGCACGCTCGGCTGGTGGCTCGGCACCGGGGCCGGTCCAACCGCCGCGTTCACCGCCGCCGTGGCCGTGCTGATCATCGCCTGTCCCTGCGCGCTCGGCCTGGCCACTCCGACCGCGCTGCTCGTCGGCACCGGTCGGGGTGCCCAGCTCGGCGTGCTGATCAAGGGCCCGGAGGTGCTGGAGTCGACCCGCCGGGTGGACACCGTGGTGCTCGACAAGACCGGCACCGTGACGACCGGCCGGATGACTCTGGTGGACGTGGTGCCGGTCAGCGGTGTGGACAGTGCCGAGCTGCTCCGGCTCGCCGGCGCGGTGGAGGCCGCCTCCGAGCATCCGATCGCCCGTGCGGTCGCCGCCGCTGCTGCCGCCGACGCGGGCCCGCTGCCCCCGGTGACCGCCTTCGGCAACCTCGACGGGCTGGGAGTGACCGGCACCGTCGACGGGCGGGCCCTGCTTGTCGGCCGGGTCCGGCTGCTGCGCGAGCGCGAGTTCGACGTACCCCCGGAGGTCGAGTGGGCGGTGCGCGACGCGGAGGCCGCCGGCCGCACGGCGATCGTCGCCGGGTGGGACGGGCTGGCCCGGGGCGTGCTCGCTGTCGCCGACGTGGTCCGGCCGACCAGCCGGGCGGCGGTGGCCCGGCTGCGTGGGCTGGGGCTGACCCCGGTCCTGCTGACCGGGGACAACATCACTGTGGCTCGCGCGGTGGCCGACGAGGTGGGCGTGGACGAGGTGATCGCCGAGGTGCTGCCCGCCGGTAAGGTCGACGTGATCAAGCGGCTCCAGGCCGAGGGGCGATCGGTGGCGATGGTCGGTGACGGGGTCAACGACGCCCCGGCGCTGGCCCAGGCCGACCTGGGGTTGGCGATGGGCACTGGCACCGACGTGGCGATCGAGGCGGCCGACCTCACCCTCGTGCGGGGCGACCTGGCCGCCGTGGTGGATGCCATCCGGTTGTCCCGGCGCACGCTCGGCATCATCCGGGGCAACCTGTTCTGGGCGTTCGGCTACAACGTGGCGGCCCTGCCGCTGGCCGCCGCCGGGCTGCTCAACCCGATGATCGCCGGCGCCACGATGGCGCTGTCCTCGGTCTTCGTGGTGGCCAACAGCCTGCGTCTGCGTCGCTTTCGTCCGGCCGCCGCCGATCTGTGACGAGGGTAATGGTTGGACTGGCGACGCCGGGGGTACCTCTGTGGTCGTTAGCGACGCTTGCAATGGAGGTTGGCAATGGGACTCGACGACAAGATCAACAACGCCACCGAGGACGCGACCGGCAAGCTGAAGGAAGGCGCCGGTCGGGCCACCGACGACGAGCAGCTTGAGGCGGAGGGTCGCGCTGACCAGTCCAAGGCCAAGCTCAAGCAGGCTGGCGAGAAGATCAAGGACGCCTTCAAGAGCTGACGTACGACGTAACCCGCACGCCGGGCCGGTGATCATCACCGGCCCGGCGTGCTGTGTGTCCGGCCCTTTGCGACAACCCTGAGATCCCCCTGATTCCGGTTCCGTGCCGCACCGCCGCGCGCCGACACCTGCTAACTTTCCTTGGCATGTGCAAGGGCTGGTTATGAGCACCGCTCCACCGCCGACCGGCGACGACCTGGTCCGGGTGCTGGCCACCCTGGCCAACCCGCACCGACTGCGGGTCGTCGCCGCGCTGGCCCGCGAGCGTGCGTACGTCAGCGGGCTGGCCCGGCAACTGGGCATCAGCCGGGCGCTGTTGCAGGTCCACCTACGGAAGCTGGCGGCGGCCGGGCTGGTCACCGCCCGCCTGGAGTTGTCGGAGGACGGGAAGGCCATGAACTACTACGAGGTGGAGCCGTTCGTGTTCACACTCACCCCCGCTGTCATCGCGGCGGCGGTCGAGACGCTCACAGTGCCCGACTCGGGCGAACAGCCGGGAGCAGAGCGATGAGCGACCACGACTGGACCGAGGTGGTCGGCGCGATCGGCATCTTCGGCTTCCTGATCAGCGTGGTCACGGTGAGCGTCGTCCAGCTCGCCAAGACCCGCCGGGCCCGCTACGAGGCGGCCCGCAGCGACGACTACCGCCGGCTCGCCGAGACGGCCGCTCAGGCCCAGGCCGAGAACACCCGACTGCTCGCGGCGATGGACGGCCGGCTGGGCGGCATGGAGACCCGGATGACCACGCTCGAACGCGTCCTGCGCGAGGTCGACTGACCCGGCGGACGAGAGACCCCGGGCCGTCGAGCGGCTACTCGACGGCCCGGGTGGAAGCAGCATCACCTCGCCCAGTGGGCGAGTTCACCGGCAACGCTCCTTCGAGAAGAGGACAGCACCTCATGCTGCGCGTACGCAAATCAGCAGTCGGCTGGGCGGTCGCCCTGGCCCTGACGACCGCCGGCCTGACCCCGGCGAGCCCGGCCGCCGCCCAACCACGGCCCGGCCCGACGATCGACTGGCGGCCCTGCGCCGCGGACACCGCCGCCGAGTGCGGCACCCTGTCGCTGCCGGTGGACTGGAACCGACCCCTGGGTGAGCGCTTCGACCTGTCGGTGGCCCGCCGCGTCGCCGACCCGGCCACCCGGGAAGGCGCACTCGTCTTCGGTCCCGGCGGACCGGGCGACAGTGGGGTCGACCGGGTGGTGAACGGCAGCTCCCGGTTCAGTGCCGACCTGCGTGCCCGGTTCGACATCGTCAGTTTCGACCCCCGGGGCACCGGCGGCAGCCACCCGGTGGTCTGCGCCCGGGCGCTGCTCGCCCGGCAGCCACAGGTGATCGCCGACCAGGCCCAGTTCGACGCCGTGCTCGCCAACAACGCGTTGCTGCGCGCCGACTGCCGGGCCCGCACCGGGGCGCTCTACGACCACGTGGACACCACGAGCGCCGCCCGTGACCTGGACGCGGTTCGTGTCGCGCTCGGCGAGCGGCAGCTCACCTTCCACGGCAGCTCATACGGCACAGTGCTCGGGCAGCGGTACGCCGAGCTGTACCCCGACCGGGTCCGAGCCATGGTGCTGGAGGCCACGATGGACCACAGCGTCGGCACCCGTGCCTTCCTCGACAGCCAGGCCGTCACCGCGGAGGGCGCGTTCGACGAGTTCCTGGCCTGGTGCGCCCGCTCGGTCGACTGCGTCCTGCACGGGAGCGACGTCCGGGCCAGGTGGGCGGGGCTGCACGCCCGGGCCGAGCGAGGCTCGCTCACCGACCCGGACCGGGGCGGGGCCGCGCTCGCCCCGTTCGAGTTGAGCCGCCTCGCCCACAAGGCGCTCTACGACACCTGGCGGTGGCCGGAGCTGGCCAGGTGGATCATCCGGCTGGAGGGCACGGACACCACGCTGGGCTTGCGTCCGCTGGCGGACGAGGCAGTGGCTCCGTACCCCTTCGCGGTCTTCTGTCAGGACTGGAGCCTGCCGGTCCGTGACTACCGGGAGTACGACGGACACCTGCGCCGGGCGGCCCGGCTCGCGCCGGACCTGCGGTACCCGCCGGCGCTGTTCGCGCTCGTCACCTGCCTGGGCACCCCGGCGCCGGTGGCGAACCCGCAGCATCGGCTACGGGTCCACACCGACGTGCCGGTGCTGCTCGCCGCCACAGTGCACGACCCGGCCAGCGGCTACGGCTGGGCGCGCAACGTGGCACGACAGTTGGGCCGGCACGGCGTGCTGCTCACCTACCAGGGGTGGGGGCACGGCAGCTACAGCAGCAGCGTGTGCGTGCAACGAGCCGTCGACTCCTACCTGATCGACAAGGTGGTGCCGACTCGCGGCGCCAGCTGCCCGGCCGTCGAACCGGAGGTGTGAGGGTCGCTGCCGGCCGTCGGGTGGTCCGGGGTCGCCCGACGGCCGGCAGCGGTGTGCTCAGCGACGTCTGACCGCGCGGACGACCACGTCGTGCAGCGGGACCTCGCGGCCCGGCATCGTGCGGCGGTGCTCCTCGGCGGTGCTGATCTCCCAGGTGGCGCTGTCCAGGCCGGCGGTGATGTCCGCGAGGGTGACTGTCGCCTCGTCGGGCTGGTGGTGCCCGTGCCCGTGCCCCTGCTCGGTGGCGCCCGAGATGTGCAGGTGACCGACGATCAGAAGGGTGCCGCCAGGAGCCACCCACCCGGCGACGCGGTCGTAGAAGGCCAACTGCGGCATCGCCGGGTGCGCGTAGTGCGTCGTGACCAGGTCGAACCGTGTCTCCGGAGCCCAGGCCGTCAGGTCCGCCTCCACCCACCGCACACGGTCGGAGAGCCCGCTCTCCGCCGCGCGTTCAGCGGCCCGGGCGAGGGCGACGGGTGCGATGTCGACGGCGGTGACCTGCCAGCCCCGGGTTGCGAGCCAGATCGCCTCCGCGCCGGCGCCGCACCCGGCGTCCAACGCCGTACCCGGAACCAGGCCCCCGGCCTCCCGGGCCAGGTACGGGTGCGCGGTACTCGTGCTCATCGCACCGGGGCGGTCGTGTCCCGTCTGGTGCCAGTGCCGCTCCCAGTAGTCCTTGTCGAACTCGTGCTGCTCGGTCATCTGTGCCTGCTCCTTCGCGCGTCGCCAACGACTGTGACCGGGCACCGATCAGATGCGCAAAGAATGTTGCCAGAACGGCAAGAAGATGTTCCTCACCCCTGCCCGGTCAGCCGGGCCGCCCGCACCTCCAGGTAACGCTGCTCGGGCCGGCTCGTGGTGCCCCGCGCCGAAGCCAGGTACGCGTCCCGCGCCGCGCCGACGTCCCCGGCCAGCTCCAACAGATGAGCCCGGACGGCGGCGAGTCGGTGGTGCCCGGCAGTGCGTTCGTCGGCGTCCAACGGCGTGAGCAGGGCCAGCCCGGCCCGGGGCCCGTCGACCATGGCCACCGCCACCGCCTGGTTGAGGGTGACCATCGGATTCGGTGCGATCCGGGCCAACAGTCGGTAGAGCGCGACGATCTGCCGCCAGTCCGTCTCCGCCGCCGACGACGCCTCGGCGTGCACAGCGGCGATCGCCGCCTGAAGCTGGTACGGACCGGGCGGCGACCAGGTCAACGCCTCGGTGATCAGCGCGACCCCCTCGGCGATCGCGGCGGCGTCCCACCGGGAACGGTCCTGCTCGGCCAGCGGCACCAACTCCCCGTCCGGCCCCACCCGGGCCGCCCGGTGCGCGTCGGTCAGCAGCATCAGCGCCAACAGCCCGGTCACCTCGCCGTCGTCGGGCAACAGCCCGCGCAGTACGCGAGTCAGCCGGATCGCCTCGCCGGTGAGCGTGGCCCGGCGAAGGTCAGTGCCACTGGACGCGGTGTAGCCCTCGTTGAAGATCAAATAGAGCACCCGCAGAACCGTTCCCAGCCGCTCGTCCCGCTCGGCCGGCCCGGGCATGGTGAAGCGGGCACCCGCGGCCTCGACCCGCTGCTTGGCCCGGCGGATCCGCTGACTCATCGTCGCCTCCGGCACCAGGTGCGCGCGGGCGATCTGGGCGGTGCTGAGACCGCCCACCGCTCGCAGGGTCAGCGCCACCTGCGCCGACCCGGGCAGCGCCGGGTGACAGCAGAGAAACAGCAGCGTGAGGGTGTCGTCGTCGGCCGCGACGGCCGGCTCCGCGTCCGCCGCTGGCGCCACCCCGGCGTACGCCGGCTCGCGCCGCGCCACCGCCAGCTCGCGGTCCCGGCGCGCGCTGTCGCTGCGCCACTCGTCGGTGAGCCGGCGGGTGGCCACCGTGAGCAACCAGGCGCGCGGACTGTCCGGTACGCCCTGGCCGGGCCACTGTGTCGCCGCGGCGAGCAGCGCCTCCTGGACCGCGTCCTCGCACCTGTCGAACTGTCCGTGCCGGCGGACCAGCAGGCCGAGGACCTGCGGCGCGAACGTGCGCAGCAGATCCTCGACCGTCCGGTCCGCCGTCACATCTCCGTCCCGGCCCCGTCCATGATCGGGCGGACCTCCATCACTCCGCCGTACCGGACATCCGGCCACCGGGCGGCGATCTCGGCGGCCCGCTGCGGGCTGTCGCAGTCGACGGCCAGGTAACCGGCGAACTGCTCCTTGCTCTCCATGAACGGGCCGTCGAGGATCTCGGGGTTGCCGTCCACCAGCCGGACCGTCGACGTCTGCGACGGATCCGCCAACGCCTGGCCGCCGATCAGCTCGCCGGTCTCCGTCAGCTCCTTCATGATCTCGTCGACGTCACCGAAAAGGGCGGTACGGACCTGCTCGCTCAGCTCCTCGGTGAAGCCGGGCCGGTTCCAGATCAGCAGCATGTACTTCACGGCGATGCTCCTCGTGCTCTGGTCGCACCCCGAGCGGGGCGCGACTCGCCGGAGGGTCGGAGCCGTTCCCCCGATCCCTACCGCGTACCGAAGAAAATCGCAGAAACGGCCGGCGGGGGTGCTCCCACGCCGGGGGGATCAGCGCGGATCGGGTCGGCCCTGAACCTGTCGGGGCTTGCGGCCACCCCCGACGTCCAGCGACGCCCGGTCGGCTGCCGACGTGCCGGACGACCAGCCGTCCGCGTCGCGCACGCTGAGCCGGTGTCGGGTGACGCCGGGAAAGAGTGTGTCGAGCCGCTCCCGGACCGCCTCACCCCGCGCCGCGAGCACCGGCAACAGCCGATCCGCCCCGGCCGTCTCGGCCGACGCCCGGTCTGCCGCCTCGGTTGCCGCCTCGGTTGCCGCCCGCAACCGCTCGCCGATCCGCAGCGCGAACGCGTTGAGGAAGGACTCGTCCCAGACCTTCGTCCGCCGCCCCGAACCCGGCCGCCGCTCGGCGCGCCCCCGCAGCATCGCCGCCGTGGCCTGGACCAGCAGCGACGTGTAGAGCAACTCCACCGCCACCAGATCCGCCGGCCAGCCCAGCACCGTCGCGAAGCCGAGATCGTCGGACCAGACCGCCTCGCACCGGTTCGCCGCCGCCACCTCCTGCACCAGCAGCGCCTTCGCGCCCGCGTACGGGGTGTCGGTGCTCAGGCGTACCCCGCCAGGCAGGTCCCCGCGCTCCGACCCGGCAGCCAGCAGCGCCTCGTCGATGCTGTGCCGGGCGATCAGCTCCTGGGCCTTCCCGGTCAGCGCCTCGGCCTCGGCCGGGAAGGTGGTCGACTCGGCCTTGGCCAGGAGCGCCCGTACCCGGTCCAACATCGGCGACCCGCTGCGCGCCGTGCCGGCCGTGCGGGGCAGCGCCGCGCCACTCGTACCCGGCGGTGGGCGCAGCACCGCGATCGGCGGCAGGCTCTCCACGAGCGCGAGAGTGTCCACTGCCACGCGGAGCGCGTCGGCCCGGTCCAGGCCCTCCCGGCCGGCCCAGCCAGTCAGCACACCCCGGTCGGCACCTGCCTCGGTGGCCGGCAACTCGCGCAGCTGGTCGTCCCACCAGGCCGGGACCGGCTCGGCCTGGTCGCGCCGCTGCACGGCCATCGCGGCGCGGACCAGCCGGGCCGCGCGGGCGTCGAGGCGCCGACCGGTGATCCGGTCCACGTCGACCGGCTGCCAACCGCGCGGCCAGAGCCGGCCCAGGCCGCGGACCAGGCGACGCAGCAGCGCGGCGTCCACCGCCGTGGTGCCGTCCGCGGCGCCGGTGCCGACCATCAGGTGGTCCAGCTGCCGTTCGGCCTGCCGTACGTCAGTGCCGCGCACCGCCGCGAGCGCGTTGGCGACGAGTTCGTCAGCGTCCGGCACGGGCACCTCCTCCTCGGGATCTGGATGTCGCTGCCCCTCCAGGCACCATGATCATGCCGCGTGGGGGCCGGGAGTCGCCAAACGGGGACATCGCGCGGCCTTTCGCGCGGCCTTGCGTCCGGCCTTTCCGCGCGGCCTTGCGCCCGGCCTTGCGCGCGGCCTTGATCAACACGGCTTCCCGGAAGTCGCGGTATCCCATGCGGCCGGACGCCCCAATTTCATGAAACTCGTGTCGATCACGCCCACGCGGGCGTCCCTCGTCGCCTTCGACGGCGTGGTTCTTCCAGTTTGGAGTATTTTGAGGACAGCCGAACGCGGAAGTGAGGTGTGTGGTGGCCAATCTGCGTCTGCCACGTCCACGCACTTCCGACGTGCGCTCCTCCATTCTCGTCGGCATCCTGATCGGCATCGCGATCATGGCCGCGGTGGACGAGATCGTCTTTCACCAACTGCTCGCCTGGCACCACTTCTACGACCGCTCCACCCCGGCGGTGGCGCTTCTCTCGGACGGCCTGCTGCACGCGGCCGAGGTGATCGCCCTGGTCGGCGGGTTCTTCTGGTTCGCCGACCTGCGACGGCGACGTGCACTGTCGAGCCGGCTGGCCTGGGGCGGCTTCCTGCTCGGCGCCGGAGGCTTCCAACTCTTCGACGGGCTCGTCGACCACAAGGTGCTCCGGCTGCACCAGATCCGTTACGGCGTACACCTGGTGCCGTACGACGTGGTCTGGAACGTGGCCGGCGCGGTGCTGCTGCTGGCCGGCGTGGCTGTGCTGTGGCGGGCCCGGGCCCGCACCGGCCCCCGATGACGGTGGCCGTGCCGCTGGCGCACGCCGGGCACGGCGCGGCCGGGCCGACCTGGTTCCCGCTGCTCCCGGTCGCGGTGTTGGCGTGCGGCTACGTGCTCGCCGCCGTGCGGGACCCGCGAGGCTGGGACCACCGGCGCACCGTTTCCTGGCTGGCCGGCTGCGCCCTGCTTGCCGTCGCCGTCGGGCCGCTGACCCCACTCCCCGACGACCCGCGCGGGCACATGGCGCAGCACCTGCTCCTCGGCATGTTCGCCCCGCTGGGGTTGGTCCTCGCCGCCCCGGTGACGCTGCTGCTGCGGGTCGCTCCACAGCCGGCACGCCGGACCGTCGGCCGGCTGCTGCGCGCCCGCCCGCTGCACCTGCTCGCCCATCCGGTCACCGCCGCGCTGCTGAGCACCGGCGGCCTGGCGTTGGTACTGCTGACCCCGCTTTATGCGGCGGCCGAACGGCAACCAGTCCTGCACCACGCCGTGCACCTGCACTACCTGGCCGCCGGGTACCTCCTCGCCTGGTCCTTGGTCGGACCGGACCCCGCGCCGCGCCGCCCGGGACTGGCGGTACGCGTCGGCGCGTTACTCGCCGCGTCGGCCGGCCACACCGTGCTGGCCAAGTACCTGTACGCCCAGGCCGAAACCCTCCCGCCCGGCCTCACCGACCGGGACCCGGAAGCGTTTCGCTCCGCCGCCCAGCTCATGTACTACGGCGGCGACCTGGCCGAGCTTCTCCTGGCAACAGCCCTCTTCGCCACCTGGTACCACTCAAACCGCCCCCGCCCGACCCGCCCCCGTCCGTCCCCCTCCCGCCCACCCGCCGCCCGTCTCCGTTGATCAAGAGGTTTGCGTCAGCGGAGCACGATTCCTTGACGCAAACCTCTTGATCAACACTGTCGTGGTTCGTGCGTGGCACACAGGCCACTGCTAACCTGGGTGATGCAGGAGGCTCTCGTCGAGGGTTCCCGCAGCCGCCTTAGGGCCCGCTCACGCGGGCCCTTCGTGCATCTGGCGGGCCGTGGGAGACCAGCACCATGAGTGGTAACACCGCTTGTCGACCCAGGACCACAGCTTCTCGTTAGCCGTCGCCTCACGTGGATCGTGACCCGTGCCGTTGGCCATCCGGCGGTAGAGGAAGGTCACCAGATCCACGGCCTGCACCAGCCGCGAGGCGTGCGACGGGGCGAAGTGCAACGTGTCGACGATCCGGGTGAGCCGTCGTGATCGATAACCTCCGGTGCCATCAACGCGGTACCGGCTCAGGTCAGAGCGATGGGTCGACGGATTGTCCACCTCGTCGGCGATGACCAGAGCCAGTTGCTGGCGCATCGCGGCATAACCGTCAACACGCTCCAGCAGATGCGACAGCACCACCTCGTGGGCAGGCTTCGGCGAGGCGTACCGGCGGGTGAGACCAAGGCGGTCGACCCCACGCAAGATGATCGTGACGTCGTGCGCGCCGATGGTCTTCATCGCGGCGTTGTAGACGGCGATACGGGCTCGGGGCGGCAGCCCCCTCCAGTGCGCCCGCCCCTGGAAAAGGTCGTACCCGTGCAGCTCGGACTTCGCCTCGACGCCGAAGGTCTTTGCCGCGTTCAGCACGACCTCATCGAGTGCGGTGCTCAACGGAATCGCCACGGTGTCGGGAACCATCAGTGCGCCTATCCAGTACCACCGGTCGGTGTACGACTCGTCCAGATAGGTGAGCAGCACCCGCAAAGGATAGGACTTCGCTACTCGCCGCGGTCGCCCCGACGCGCACTGTTGAGAATCCGGATGCGTCGGTGGTGCCGGGCGGGTCAGGGGCGGTGGGGCCAGTTGGTGAGGATCTGCTCTACCGACACGGCGTCCTGCTCCGGGTCCGGTGCAGGGGTTGGGCGGTCGGTCGGGGTGCGGTCGAAGCGCGGTGCGGGGGCTGGCTGGATCTCGCCGCCCACCTCGACGAACGTGCCCCGGGCCGCGTTGTGCGGGTGCCCGTGCGCCTCGCCGGGGGCGAGCACCGGTGCGACGCAGGCGTCCAGGTCGGTGAAGACCGCCGTCCACTCGTCCCGGGTGCGTTCGGCGAACCGCTCGGTGAACCGGCGACGCAACTCGTCCCAGCCGCTCGGGTCGTACTGGGCGGGCAGGTCCGGGTCGTCGGCGAGGTCGAGGCCGGTGAGGAGTACGGCGTAGAAGGCCGGTTCCATCGCGCCGACAGCCATGAATCCACCGTCAGCGGTGGCGTACGTGTCGTAGAACGGCGCCCCGCCGTCGAACATGTTGCGCCCGCGCGGTGCGGCCCACTGGCCGGCGCCGATCAGCCCGTGCAGGAACGAGGTGAGCAGCGCCGAGCCGTCCACCATTGCCGCGTCGACCACCTGGCCGACGCCGGAGCGCTCCCGCTCCAGCAGCGCGGCCAGCACCCCGACGGCGAGCAGCATGCCGCCGCCGCCGAAGTCGCCGAGCAGGTTCATCGGCGCGTACGGGCGTTCGCCGGCCCGCCCCAGCGGCTCCAACGCGCCGGACACCGCAATGTAGTCGATGTCGTGCCCGGCCCGGGCTGCCAGCGGGCCGTCCTGACCCCAGCCGGTCATCCGCGCGTACACCAGTCGGGGGTTGCTGGCCCGGCACACCTCCGGCCCGAAGCCGAGCCGCTCGGCCACCCCGGGCCGGTACGCCTCGACGAGCACGTCGGCGCGGTCGGCGAGGCGCAGCAGGTCCGCCAACCCGGCCGGGGATTTCAGGTCCAGTGCGGTGACCCGCCGTCCGCGCTGCAACGGCCCGTTCGTCGGTGCGGCGAGCCGACCCGCTCCCGGCGCTCCCGGCCGGTCCACCCGCACCACGTCCGCGCCGAGGTCGGCGAGGACCATGCAGCCGAACGGTGCGGGTGCGAGGCTGGCCAGCTCGACCACCCGTACCCCGGCCAGTGGCCCGCCGCGCGCCGCCGTCACGCGACGTCCACCGGTTCGGCGGGACGGTCGGCCGAGGCGGCCAGTCTGTCGACCAGGCCGGCGGGAGGTCTGAACCGGTCGCCGTAGCGCTCGGCCAGCTCGCTGGCACGGGCCGCGAAGCCGGCCGGGCCGCCCGCGTACTGCCGGACGTAGCGGATCACCCCTCCCGTCCACGCGGGGAAGCCGATGCCGAAGATCGAGCCGATGTTGGCGTCGGTCTCGGTGCGCAGCACCCCCTCGGCCAGGCAGCGCAGCGCGTCCAGTGCCTCGGCGAAGAGCATCCGCTCCTGAAGGTCCGTGAACGGCACCGCCCGACCCGCCTCGGTGGTGAGTTCGGCGAGCCCCGGCCACAGCCGGCCCCGGGTGCCGTCGTCGTAGGAGTAGAAGCCGCGCCCGGCGGCACGCCCCGGCCGGTCGTACGCGTCGACCAGCTCGTCCACCAGGCGGTGCGCCGGCAGGGGCCGGAACTCGTCGCTGGCCGCCTCGAACTGGCGGCGAATGCGCTGGATCAGCGTGAGACTCACCTCGTCGGCAAGCGCCAGCGGCCCGGTCGGGTAACCGGCCTGAAGGGCGGCCTGCTCCACCGACGCGGCGGGGACGCCCTCGGCGACCATGCCGACCGCCTCGTCGATGAACTGGCCGATCACCCGGCTGGTGAAGAAACCCCGGCCGTCGTTGACCACGATCGGGGTCTTGCCGATCCGCCGGGCCAGGTCGAAGGCCCGGGCCAGCGCCATTTCTCCGGTCCGCTCACCCACCACGATCTCCAGCAACGGCATCCGGTCCACCGGGGAGAAGAAGTGCATGCCGATGAAGTCCGTCGGCCGGTCCACTCCGTCGGCCAGCGCGCTGATCGGCAGGGTGGAGGTGTTCGAGGCGAGCAAGGCGTCGGGTGCCAGCACGGGCAGCACCTCAGCGAAGACCCGCTGTTTCAGCGCCGGGTCCTCGAAGACCGCCTCGATCACGGCGTCGCAGCCGGCGAGCGCGTCCACCTGGTCGGTGGTGGTGATCCGGCCCAGCACGGCGCGGGCGTCCGCCTCGGTGGCGCGGCCCTTGCGTACCGTGCGGGCCAGCAACCGTTCGGCGTGCTCCCGGGCCCGGCCAGCGGCCTCCGCCGTGACGTCCCTGACCACCACGTCCAGCCCGGCGCTGGCGCAGGCGTACGCGATGCCCGCGCCCATCATGCCGGCGCCGAGCACCGCCACCCGGCGTACCGGTGGAGCGTCCACGGACGGTCGGGCCGCGCCACCGTTGACGGCCTTGAGGTCGAAGAAGAACGCGCCGATCATGTTCTTGGCCACCTGCCCGGTGAGCAGGCCGATCAGGTGCCGGGTCTCCACGGTCAGGGCGGTCTCCAGGTCGACCTGTGCGCCCTCGACGGCGGCGGCCAGGATCGCCTCGGGCGCCGGCAGCCGGGCACCCTTGAGTTGCTTGCGCAGCGTCGCCGGAAAGGCGGGCAGTTGTGCGGCGAGCGAACGGCTGGCCGGGGTGCCGCCCGGCATCCGGTAGTCCGGCCGGTCCCACGGCTGCGCCGGGCGCGGATTCGCCGCGATCCAGGCCCGGGCGTGTTCCAGCAACTCCGTCGGCGTGGCGACCACCTCGTCGACGAGCCCGGCGGACAGGGCGTCGGCCGGGCGCATCCGCCGGCCGGTGAGCAGCACCGTGGTCAGCGCGCCGGCCAGGCCGAGCATCCGTACCGTCCGGGTGACACCGCCCGCCCCGGGGAGCAGACCCAGTGTCACCTCGGGCAGTCCGAGCCGGCTGCCGGGCGCGTCGAGCGCGATCCGGTGGTGGCAGGCGAGCGCGATCTCCAGACCACCGCCGAGCGCGGAGCCGTTGACAGCGGCGACCACCGGCCTGCCCAGCGTCTCGAGCCGGCGCAGGTCCCGTTTGATGGTGCCGAGCAGGTCGGCCAGCGCTGGCGCGTCGGCCCGGGTGGCGCGGATCATCTCGGGCAGGTCACCGCCGGCGAAGAAGGTCGACTTCGCGCTCGTCACGATGACCCCGGCAAGGTCGCGTTCGGCCTCCAACCGGTCCAGTGCCGCGGTCATCGAGGCGGCGTACGCCCGGTTCATGGTGTTCGCGGACTGGGTGGGGTCGTCCAGGGTGAGCGTGACGATGCCGTCGGCGCCGCGGTCGTACCCGATGGTGTTGGTCATTGTCGTCCTCCGGGTCAGCAGCGCTCGAGAACGGTGGCGACGCCCATGCCGCCGCCGATGCAGAGGGTCACCACGGCCCGGCGGAGGTCACGGCGCTCCAACTCGTCCAACGCCGTACCGAGCAGCATCGCTCCGGTCGCGCCGAGCGGGTGGCCGAGAGCGATCGCGCCGCCGTTGACGTTCACGCGGTCCGGGTCGAGGCCCAGGTCGCGGACGTACTTGAGCACCACCGCGGCGAAAGCCTCGTTGATCTCGAACAGGTCGATGTCGTCGACGGTCAGCCCGGCGACGGCCAGCGCCTTCCGGGTGGCCGGGATCGGGCCGGTCAACATCAGGGTCGGGTCCGCGCCGCTGACCGCCGCGCCGACGATCCGGGCGCGCGGGGTGAGGCCGAGGTCCCGACCGACGTCACCCGAGCCGACCAGGACCAGCGCGGCACCGTCCACGATGCCTGACGAGTTGCCCGCGTGGTGGACGTGGTCGATCGCCTCCAACCAGTGGAACTTCTGCAGCGCGACGGCGTCGAAGCCGGCCGCCTCGCCCATCGTGGCGAAGGACGGGGTCAGCTTCGCCAACGCCTCCCGGGTCGTCTCCGGGCGCGGGTGCTCGTCGACGGTGAGGATGTCCAGCCCGTTGCCGTCGCTGACCGGCACCACCGAGCGGGCGAAGTACCCGCCGGCCCAGGCCTTGGCGGCCCGCTCCTGCGACCGCAGCGCGTAGCCGTCCACATCGTCGCGGGTGAAGCCCTCCAGGGTGGCGATCAGGTCGGCGCTGACACCCTGCGGCACGAACGACGTGGCAAGCGCGGTCTGCGGATCGGTGGCCCAGGCCGCGCCGTCGGAACCCATCGGCACCCGGGACATCGACTCGACCCCGCCCGCGAGCAGCAGATGCTCCCAGCCGGAGCGGATCCGCGCGGCGGCGGAGTTGACCGCCTCCAAGCCGGAGGCGCAGAACCGGTTGAGCTGCACCCCGCCCACCTGGTCCGGCAACCCGGCCAGCAGCGCGGCAGCCCGGGCCAGGTCACCGCCCTGCTCGCCGACCGGGGTCACGATGCCGAGCAGCAGATCCTCCAGCCGGCCGACGTCCAGGCCGGGGTTGCGCTCGCGCAACGCGTCGATCAGGCCGACCACCAGGGAGATCGGCTTGACCCCGTGCAGCGCGCCGGTGTCCCGGCCGCGTCCGCGCGGGGTGCGGACCGCGTCATAGACGTACGCCTCAGAGGGCACGAGCGATCAACTCCTTCATGATCTCGTTGGTGCCGCCGTAGATCTTCTGGACGCGGGCGTCGGCGTACATCTGCGCGATCGGGTACTCCGTCGTGTAGCCGTAACCACCGAAGAGCTGCAGGCACCTGTCGACGACCTCGCACTGCCCGTCGGTGAGCCACGACTTCGCCATCGCCGCTGTCGAGACGTCCAGGTCGCCCCGCGTGTGTCTGACGATGCAGTCGTCCAGGAAGACCCGGCTGACCCGGGTACGGGTGGCGCACTCCGCGAGAACCATCCGGGTGTTCTGGTGCCCCATCAGGGTCTTGCCGAAGGCGGTGCGCTCCTTGGCGTACGCGACGGTGAGCGCGACCGCCCGTTCCATCGCCGCGACCGCGCCGACACCGATGACCAGCCGTTCCTGCGGAAGTTGCTGCATGAGCTGGATGAAGCCCAGCCCTTCGGCACCGCCGAGCAGGTTGGCCGCCGGCACCCGGAAATCGTCGAAGAACAACTCCGCCGTGTCGTTGGCGTGGAGCCCGATCTTGGACAGCAGACGGCCCCGGCGGAAGCCCTCCGGGTCGCCACCCACCTCGCACACCAGCAACGAGACGCCGGCCGCCCGCTGCTCGGGGTCGGTCTTCACCGCCACGATGATCAGGTCGGCCAGGCCGCCGTTGGTGATGAACGTCTTCGCGCCGGTGACCACGTACTCGTCGCCGTCCCGGATCGCCCGGGTCCGCATCGCCTGAAGATCGGAGCCGCCGTCCGGCTCGGTCATCGCAATGGCACCGACCAGTTCGCCGCTGCACAGGCCGGGCAGCCAACGCCGCTTCTGCTCCTCGCTGCCGTAAAAGGACAGGTAGCCGGTGACGATGCCACTGTGGACGGCCAGGCCGAGACTGCTCTCCCCGGCGTACGCCTGCTCGTGCAGCAGGACGGCCTCATGGGTGAACCCGCCGCCACCACCGCCGTACTCCTCCGGAACCGACAGGCCGAGCAAGCCCAGCTCACCCGCGCGCCGGTAGTGCTCACGGTCCGGATGGCCCTGCGTCTGCAGGCGCTCGGCGTGCGGCAGCACATCCTTCGTGAAGAAGGTGCGGGCCAGGTCGGCAAGATCGTCGTGCTCGGGCTCGCGCCAGGGAGAGGAGGAGCCGTGGGGCGGGGGCGTCGGCATGTGCACCACCCTCGCGCCCTGTTGGCACCCTGTCAATAAGTCGTGATCGGCTTCGGCGCGGGGGTCGTCGGGGTGTTCCGCAACCGCAGCCCGAGACCGTCGGGCCTGGTACGCCAGCCCGAGACCGTGCGGCCCTGGCCAAGAAGTCGTCGATCATGGATTTGCGCTGCCGCCAACGACCGGACGCGCGGAGATCTCGGACAGTTTCCGTTACGAGCTAACGAAAAGTGTCCAAGATCGCGAGACCTCGCCCCCTCGCGCGGCGGGGAGTCTGAACTACTCGGCCTCATCGCCGTCGGTGGGACGCGGCGGGCGGTGCTCGGCGATCCACGCCTCCACATCGGCACGCAGCCAGACCGTGGTCCCGTGCAGCCGCTGGAACGGCGCGGGGAAGGTCGGATAGCGGATGAGCTGACGCATCCGGCTCCGGCTCACGCCGCCGAGCAACTCCTGCAACTCGTGCGGACCGACCAGTGGACCCGGGACTTCACCCATCAGTCGAAGGTAGGGCGATCAGGGATGCCGAATTGCGTCTACCTACTTGCGCAGTCCTTCCGAATGGGTGAAGGTGAACTCATCGGCCCGGCTGGGGCTCGGGCCGATTGGTCAGCGATCGCGAGTGCTGGGAGGAGGCCCGATGGATCAGGTGACGGAGTTGGCGTGGTTGCGGGAGCGGGTCGGGGGCCTGGAGACAGCGCTGCACTGTGCGCGGAGGGAGTTGTTCGATCTCCGTTGTCGGCTGACGTTGATCGGCCGGGTGGTTCAGGACGTCGACCGGGTGCAGCGAGCGCCCGGGGTGGCCCTGGGTGCGATCAACGCGGCGCTCTACGCCGAGGCGTCCAATCTGCGCCATCTGGGACGACACGTGGTCCGGCGTCGCCGGGGCGTGCGGTGACCAGGGCGAGGAGCGGCGGCTGACCGGGTGAGATGTCGATAGGGTCGGGCAGATGAGTGTCGAGACGGCTCCGCGCCGCCGCCGTTTGGAGCCGGACGCCCGGCGTGGGCAGATCCTGGCCTGCGCGGTCCGGCTGTTCGGCGAGCGCCCGTACGCGGACGTGTCGACCACCGACGTCGCCCGCGAGGCAGGCGTCGCCCGCGGCCTGGTCAACCACTACTTCGGTACGAAGAAGGACCTCTACCTGGAGGTCGTCCGGGTCATGGTGACCATCCCGGAGGTGGCAGTGGAACGGCTGCCCAAGGGTGACCTGCGGACCCGCGTCGACGCCAGCGTCACCTGGTTCCTCGACGTGGTGTCCCGGCACAGCACCTCCTGGTTGGCGGCGGTCACCGCCCGGGGGATGGGTGGCGACGCCGACGTCGAGCGGGTGCTCGCCGAGGCCGAGGAGGTCGCCGCCGACCGGATGCTCGTCGCCGTCGGGCTGGCCGGCGAGGCGGAGCACCGCGAGGAGTTGCGCGGCATGGTCCGGGCGTACGGAGGTCTGGCCACCTCGACCGCCCGCGAATGGCTTCAACGTGGCGCGCTGACCCGTGCCCAGGTGCACCTGTTGCTCACCACGACCCTGCTGACCATCGTCGAGCAGGTCATCCCGCAGGTCCTCGCCGACCGCGAACCGGCGCGACCAGTGCGCTGACCGCCGAGCGTTCCGGCGGGCCGCCGACGCTCAGGCGGCGCGTCGGTCGCCGGCCTGGCCGGTACGAGCCGCCGGGGCGGCCTGGCCGGCATGCGCCGCCGGGGCGGCGTACCGGTCGGCGGCCTGCGCCGGATGGGAGCCGGGGCGTACCACCCGCAAGGGTCGGTCCACCTCGTCGGCTCCGAACCGCCAGCGGGACGGCGTGGGCTGTCGCTGCGGGGCCGGCCCACCGGGGCGCAGCCCGGGTCGGGACAGCAGCACGGTGATCAGGTAGCCGACCACCAGGAAGCCGTGGCTGATCAGCCGCTCCCCGCCCACCGAACCGGTGGCCAGGTCGTTCACCGACAACAGCAGCAGCGTGCCGACGAACGCGCTGAGCATCGGCAGCAGCCCGGCCGGTGGGCTGCGTCGCAACGCCACGAACAGGAAGCCCGCGCCCACTGCCACGTTCCACGCCGCCGACTCGTGCCACAGGTGCTGGCCGGTGGGGTGCAGGTGGTCGGCGGTCGCGCCCCGACCCACCTGGGCCAGGCCGAGCACCAGCTGCACCGCGCCGAGCAGCCCGAGCGCCGACCGCAGGCCGGCGACGAGCGGGCCACGTCCGAACGCCGCACGCAGTCCGGCGGTCGACGCACCGCGCCCGACCGTCGGGCGCAGCCTGCTGACCAACCGGCCCGGCCCGGCCCGGCGCCGCCACCACGACCGACGGGCCGGCGCCGCAGCGGCGGCGGCCAGGATCGCCGCTGTCCGATCGGGCACCTCGACGACCAATCGGGTACGAACCCGACGGGTCACCGTGGCCGCCGCCGTGAACCAGGCCCGGCACTCGGCGCACCCGTCGAGGTGCCCCTGCACCGCCGTCAGTTCGGCGACGGTCTCCTCCCCGTCCAACTGCGCGGACAGGACCTCCCGCCACTGCTCACACCCCATGTATCGGTAGTCGCTCCGGCGGCCGCTCCGGTTCCCGGCGACAGTGACTGGTTGTGGAATACTCGCCGGATCATGACGCGTTACGGCCTGCTGATCCTGCCCGCCACCAACCGGGTGTACGCCCGCGCCGCAGTGGACCTCACCCGAGCCGAGCTGGAGATCTTCGGCAGTTCGGCGCTGAGCGGCCGGATCGGCGAGTTGGACACCGAGGTCGTCGGCGGTGCGTCCTACGTCACCTTCAGTGGCGACGGGCTGACCGAGCGGGACCTGGCCGTCCTGGGCAACCTCTCCGCCGGGTACGCGCTCTTCGAGATCGTCGGTGAGCTGCTGCGACCGGTCGAGTGGAGCCGGCTGGACCGCTACGACGACGACCTGCTCACCATTCAGAAGTACCCGGGCAAGACCAACGAGCAGTTCACCAAGCTGCTGCTCAACGTCACCCTGCTGGCCTCGGAGTGGGCCACCGAGATGACCAGCCGCCGGTTTCGGGTGCTCGACCCGCTCTGTGGTCGGGGTACCACCCTCAACCAGGCGCTCATGTACGGCTTCGACGCCGCCGGTATCGAGCGCGACCAGAAGGACGTCGAGGCGTACCGCGCGTTCATCACCACCTGGTTGAAGCAGAAGCGGGTCAAGCACCGGGTGCTGGAGTCGGGCCCGGTGCGGCGGGAGCGCAAGGTGGTCGGCCGACGGGTGCGGATCGAGTTGGCGCCGACCCGCGAGGAGCACAAGGCCGGCCAGACGCAGTTGCTGGACGTGGTGAACGCCGACACCGCCCGGTCGGCGGAGTTCTTCCGCCCGGAGACAGTGGATCTGGTCGTCGCCGACGCGCCGTACGGCGTGCAGCACGGCAGTCGTACCGCCGGGCAGGGGTTGGCCCGCGACCCGCTGGCGTTGCTCGCGGACGCCGTGCCGGTCTGGGCCCGGTTGTTGCGTCCGGGTGGTGCGCTCGGGATCTCCTGGAACACCCACGTCGCCAGCCGCGAGGACGCAGCGGCGGTGCTTGCCGACGCCGGTCTGACAGTGGTCGACGACGAGCCCTACCGCGCGCTGCGGCACCGGGTCGACCAGTCGATCATGCGGGACGTGCTGGTGGCCCGCAGCCCGGCCTGACCCGCCCACTCGCCCCGCCTCCCCGCCTCGCCTCGGCCCGGCTCGCATCGGCCCTGGCTCGCTTCGGCCCGGCGTCGGCTGTCCCGCTGCACCGTGCGGCATCTCATCCGGGTCGCGCATGGTTTCGTGCGCCCTTTGCTCTGCACCCGCGGAGGCGACGCTCACGGTCTGTAGCTGGCGCCTCCGCGGGTGCAGAGCAAAGGTGGACCACTCCGGGGCGGAGCTAAGGGCGGACGACGCCGGGGCGGCGCGTAGGGCGGACCACGCGGGGGCGCAGCGAGGACAGACACCTGGTCCTGAGCGCATGGACAGCAGTGGGTCTGTGCCCCATTTCACCTGTTCAGTGCACCTGTGTGAAAACCACGTCAAGAAAAGGTTCGCCTCCGTCATGGTCGCGTTATGACCCCTGCCGTGTGGCGGGTCGCGGGGCTTTGATTGCCCGGCGCGACCGGAAGGCGGTCGCGACGAACCTTTCCGGCTGAGGAGTCAGCGTGTCTGACGTGGTGTTCGTGGTCCTGACGGTGGCGCTGTTCGCAGTGCTCGCCCTGGTGGTCCGGGCGGTGGAGAAGCTGTGAACGCGGTAAACGCCGTCGGTCTGGTGCTCGCGGTCGTCCTGGGCGCGTTCCTGGTGTTCGCCCTGCTGTTTCCGGAGCGCTTCTGATGACCATGACAACAGCGGGCGTCATCTTCGTGTTGACGCTGGTGGCGGCCCTCGTAGCCGTCTACAAGCCGTTCGGTGACTACATGTTCCGGGCGGTCTCCGGCACCAAGCAGTCGCGGGTCGAGCGGGGCATCTACCGACTCGTCGGGGTCAACCCGGCCGCCGAGCAGACCTGGGGCGTGTACGCCCGCAGCGTGCTGGCGTTCTCCGCGGTCTCCATCCTGTTCCTGTACGTGTTCCAGCGGGTGCAGAACCACCTGTGGCTGTCGCTGGGATTCGACCCGGTGGTGCCGCACGGCGCGTGGAACACCGCCGTGTCGTTCGTGACCAACACCAACTGGCAGTCGTACTCGGGTGAGTCGACGATGGGCCACCTGGTGCAGATGGCCGGTCTGGCCGTGCAGAACTTCGTCTCGGCGGCGGTCGGCATCGCGGTGGCTGTCGCGTTGGTACGCGGCTTCGCCCGCAGCCGCACCGGGCAACTCGGCAACTTCTGGGTCGACCTGACCCGGATCACGCTGCGGATCCTGCTGCCGATCGCGGTGCTCGGCGCCATCGCGCTGATGATCGGCGGGGCGGTGCAGAACCTGTCCGACGGCACCGACGTGAGCACGCTCACCGGCGGCACCCAGACCATCACCGGTGGTCCGGTCGCCAGCCAGGAAGCGATCAAGGAACTGGGCACCAACGGTGGCGGCTTCTACAACGTCAACAGCGCGCACCCGTTCGAGAACCCCACCACCTGGACGAACTGGCTCCAGATTTTCCTGATCTTCCTGATCCCATTCAGCCTGCCCCGGGTGTTCGGCCGCATGGTCGGGCAGAACCGGCAGGGCTACGCCATCGCCGCGGTGATGGGCATCCTCGCGTTCCTCAGCGTGGCCCTCACCAACATCTTCGAACTGGCCGGTCACGGCACTGTGCCGCAGGCGATCGGCGCGGCGATGGAAGGCAAGGAGGTGCGGTTCGACGTGTCGAACTCGGCCACCTTCGCCGCCGCCACCACGCTCACCTCGACCGGTGCGGTCAACTCGTTCCACGACTCGTTCACCTCGCTCGGCGGCATGATGACCATGGTCAACATGATGCTCGGCGAGGTCGCGCCGGGCGGCGCGGGTTCGGGGCTGTACGGCCTGCTCATCCTCGCGGTGATCACGGTCTTCGTGGCCGGGCTGATGGTGGGCCGCACTCCCGAGTACCTGGGCAAGAAGATCGGGTCGCGCGAGATCAAGTTCGCCTCGCTCTACTTCCTGATCACGCCGATCCTGGTGCTGGTCGGCACGGCGGCCGCGTTCGCCACCGGCAACAACTCCACGGCGCTCAACGTCGGCCCGCACGGCCTCTCCGAGGTGCTGTACGCGTTCACGTCGGCCAGCAACAACAACGGCTCCGCGTTCGGCGGCATCACCGTCAACACCACCTGGTGGGACACCGCGCTCGGGTTGTGCATGCTGCTGGGCCGGTTCCTACCGCTCATCTTCGTGCTCGCGTTGGCCGGCTCCCTGGCCCGCCAGGCACCCACCCCCGCGTCCGAGGGCACCCTGCCGACCCACCGACCGCTGTTCATCGGGATGGTCGTCGGCGTCACTGTGGTCCTCGTCGCGCTGACCTTCCTGCCCGCGCTCGCGCTCGGCCCGCTGGCAGAGGGGCTCTGACCATCATGAGGAACGAGGACATGTCCGTCACGTCCGCCCCAACAGAGCAACTCCCCGGCACGCCCGCCACCCAGGGCAACCGGATCGGCGGGGGCCTGCTCGACCCCAAGCAGTTGATCAGGTCCCTCCCGGACGCGGTACGCAAGCTCAACCCCACCACGCTGTGGCGCAACCCGGTGATGCTGATCGTGGAGGTCGGTGCGGCCTTCACCACGGTCCTGGCGGTGGCCGACCCGTCGGTGTTCGCCTGGGCGATCACCATCTGGCTCTGGTTGACGGTGCTCTTCGCCAACCTCGCCGAGGCGGTCGCCGAAGGTCGGGGCAAGGCCCAGGCCGCCGCGTTGCGGCAGGCCAAGCAGGACACCATCGCCACCCGGCTGATCGACTGGAAGCCCGGCGCACGGGCGAACGCCTACCGGGACGAGGCGGTGCCCGCGGCGCAACTGCGTCAGGGCGACGTCGTGCTCGTCGAGGCGGGCGGCATCATCCCCGGCGACGGCGACATCGTCGAGGGCATCGCCAGCGTTGACGAGTCGGCCATCACCGGCGAGTCGGCCCCGGTCATCAGGGAGTCCGGCGGCGACCGCAGCGCTGTCACCGGCGGCACCAAGGTGCTCTCCGACCGGATCATCGTGAAGATCACCCAGAAACCGGGGGAGAGCTTCATCGACCGGATGATCGCTCTGGTCGAGGGGGCCAACCGGCAGAAGACGCCGAACGAGATCGCGCTGAACATTCTGCTCGCCGCGCTCACCGTCATCTTCCTGCTGGCCGTGGTCACCCTCCAGCCGCTTGCCATCTTCTCGAAGGCGTACCAGGCGGCGGCGCCGAACAGCGGCGCGATCACCGACTCCGGTGTCACCGGCGTGGTGCTGATCTCGCTGCTGGTCTGCCTGATCCCCACCACGATCGGGGCGCTGCTCTCCGCCATCGGCATCGCCGGCATGGACCGCCTCGTCCAGCGCAACGTCCTGGCCATGAGCGGCCGGGCCGTCGAGGCGGCCGGCGACGTCAACACCCTGCTGCTGGACAAGACCGGCACCATCACGCTCGGCAACCGGCAGGCCGCCGAGTTCGTACCGGTCGAGGGGGTCGACGCGGCGACGTTGGCCGACGCCGCGCAGATGTCCAGCCTGGCCGACGAGACCCCGGAGGGGCGCTCGGTGGTCGTCCTGGCGAAGAACGAGTTCGGGCTGCGCGAGCGTGAGCCCGGCGTGATGCCGCACGCCACCTTCGTGCCGTTCACCGCCCAGACCCGGATGAGCGGCGTCGATCTGACCCCGGACGCCAGCGTCGACGGTGGCGCGTCGGGCACGGCCCGTCGGGTCCGCAAGGGCGCCGCCGCCGCGGTCATGAAGTGGGTACGCGAGAACGGCGGTCACCCGACCGAGCAGGTCGGCGAGATCGTGGACGCGATCAGCGGCACCGGCGGCACCCCGCTCGTGGTCGCCGAGCACGTCGACGGTCAGCCCGCCCGCGCGCTTGGTGTGATCCACCTGAAGGACGTCGTCAAGTCCGGCATGCGCGAGCGGTTCGACGAGATGCGCCGGATGGGCATCCGGACCGTGATGATCACTGGTGACAACCCGCGTACCGCGAAGGCGATCGCCGACGAGGCCGGGGTGGACGACTTCCTGGCCGAGGCGACGCCGGAGGACAAGCTCGCGCTGATCAAGCGGGAGCAGGAGGGCGGTCGGCTGGTCGCGATGACCGGTGACGGCACCAACGACGCGCCGGCGCTCGCGCAGGCCGACGTCGGGGTGGCGATGAACACCGGTACGTCGGCCGCGAAGGAGGCCGGCAACATGGTCGACCTCGACTCCGACCCGACCAAGCTGATCGAGATCGTCGAGATCGGCAAGCAGTTGCTGATCACCCGTGGCGCGTTGACCACGTTCAGCATCTCCAACGACATCGCGAAGTACTTCGCGATCATCCCGGCCATGTTCGCCGGCCTCTACCCGAGCCTGGACGCGCTGAACATCATGCGGCTGGCCAGCCCGGAGTCGGCGATCCTCTCCGCTGTCATCTTCAACGCCCTGGTGATCATCGCGCTGATCCCGCTCGCCCTGCGTGGTGTGCGGTACCGGCCGGCGGCCGCGTCGAAGCTGCTCAGCCGCAACCTGCTGGTGTACGGACTGGGCGGCATCATCGTGCCGTTCATCGGAATCAAGATCATCGACCTGCTCATCCAGTTCATCCCGGGGATTTCGTGATGCGCCTACCTACCTGGATCGCCCAACACCTCGCCGCGCTGCGGGCCGTGCTCGTCTTCACGGTGCTGCTCGGCCTCGTCTACCCGCTGGCCCTGGTGGCCGTCGGTCAGTTGCCCGGCCTCCACCACAAGGCGGACGGCTCGCTGATCACCTCGGGCGGGACGACCGTCGGCAGCGCGCTGATCGGCCAGTCCTTCACCGACGCCGACGGCAACCCCGTCGCCAGGTACTTCCAGTCCCGCCCCTCCGCCGCCGGCGACGGCTACGACCCGACGTCCACGTCGGCCAGCAACCTGGGCCCGGAGAGCGTTGTCGACACCATCGCCACCGATCCGGAGGAGTCCAGCGAGAGCCTGCTGACCCAGGTCTGCGGGCGCAGCAAGGAGGTCGGTGAGCTGAATGGCGTCGACGGTCGACGCCCGTTCTGCACCGACGACGGGGTGGGCGCCGTGCTCGCGGTGTTCCGCGCGGATGGCCTGACCGGCCCGGTCACCCGGGTGGTGAGCGTCAACCAGGCCGCTCCGGCGACGCCGTTCGTCGCCTCGTACCAGGGGGTGTCTGTGGAGCCGGCCCAGCCCGGCGAGGACTACGTGGCAGCCGGCGGGGTGGTCACCCCGATCCGGGGCGACGCACCAGCCGACCCGGCGGTGCCCGCCGACGCGGTCACCGCGAGCGCCAGCGGGCTCGACCCGCAGATCAGCCCGGCGTACGCCGAGCTGCAGGTGAACCGGGTCGCGCGGGAGCGTGGCGTGGACCCGGCGGCGGTCCGCAAGCTGATCGAGGAGCACACCGACGGGCGGGCGCTCGGATTCATGGGAGCGCCCGGCGTCAACGTGCTGGACCTCAACCTCGCCCTCGACAAGCAGTTCGCCGCGCGCTGAGCACCCTCGGGAGGTGGGGCCGTGCCGACCGGGCGCGGCCCCGCCCGCCGATCTGACCAGGGAGGATGGACCCGTGCCACGCGGAGAACTGCGCATCTATCTCGGGGCCGCCCCCGGCGTCGGCAAGACGTACGCCATGTTGGAGGAGGCCCAGCGGCGGGCCTCCCGCGGCACCGACGTGGTGATCGGCTTCGTGGAGACCCACGGGCGGCAGCACACCGCCGGCATGCTCGGTGACCTGGAGCAGGTGCCCCGCCGGACGATGGACTACCGGGGTGCCGAGTTCACCGAGATGGACCTGGACGCGGTCCTGGCCCGTCAGCCGGAGATCGCTGTCGTCGACGAGTTGGCGCACACCAACGTGCCCGGTTCCCGGCACGACAAGCGCTGGCAGGACGTCCAGGAACTGCTCGACGCGGGGATCGACGTGCTGTCCACTGTCAACGTGCAGCACCTGGAGTCGGTGAACGACGTCGTCGCGCAGATCACCGGCACCACCCAGCGGGAGACGGTGCCGGACGAGATCGTCCGCGCTGCCGAGCAGGTCGAGCTTGTCGACATGACCCCGGAGGCGCTGCGCCGGCGAATGGCGCACGGCAACATCTACCGACCCGACAAGATCGACGCCGCGCTCGGCAACTACTTCCGGGTCGGCAACCTCACCGCTCTGCGCGAGCTGGCGCTGCTATGGCTCGCCGACAAGGTCGACGAGCAGTTGGACCGCTACCGCAGCCAGCAGGGGATCGCGGCGACCTGGGAGGCCCGGGAACGGGTGGTGGTTGCGCTCACCGGTGGCCCGGAGGGCGAGACGCTGATCCGTCGGGCGGCCCGGGTCGCCGCCCGCAGCAAGGGTGCCGATCTGCTTGCCGTGCACGTGGCCCGCAGCGACGGCCTGGCCGGCGCCGACCCGGCCCAACTGGCCCGGCAACGGGTGCTCGTGGAGAGCCTCGGGGGCACGTACCACCAGGTGCTCGGCACCGACGTGCCGGCCGCGCTGCTGGACTTCGCCCAGGGTGTGAACGCCACCCAGTTGGTGCTCGGCGCGAGTCGGCGGGGTCGCCTCGCGCAGATGTTCGCCCGGGGCGTCGGGGTGACCACCACAGCGCTCTCCGGCTCCATCGACGTCCACCTGGTCACCCACAAACAGGCCGGCAAGGGTCGGCGGGCGGCGGCGGTGCCGGCGGCGCTGTCCCGGCGTCGCCGGCTGCTCGGCTTCGGCCTGGCGGTGCTCGGCATGCCGCTGCTCACGGTGCTGCTGAAGACCCTGCCCGACCTGACGTTGACGAACGACATCCTGCTGTTCCTCGCCGGGGTGGTAGGGGTCGCGCTCGTCGGCGGGGTGTGGCCGGCCCTGGTCGCCGCGCTCGGCGGCTCGCTGCTGCTCAACTGGTTCTTCACCCCGCCCTTCCGCACCCTCACCATCGCCGAGGCCGACAACCTGCTCGCCCTCGCCGTCTTCGTCGGGGTGGCTCTCGCGGTGAGCTGGATCGTCGACGTGGCCGCCCGGCGTACCCGGGAGGCCGCGCGGGCGGCCGCCGACGCGCAGACCCTCGCCGCCGTCGCCGGTGGTGTGCTGCGCGGCGAACGTCCCCTGCCGGCCCTGCTGGACCAGCTCCGGGAGACCTTCGGGCTGCGTGCGGTGAGCGTGCTGGAGCTGGCCGAGGAGGCCAGCGGGCGCCCGGAGCGGGCCCGCGAGGAGCACGCCTGGTGCGTGGTGGCGAGCGTCGGCGAACAGCCGGCCTGCACCCCCGACGGCGGCGAGACGGCGGTACCCGTCGACGAGCGGATCACCGTCGTGCTCAGCGGCCGACGGCTGGAGGCCGCCGACCGGCGGATCGTCGAGGCGTTCGCCGCCCAGGCCGCCGTCGCGCTGCGCCAGGAACGGCTCGCCGAGGAAGCCGCCACCGCCCGGCCCCTCGCCGCCGCCGACCGGATGCGCACCGCGCTGCTCGCCGCGGTCAGCCACGACCTGCGTACGCCGCTGGCGTCGGCGAAGGCGGCAGTGACCAGCCTGCGCAGCCACGACATCGAGTTCGACGAGTCCGACCGTGAGGAGTTGCTGGAGACCGCCGAGGAATCACTGGACCGCCTCGCCCGGCTGGTCGGCAACCTGCTGGACATGAGCCGGCTCCAGGCGGGAGTCCTGGGCATCTCGGCGACCGCCATCGGCCTGGAGGACGCCGTACCCCTGGCGCTTGACGAACTTGGCCCGGCGGCCGCGACGGTCGGCACCGACATCCCGGCCGACCTGCCGGCCGCCACCGCCGACCCGGGCCTGCTGGAACGGGTGCTCGTCAACATCGTCGCCAACGCGCTGCGGTACAGCCCGCAGGGTCAGCCGCCCACGATCACCGCGAGCGCCCACGCCGGCCAGGTCGAGCTGCGGGTGATCGACAGGGGGCCGGGCATCCCGGAGGACAAGTGGGAGCACGTCTTCCTGCCGTTCCAACGCCTCGGCGACCGGGACAACCAGACCGGCGTCGGCCTCGGCCTTGCGCTGTCCCGTGGGTTGGCCGAGGCGATGGGTGGCAGCATCACCCCGGAGACCACCCCCGGCGGTGGGCTCACCATGGTGTTGCGGCTGCCGGCCGCGCCGACCGCCTCGGAGGGGCCGCAGGAATGACGCGCATCCTGGTCGTCGACGACGAACCGCAGATCCTGCGGGCTCTGCGCATCAACCTGCGTGCCCGCCGCTACGACGTGGACGTCGCCGGCACCGGGGCCGCCGCGTTGAAGGCCGCCGCCAGCCACCCGCCCGACCTGGTGGTGCTGGACCTCGGCCTGCCCGACATCGACGGTGTGGAGGTGATCCGGGGCCTGCGCGGCTGGACCACAGTGCCGATCATCGTGCTCTCCGGCCGGGCCGGCAGCGAGGACAAGGTCGCCGCTCTCGACGCGGGTGCTGACGACTACGTCACCAAGCCGTTCGGGGTGGAGGAACTCCTGGCCCGCATCCGGGCGGTGACCCGCCGGCTCGGCGCGCCGAGCGAATCGGTGCCGGCACTGCGGATCGGTCAGCACACTGTCGACCTGGCCGACCACAGCGTGCGGCGCGACGACGGCACCGAGGTCAAGCTGACCCCCACCCAGTGGAGCGTGCTGGAGAAGCTGCTGCGTCACCCCGGCAAGCTGGTCAGCCAACGTCAGCTCCTCCAGGACGTGTGGGGGCCGGAATACCAGAACGAGACCAACTACCTGCGGCAGTACCTGGCCCAGTTGCGGCGCAAGCTGGAGGACGACCCGGCCCGCCCCCGGCACCTGATCACCGAGCCGGGAATGGGCTACCGTTACCGGCCTTGACCCGTTGACACCCGCCGGCAGAGATTGAAGAATTTCTGTCAGCAGCGGCAGCGGCGTGCTTCTGTAACCGTCAGTCCACCGGTGACCCCCCGGGAGCCCCGCCGTGTCCCTGCACCTGTCCCGTCGTCGGCTGTTGACAGTCGGCGGCGCCGGCCTCGTCCTGGCCAGTCTCGACGGCCCGTTCCATGCCACCCCCGCCCGAGCCGCCGTCACCACCGCCGACCTGGTCGTCTACGGCGCCACCTCCGGCGGGCTGGCCGCCGCGATCACCATGCGACGACTCGGCCGCAGCGCTGTGGTGGTGGAGCCCACCAGCCACGTCGGCGGGTTGAGCACCGCGGGGCTGGGCGCCACCGACACCGGCGTCCAGGCCGCCATCGGCGGGCTCGCCGCCGAGTTCTACCGCCGGGTCCACGTGAAGTACCACGGCGGGACCCTCACGCCGACGTCGCCACTGCGGATGACCTTCGAACCGCACGTCGCCACCGCCGTCTTCGCCGAAATGCTTGCCGAGGCCGGCGTTGCGGTGGTCGTCGACGCCCGGCTCAGCGGCATCGGCCGCACCGGCAACCGGATCACCGAGCTGCGTACCGAGGACGGGTCGATCTACCGGGGCGGGGTGTTCGTCGACGCCACCTACGAGGGCGATCTGCTGGCCATGGCCGGGGTGGGGTTCACCGTCGGGAGGGAGTCCAACGACACCTACGGCGAGACGATCAACGGGGTGCAGTCGCGCAACACCCACCAGTTCGCCTACCCCGTCGACCCGTACGTGACCGCCGGTTCGCCGGCCAGCGGCCTGCTACCGGGCATCTCCGCCACCCCACTCGCCCCGGCGGGCAGCGGCGACGACAAGATCCAGGCGTACTGCTTCCGGATGTGCCTGACCCAGTCGGCCAACCGCATCCCGTTCGGCAAGCCGTCCGGTTACGACCCGATCCGGTACGAGCTGCTGCTGCGGCACATCCAGGCCGGCTACGCCGGACCGTTCTTCACCACCCACTCGATCGGCGGCGGCAAGACCGACTCCAACAACAACGGCGCCGTGTCGACAGACAACATCGGCTTCAACTACGCGTACCCGACGGCGAGCTGGGCGGCGCGGGAGAGCATCATCGCGGAACACCGCACCTACCAGCAGGGGCTGATGTGGTTCCTGGCGAACGATCCCCGACTGCCGGCGTCGGTGCGCGACTCGACCGCCCGGTGGGGGCTGCCGGTGGACGAGTTCACCAGCACCGGCGGCTGGCCACCGATGCTCTACATCCGCGAGGCACGCCGGATGGTCTCCGCGTACGTGATGACCGAGGCCGACTGCCGGGGCCGGGTACGCGCCACCGACTCGGTGGGCCTGGCCAGCTACACGATGGACTCGCACAACTGCCAGCGGGTGGTCGTCGACGGCCGGGTCCGCAACGAGGGGGACGTGCAGATCAGCGTGCCGGCCCCGTACCCGGTGAGTTACCGGTCGATCGTGCCGCACCAGGCGCAGTGCGCCAACCTGCTGGTGCCGGTCTGCCTGTCGGCGAGCCACATCGCGTACGGCTCGATCCGGATGGAACCCGTGTTCATGATCCTCGGCCAGGCGGCGGCCACCGCGGCGTCCCTGGCACTCGCCGGGAACCTTCCCGTGCAGGCGGTCTCGGTGCCCGCCCTCCAGACGAGGCTGCGCCAGGACGGCGGGGTGCTGGAGTGGGGCTCCACCGGTGAGGTGATCCTGGACAACGCGGCGACCACCGGGATCACCCGGGCCGGGACGTGGGTGCGCAGCAGCAGCACCGGCGGCTACTACGGTCCGGACTACGAGCACGACGGCAACGTCGGCAAGGGGGTCAACCGGCTGCGGTTCCGCCCGTCGCTGCCCACCACCGGTTCGTGGACCGTGCAGTTGCGCTGGACCGCGCACCCGAACCGGGCGACGAACGTGCCGGTGGACATCGAGCACGCGAACGGGCTGATCACCAGGACCGTCGACCAGCGGCAGGCCGGCGGTCAGTGGGTGGCGCTCGGCACCTACCAGTTCAGAGCAGGCACCGACGGCAGCGTGCTGATCCGTACCGAGGACACCGACGGTTACGTGGTAGCCGACGCGGTCCGCTTCGTCAGCGCCTGACCGACGGACGGTCGGGCGGTGGTCTTCGGTCGGGCGGTGGTCTGCGGTCGGGCGGTGGTCAGCGGTCGGGCTGCGGTCTTCGGGTCCAGCGGCGGGGCCACCAGCAACGGGTCGACCTGGATGACGTCGATGCCGAGCGGGCGCAACATGCCGCGTAGCGCCGACTCGCACAGCTCCTCCCACTGCTGCTCCGCGCCCATCGCGGTCACCAGCAACTCGGGCCTGGTGAAGGCGATGCCCACCCGCTGGCCCTGCGGCGAACGGCCGGTCCGTACCGTCCGCACCATCCGTCCCGGCAGGTCACGCACCGGAACGGCGTAGATTATCGGGCCCTCGTCCATCGTTGGTTTTGTCCTTTCCACACGTGGCCGCCGGACGGCGGTCATCGGCTGAATCGTTCGAGGTCACGGGCGAAGCGGCGGATCGTTGCGGCCCGCGCCCGATCCGGCGGGCACCGGTGGGGCGGCTCATGCGGCGGACCCCAGCCAGGCCGGGCTCTCCGTCGCGGTACGGGGGTCGGCCGGCGCGGTCAGGTCCAGCGCGCGGAGGATGTAGTTGGCCTCCGCCACCTCCACCCTGGCGCGCAGGCGCAGGTCGGCCACGGCGCGGTGCAGCACCGTGATGCTGTCTGCGGAGAGGCGGATCACGGCGTCGACGTCGGCGGCGATCCACCACGCGGCGACGGCACACGGTTCGTGCCGCAGGTACTCCACCAGATGGCTGCCGGGCGCGGACGGGCCGAGCCGGACGCTCACCAGCGCCTCGTGCCGCCGCTCCGGCTCATCCGCTCTCATGAACCCATCGTCACCACCGGGCGACGCCAAAGCAGCAGTTGATACGCCGTTTCGACGGGTCACCGCCATTTCTTGACGCCGCGTTCACACGGCTGCCGGCCGGGCGCACCGACACGGGGAGTAACGTTCCCGACGGACCAAGATCGGCGTACGAGGAGGCACAGTGCTGACGACGGCGGTGGACATCCCGACCAGCGACGGAGTGGCGGACGCGAGCCTGACCCGACAGGACGGCGACGGCCCGTTCCCGGCGGTGCTGCTCTTCATGGACGCCTTCGGGCCGCGCCCCCGCCTGGTGGAGATGGCCGAGCGGATCGCCGCCCAGGGTTACCTGGTGCTGACACCCCACCTGTTCTACCGGGCCGGTCGGGCACCCCTGTTCGACCTGTCCGGGCTCGGCGACGCGGACCAGCGCGGCGCGATCTTCGAGAAGATCATGCCGCTGATCGGCGCGTTGACCCCCGAGGTGATCAGCCGGGACAGCGCCGCGTACCTCGACTTCCTGGCCGCCCGCGACGACGTCCGGCCGGGTCCGGTCGCCATCACCGGTTACTGCATGGGCGGCACGAACGCGCTGCGGGCCATCGAGGCGCACCCGGACCGCATCGCCGCGGTGGCGAGTTTCCACGGCGGGCGGATCGTCACCGAGGCACCCGACAGTCCACACCTGGGAGTCGGCTCGATCACCGGTGAGCTGTACTTCGGGCACGCCGACGCCGACCAGTCGATGACTCCCGAGCAGATCGCCACCCTGGAGAAGGCGCTCGACGCCGCAGGGGTGCGCTACCGCTCCGAGGTGTACACCGGCGCGCACCACGGCTACACCATGGCCGACACCCCGGCGTACGACGAGCAGGCCACCGAACGCCACTGGGAAGCCCTGTTCGACCTACTGAACCGCACCCTGCCGGTCAACTGACCCGTTCCGTTCCGGCAATAACGCGGCTCAACCAGCGCTGCCTCGGCAGTCCTGGACTGTCCCCGCTCCGCGATCTTGCACTTTCTGTCCCGCCACAAGGGGCATGCCACCTCATATCGCCAACCACAACCGCAAGATCGGCGGCAGCCACACGCCCGATCAGCGGCGCAGCAGCACCGGGCCGGCGTCGATGCGGGTGCGGAACAGCGCGTACGGCTTGCGCCGCAGGTCGGTGCCCCGCTGGTACTGCGGCTGCCGGTGCAGTTGGTTGGCGGTGACGTACAGGTACCCGTCGGTGGCCACCGACATGGTGTCCGGCCACAGCAGACGCGGGTCGTGCACCACCGTCTCGTACTCGCCGTCGGGCAGTCGACGCAGCACCGCGTTGTGCTCGTACGAGGTGAGGTAGAGCCGCCCGGCGTCGTCGCTCTCCAACCCGTCCGAGGCGGTTCCCCGGTCGCCCTCGTCGACAACTGTGGCGGCGACCGCTTCCTGGGTGACGCCCGGGTCGGCAAGTGCCTCGGTGGAGACGCTGTGCAGGCGCCGGGACGCCAACGGGCAGTAGTAGAGCCGGTCGCCGTCGGCGGAGATGGCGATGCCGTCGGAGCCCATGCTCACCGGCTTCGGTGGGCCGTCGGCAGGTCGTTCGAGGAACGGCCGGCCCTCGACCACCGGCCGGAACGACGTCAGCGGCTCCGCCTTGGTGGACGGGTGGTCGTGCAGCCGCCGCCAGGAGGCCCCGCTCGCCAGGTCCACCACGATGATCCCGTTCGGCCCGGAGTCGGCCGAGTCGGTGATGTACGCGACCCCCGCCTCGCCCCGCCGCAGGTCGAAGCGGACGTCGTTGAGGTACGTCGTCGGCAGCGCCACGTCCGCCGGGAAGGTGATCACCTGGGCGACGGTGTCGGTGTCCAGGTCGATCCGGACCAGTTTCGGGCCGCCCGGCTTCGTGGCTTGGAACATCGGGCTGCCGGTGTCCAGCACCCAGAGCCGGTCGGCCGGGTCCACTACGATGCTCTGCACCGAGACGAACGCGCCCGCGTCGTCGTCGCCGGACGGATCGTTCCAGGCCTGGTCGGGGTAGGGCACCTCCCGGCCGTCGCGCAGCTCGACGACTGTGGCCGGCACCTCGTCGCCCCATTTCGGGAAGTTGACGAAGATCCGGCCCCGGTGCGAGACGCTCACCCCGGTCGGCATCGGGCCGGTGAAGGTGTGCACCAACTCCAGCTCACCAACCGGCTCGTCGCCGACCGGCCCGTTCACGCCGCCCACCCCGTGCTGCTCATCGTCCCGCCCCCTGCCGGTCGGCCGACCCACGCTGGCCGTGGGTGACCCTGCCGGGGTCTATTCCCGCCCGGCCGTCCGGTATGCGTCGCCACCGTCGGCCTCGACCGGCCGCCGGCCCGGAAGGGGTCAGCTCGCCGGCGCGCCGGCTTTCGCGGCGGGCAGGCCGGGGACCTCGACGTCCACCGCGAGCAGCGCACCGTCGGCCGGGCCTGGGGTGTCCAGCCCCACCCGGGCGGTGCCGATGAAGAGTCGGCGCAGGTCGGGGCCGCCCAGGCAGATGCCGGCGGGCTGCTGGGCCGGCAGTCGGATCTCCCGGTCGAGGGTGCCGTCGGGCCGGTAGCGGCGTACCGCCGAGCCGCCCCACAGCGCGATCCAGAGGTGTCCGGCCACGTCGAGCGTCATGCCGTCCGGGCCGCCGTCGGCGGGCGACAGTCGCACGAACGGTTCCCGCCCGTGCAGGTCGCCGGTGGCTGGGTCGACGGTGAACCTGTCGATCTCGCCACGGGGGGTGTCGGCCAGGTACATGGTGGTGCCGGCCGCGTCGAACGCCGGCCCGTTCGGAATGGTCAACCCGGTCACCGCGGGCACCGGCTCGGCACCCGGGGTGAGGCGGAACAGCGTGCCACCGCCGGGCACCATCGCGTACGTCATGCTGCCGGCCCAGAAACGGCCGTGCGGGTCGGCGACAGCGTCGTTCATCCGGGTCGGCTCGGGCGCGTCGGCGACCAGCTCGGCGACCGTTCGGGGCTCGCCGGTGGCGGGCAGCACCGTGACGCCGGTGCCGGCGGCGGCCAGCCATTCGCCCGGTCGGCCGACGACCGGGGCGACCGCACCGAGCGGCACGTCGAGGCGGCGCAGCTCCCGCAGCGGGTTCGGGGCGTCGCCGTCGGTCTCCAACAGCCGCCCGGCCAGCAGGTCGACAAGGACCAGCCGGTCGTCGACCCAGCGCAGGCCCTCACCCAGCTCCAGCCGGTCGGTGCTCCAGACGGTCGGCTCGGTCAGCTCCATGGTGCTCCTCCTGAGGATCGTCAGCGGACCGTACCGCCGAGGCCGTGGTCGAGCAGCGCCAACTCGGCCCGGTCGGGCAGGCCCTCCCAGTCGCCCCTGGTGGCCACGGCGAACGCGCCGGTGGTGACGGCCCGGTCCAGTCGCGCCGACGCGTCGACGCCGTCGAGCCAACCGGAGAGCAGCCCGGCGACGAAGGCGTCGCCCGCTCCGACGGTGTCCACCACCGGCACCGTCCGGGCTGGACGGTGAATCGTGCCGGTGGCGCTGTGACTCGTCGCCCCGTCGGCGCCGTGCTTGACCACTACCTCGGTGACGCCGCCCGAGAGGAGCGCGGTGGCCGGGTCGTCCGCGTCGGTGAGCACCGCCAACTCGTCGTCGGAGGCGATCACCAGGTCGATCGAGGGCAGCAGTGGGCGCACCGCGGCGGCGGCCTCGGCGACCGACCAGAGCCGGTTGCGGTGGTTGACGTCCAGGCAGACGGTGCTGCCGGCCGCGCGGGCGCGCCGCACTGCCTCCACCACCGCCTGGTACGGCTCGACGCCGAGCGCGCAGGTGATCCCGGTGACGTGCAGCAGCCGGGGTGGTGGTCCGGGCGCGTCGAAGGCACGGGTCACGTCGCCGGGGCCCAGCCGGGAGCCCGCCGAGCCGGTGCGGTGGTAGGTGACCCGGTTGATGTCGGCGACCCGGTTCTCGAAGAGGATCAGCCCGGTCGGGGCGGTCGCGTCGACCCGGGACCAGGTCAGGTCGACGCCTTCGGCGCGCAGCGTACGGCGGACCAGTTCGCCAGGCTCGTCGGCGCCTGTGACGCCGACCCAGGTGGCCCGGTGGCCGAGTCGGGCCAGGCCGATCGCCACGTTCGACTCGGAGCCGGCGACGGAGATACCGGCGGTGCCGCCCAGCCGCAGGGGGCCGGTGGTGCGGAGCGCCGCCATCGTCTCGCCGAGTGTGAGCAGGTCGGTCATTGCCGGACCGCCGCGAGGAAGGCGGCGGCCCGCTCCCGCAACGCCGTCGGGTCGCCGCCTGTGACGGCGTCGCCGAGCAGCGGGGAACCGACGCCTACCGCTGTCGCCCCGCGGTCGAGGTAGCGCCGCGCGCCGTCCGCGTCGACCCCACCGACCGGCACGAATGCCGTACCGGGGAACGGGTCGCGCAGGGCGCCGAGATAGTCGGGGCCGCCGAGCGAGGCCGGAAAGAGCTTGATCGCGGTGGCCCCGCCGTCGGTGGCCTGCACCACCTCGGTGGGGGTGAGGGCACCGGCGAGGACCGGCAGCCCGAGCCGGCCGCCTTCGGCGAGGCTCGGTGCGACAGCCGGGGTCACCAGGAAACCGGCGCCCGCGTCGGCCGCCGTGCGGGCGTCCTCGGCGCTGAGCACGGTGCCGGCGCCCAGGGCGAAGTCGGGTCCGAGGGCGGCCCGGGCGCGGCGGATGATGCCCAGCGCGTCGGCGCTCGTCATCGAGACCTCGACGAGGGCGACGCCGCTCTCGGCCAGGGTGAGCACGGCGGCCAGCACGGCGGCCGGGTCCGGGCCGCGCACGATGGCCATCAGTCGATGGGTACGCAGCTCGTCGAGCAGGTTCATCACGAGTGTCCTCAGGGGATGCGGTGACTGAGAATGGTAAGTCGCCAGGCGACCTCGCCGGTCGGCGGGACGACCGCCGCGTCACCGGGGCCGGCGTCGGCCAGGTCGAAGGCAGCGCCGAGCATCGGTTCGACGCCGACACTGCGGTAGGGGCCGGCCAGCCGCCCAGGTTGCGCCAGAGCGCGGTGCTGCGGGGCTGACCCGCGCACTCCAGCTCCAGGGTCAGCCGGTCGGCCCCGTCGACCACCTGGACCCGGGGGCAGTTGAGCAGCACCGCGCCGAGCGCCGTCCCGTCGTCCGGGCCGAACGTGTCGAGCGTCAGCCCGGCGGGGGCCGGCCACTCGCCGGCGAGCCACGGCGCGTCGGTCGGCAGGTGCTGCCCGGCGGCAGCACCGCGGCGGCCTCCGGGTGCAGCCGGGTCGGCGTGCCGGCGCGCGCGTCGAGATGGGCGGCGGCTGACGTGCGGGCAGTTCCGCTTCGGCGAATGGTGGTAGGTGGTGGCCTGTGCATGCGGCGGGCGCGCCGGCCCGGCCGTGTTCGGGCGCGCCGGCCCGGCCGTGTCTGGTGCGTCAGTCGCGCCGGACGAGGCCCGGGCCGGCGGTGATGTCGATGTCGCCGTCGGTGACCTCGTGGCCGGCCGCGCAGCGGAGCACCGCGCGGATGGGTTCGCCGCAGTCGTGGTGGGTGGCGACGATGGACGGGCCGGTGTCGGCGGCGGCCCAGGTGTCGCCCCAGTTGCGCAGTGCGGTGATGACGGGCAGGAGTTCCTGGCCCTTGTGGGTGAGTTGGTACTCGTGGCGGGTGCGCTGCCCGGGCTCCCGGTAGGGGATTCGTTCGAGAAGCCCGGCGGTGACCATGTCCTTGAGTCGGGCGGCCATGGCGGGCTCGCCGACGCCGACCCGGCGGACGAAGTCGTCGAAGCGGCGCGTGCCGAGCAGGGCCTCCCGCATGATCAGGACTGTCGACCTGCTGCCCACGATGTCCATCGCCCGGGCCACTGAGCAGTTTTCGCTCGTCCAGGATTCGCGATCGTCTCGGAGGTCCTCCATGTCGACAAGCTTACCTGACTTGCGTGAGCGCTAGCCAGGTGCTTAACTGGGGTGTGCTGACTTCGGCAGATGCAAGTCAGACCACGAGCCTGAAGGACCGTCAGTGACCACCAGCGCCATGACCCCACCCCGCAAGGCACCTGGGCCGACCGGCACCGCCCGTTCGCCGTTGCGCGGCTCCCGCCCGGTGACGCTGATCGCCATGTGCCTGGGCGCGATGATCACCTTTTTGCAGATCACCGCGACGGTGTCGGCGCTGACCACGATCCAGCGGGACCTGCGGGTCGACCCCACCACAGTGGTCTGGATCCCCAGCGCCTACACCCTGATGGTGGCGAGCGTCGTGCTGTCCGCGGCCACGCTCGGCAGCCGCTACGGGCGTAGGCGCATGTTCGCTGCGGGGGTCGTCGCGATGATCGTCGGCGCGGCCGTCGTGGCGGGTGCTCCGACCGTCGGGTGGGTGATCGTCGGTCAGTTGGTAGCCGGCCTCGGTGGGGCCCTGATTCTGCCGAACAGTCTGGCGATCCTCGGGGCGACATTCACCGACCCGCACCGCCGGACCGAGGTCATCACCGCCTGGTCGGCGGCGTCCGGCATCGGGCTCGCGATCGGCCCGCTCATCGCCGGCTTCCTGCTGCGGCACTACCAGTGGCACAGCGTCTACCTGTCGACGATCGCGTTGGGCCTGGTCACTCTCGCCGTCGCCATCGTCGGGGTCGCCGAGTCGCAGCCGAGTGCCGCCCGCCTCGACGTGCCCGGGCTGTTGCTGGGCACCGTCGCCATCGCGGCCGCCGTGTACGCGCTGATCCAGGGCGGCAAGGTCGGCTACACCAGTCCGGTGGTGTCGACGGCCTGGGTCGTCGCTGTCGTCGCGCTTGTCGCTTTCGTGCTCGTCGAGCTGCGGACCAGCGCGCCAATGCTCGACGTACGGCTGTTCCGCTCCGCGTCGTTCAGCGCCGTCATGGTCGTCGGCGCGGTGTCGCTGTTCGGTTTCACCGGCGTGGCGATCCTGCTCGTCCTCTTCCACGAGCGCGCCCAGGCGCTCAGCCCGCTGGACACCGGCTGGCGGATGCTTGTGCTCTTCGGCGCCTACGTACTCGTCGCCTTCGGTGCCGGGAGGGCGATTCGCCGTACCGGATTCAAGGCACCGTTGACCCTCGGCCTGGTGCTCGGCGCGGCGGCGAGTTTCGCGCTGGCGAACCAGGGTCCGACCACGTCGTTCGGTGACCGCTGGGCGCTGTTCGCGTTGTTCGGCGCGGCGAGCGGTCTGGTGGTGGCCCCGGCGACGGCGGCGGCCCTGGCCAGCGTCGCGCCCGACCAGGCCGGCATGGCGTCCGGGGCGGTCAACGCCGCCCGCCAGGTGGGCTCGGTGCTCGGCTCGTCAGTGCTCGGCACGCTCCTCACCACCACGATGGTGGCCGACCTGCCGGACCGGCTCGCCGCGCACCAGGTCGGCGAACCCGCCCGCACTGCCGTGCAGGCGGCGGTGGCCGCCGGTGCCAACGGCGACCAACCGCTGCCCGACCCGGTCCGGGCGGCGATCGCCGAGGCACTGACCTCAGGTGTCCAGGCCGGGTTGCGGATCACCGGCGTCGTCTTCCTCGTCACCGCCGTGCTGGCGCTCACCTTCATTCGCAACCGGCCACACCAGCACTAGGGCCTGTGTCGAAGCCCCTGGCCGGCCTGCGGACGACGACCGGCCGCGTTGGATATTGGCCCGGATACAACACCGGTATCCGAACGAATATCCGCCTTGCCGGACCGCCGCCCGGACTCCGCCTCGGCTCGACCGAGGACTTCGACACGGGCCCTAGCACCGTTCGGGGGCCCGGCGGGCTTGACGGGAGTTGTTTGTGAGTGCACACTTACAAACATGCGATCCACCGCCGAGGCCCGCCGGGTCACCGTCCTGAACACCGCAGTGTCGGTGTTCGCACGCGCCGGCTTCCACGCCACCCCGGTCACCGCAGTCGCCGCCGCCGCCGGCATCTCCGAGGCGTACGTCTTCCGGCTCTTCTCCGGAAAGCTCGGCTTGTTCGTGGCGGCGGCCGGAGCGTGTTTCGACCGGATCGCCGACGCGATCGAGGCGGGGGCGGAGCGCGCCGAGGGTGGCAGTGCGGCGGAGATCCTCGACGCCATGGGTGATGCCTACGCGGACCTGATCGCCGATCGCGACCTGCTTCTCTTCCAGGTGCAGGCGCAGGCTGTCACCGACATTCCGGAGGTGGCCGAGGCGGTGCGGGCCGGCTACCGGCGGGTCGCGACCTTCGTGCAGAGTCGGGCCGGGGCCAGCGACGCGCAGGTGCAGCAGTTCTTCGCGTACGGCCAGTTGTGCCACCTGATCGTGACCGCCGGCCTGGAGCAGGTGCCGGAGCCCTGGGCTCGCGCCCTGACCGCAGGCATTCGCCACCCCTGACCGACCTCGACGCTGGGCCGCTTCGGCGGCCCACTTCTTGAGCCCAGCAAGTGTGTGAGTGCACACTTACAAACAAAGGAGAATCCCATGACCGCCGAAACGACGATCACCGAAGTGGTCCTACCCGGCGTGGTGGAGCCCGACGGCCTCCTGCTGCACCGGCGCGCGATGCCCGCCCCCGCCCGGGGGCAGGCGCTCGTCCAGGTCGAGGCCACCGGAATCTCCTTCGCCGAGCAGCAGATGCGCCACGCGCTGTACCCCGGCCAGCCGAAGTTCCCGTTCGTGCCCGGCTACGACCTGGTGGGCACCGTCCGAGCGGTCGGCCCCGGCGGCGACCACGCGCTTGTCGGCACCCGGGTGGCGGCGGTCACCAAGACCGGTGCCTGGGCCACGCACGCGCTTGTCGACATCGACGCCCTGGCCCCCGTACCCGAGGGTCTGGACCCCGCCGCGGCCGAGACCGTCGTCGTCAACGGAGTGACCGCTTGGCAGATGCTGCGGGACGCCGACCTGACAGCCGGGCAGACCATCCTCGTGCACGGCGCCAACGGCGGCGTCGGGAGCGTGCTCGTCCAACTCGGCCGACACCTCGGCCTGCGGGTCATCGGCACCGCTGCCGCGCGACACCACGCCGGGCTGCGCGACCTCGGCGTCGAACCGCTCGACTACCGCGACCCGGACATGGCCGCGCGGGTCCGCGAGCTGTCGCCGGGTGGCGTCGACGCCGTCTTCGACCCGGTTGCCGGCCCGGGCGTACGGACCTCGTACGCCCTGCTCGCCGCCGGCGGCACACTTGTCGTCTACGGCAACGCCGCCGCCGTCGGCACCGGACAGTCGGTGGTGTGGGTCTTCGTGAAGCTGTTGGCCCGCCTCTACACGTGGAACGCGCTGCCGAACGGCCACCGGGCCGGTTTCTACAACTTCTGGGCCGGTCAGCTCACCCGCCGTGCCGCGTTCCGCCGTCGTCTGCGTACCGACCTCGGCACCGTGCTCGACCTGCTCCGGGAGGGAGTGATCGTGCCGCAGATCGCCGCCCGCTACCCCCTCAGCGAGGTCTCCGCGGCGCTGGTGTTCGCCGAGAATCGCAGCCGGGCCGGCAAGGTGGTGCTGGAGCCCTGACCTCCGGCCCGTGCCGGGCGCTGGTGCGGCGGGCTGCGGCGAAGGCGTACGGTGAACAGGTCGCCCGGGGGACCCGGTGGCCGCCAGACACCGTCGCCACCAGCCCGCCAGGGGCGTTACCACTCACTCTTTCTTTTGCCATGACGTACCGGTCGCGGTCGACTGATCGCGGACCGCGTCCCGAACGACTGGTCGCCGCATCGTCGGCGTCCGGTGGTCGGTTGCCTGACGCGCGCACTCGGGTTCACCCTGGATGCGGATTGTTCCGAACGCTTGATTAGGGGAGTACCAGATGAGGATCGCCAGGGACCGGATCGTCGCCGCACTACGCGAGCGGGGTCAGCTGGCCCGGGCCGCCTGGGTTGAGCGCGAACTACCCGAGTCGGTGGACCCGGCCAAGCACTCCGGGCTGCTCGCCACTCTGGACCTCAACCCGGCTGATCTCGCCGACGCGCCAACCTCGTGAGGGCGGCGCTGCTCGGGCCGGCTCGGTAGCCGCCTGCCGCGCGGCGGGCGAGGTAGCCTCACGCTCGCACTACGTGCTTCCGCGAGCGGAGACGACAGGGGGAGGTGGAGCGATGGTCGACGCCGGCGAGGTGGTGCGTTGGCTACAGCTCAACGCGCTCCGCGGCGGCCCGGACGAGGTGTCCCAGCTTGTCGCCCGGGCGGCGCCCGCTATCGACGCCAGCGAGATCGTGATCTATCTGGCCGACTACACGCAGACCCTCCTCGTGCCGCTGCTCGGCGCGGGTCTGGACCGGGACCAGTTGGCGATCGAGACGACGCTCGCCGGCCGGGCCTTCACCACCCTCGACATCCAGCGCGCGCCCGACAGCCCGGACCGGGTGTGGGTGCCACTCCTGCTCGGGTGTGAGCGGATGGGCGTACTGGAGGTCGTCTCGCCGGGCGCCGCCGACCAGGCGATCGACGGTCCGGCCTGGGAGGTGGCGGTGAACGTCGCCCAGATCCTGGTCAACCGCCGGCTGTACGGCGACGTGGTCGAGCGGATGCGGCGGCGGCTGCCGATGCAGGTCGCTGCCGAGATCGTCTGGGGTCTGCTCCCACCGCTGACCTTCGCCACCGACGACCTTGTGGTCACCGCCATCCTCGAACCGTGCTACGACGTCGGCGGGGACATCTTCGACTACGCGTTGAACGACGACGTGCTCAGCGTCGGGCTCTTCGACACCTGTGGGCACGGCATCAAGGCGAGCACCCTGGCCTCGCTCGTGGTCAGCGCGTACCGCAACGCCCGTCGGTGCGGCCTCGACCTGGTCGACACGGCGATCAGCATCGACCGCTGGGTCCGGGCCGAGCACCCGAACCTGTTCGCCACCGGGTTGCTCATCGAGGTGGACCGCCGCACCGGGCAGCTCAGCATGATCAACGCGGGGCATCCGGGTGCGATGTTGCTCCGCGACGGCAAGGCCGTCCGGGAGCTTCCGGGGCCGACAGTGCTGCCGCTCGGCCTGGGCCACATGTCCCCTCGCCGGCCGCGGGTGCACGTCGAGAATCTGCATCCGGGCGACCGCATCCTCGCCTACACCGACGGCATCACCGATGCCCGGAACGCCGAGGGGGAGCAGTTCGGGCCGGACCGGCTCGTCGACTTCGTCAACCGCGCCCTCAACGACGGGTTGCCCAGCCCGGAAACGATGCGTCGGCTGGTCCGCGCGGTGGTCGGCTACCAGGACGACCAGCTCGAGGACGACGCGACAGCCCTCTTCGTGGAGTGGCGACCACCGCACCTGCCGCTGGCGCACCTCCGCGACCTCGCCACGCTCCGACCCTGACCGGTCGTCGACCCGTTGACCCCGCAGTGGGATTTTGCACTCGCAGTGCACTTGTCTCCGGTTGCGGGGCTGTCTAGCGTCACCTCATGGCTGACTCATGGACCTTCGCCGTGGCGCGTGACGACCTCGGGAAGACCACGCTCGTCGATGGCTCCACCCCCACCCCGACCGAGGGTGAGGCGCTCTTGCGGGTGGACCGCGTCGGCCTCACCGCGAACAACGTGACCTACGCGGTGCTCGGCGACGCCATGCGCTACTGGCAGTTCTTCCCGCCGGCCGCCCGGGGGCTCGGGGCGCGGTGGGGCCTCCCGCCGCTCTGGGGCTTCGCCGAGGTGGTCGCCTCGAAGGTGGCGGGGGTCGAGGTGGGCCAGCGGATCTACGGTTACCTCCCGCCCGCCGGTCACCTCGTGGTCCGCCCGGACCGGGTGGACGCGTCCGGGTTCCGCGAGGCGAGCCCGCACCGGGCCGAGCTGCCGTCGCCGTACAACGCCTACCGGTCCACCAGCGGCGACCCGGCGTACCAGCGCGACCAGCAGGATCTGTTGATCCTGTTCCGGCCGCTGTTCTTCACCTCGTTCATGCTGGCCGACCAGGTGGTCGACAACGACTTCTACGGTGCCGAGGCACTGCTGGTGTCGTCGGCGTCGAGCAAGACCGCGTACGCCGCCGCATTCGAGCTGCACCGGCGCGGGCCGCGCGTGGTCGGTCTCACCTCACCGGGCAACCTGGCGTTCACCAGGTCGCTCGGCTGCTACGACGAGGTCGTGTCGTACGACGATCTCGACACCCTCGACGTGGTTCCGACCGCCTACCTCGACCTGTCCGGCTCACCATCGACCCGCGCCGCCCTGCGGCAGCGCCTCGGCGACCGGCTCGTCCGGGACATCGCGGTCGGGCTCACCAACCAGACGCCGAACGCCGACGCCGCGGAGGAGGTGTTCTTCGCGCCGACGCAGATGCGCAAGCGTGGCCACGACTGGGGCCGCGACGGCCTCGACCAGAGGTTCACCGAGGCCTGGCAACGCTTCACGGCGGTGGTGAGCGGCTGGCTCGACGTTCAGGTGGGTGCCGGGCCGGCGGCGCTGCAACACGCCTGGCTCGACGTTCTCGCCGGTCGTACGCCACCACGGGTGGGCCACGTCATCCAACTGTGAGTGGCCGGCGGTGCGGGGGTCAGGCGGCGATGTCGTCGGCGAGCCGGTGGCGCAGCGTGGCCAGCGAGCGGGTGATCAGTCGGGACACGTGCATCTGCGAGACACCGATCCGGTCGGCGATCTGGGCCTGGGTGAGGTTGCCGTGGAAGCGCAGGCTCAGGATCTCGCGTTCGCGTTCCGGCAGCGTGGCGAGGGCCGGGGCGAGGGCGACGCGGATCTCGACGAGGTCGATCTCGTGGTCGTCGTCGCCGAGGGTGTCCCCGAGCTCCCGGTTGCCGTCGCTCCCGATCGGGGTGGACAGCGACGTGGCCCGGTAGGCGCGGGCACCCTCCAGCCCTTCCAGGACCGTCTCCTCGGAGACGTCGAGGTAGGAGGCGATGTCGGCCACCGTGGGCAGGCGCCCGAGGGTCTGGGTGAGGACGCCGTTGGCGGCGCTGATCGACAGCCGCAGCTCCTGGAGACGCCGAGGCACGCGCACGGCCCAGGTGCGATCCCGGAAGTATCGCTTGATCTCGCCGATGACGGTGGGGATGGCGTACCCGCTGAAGTCGATCCCGCGGCTGGGGTCGAAGTTGTCGACTGCCTTGATCAGCCCGACCGAGGCGGTCTGGGTCAGGTCGTCGTCGGGTGCGCCGCGTCCGCTGTAACGGCGGGCCAGGTGTCGGGCGAGCGGTAGCCATGCCTCGATGGTGCGGTCCCGCAGTGCGGGGCGGCGAGGGTCGTTGACCGGTGTGGCCGCCAGGGCGACCAGGAGTTCTTCCGGGCTCTGGGTGTTGCTCCGCTGGCCGATGAGGGTGCTGGTTGCTGTTCCGACGACGCTGGACATGGAGTGGTCCTCCCGCACGAGCCCGTTGATCGAATCGACCGGAAAGGGTCTCCGAACCGGCTGTCGCCGGAGCGCACGAACGGGCGGGAACGCGCTGTCGCAAGGCCACGATCACGGGCCTCGCCACCGCGTCATGTCGTCCACTTGATGCGTCGAACACTACCCGAAAGGCCGACTATTTACTAGCCGAAAGGATGAGCCCCTGGGTGTGTGGCGTCCTGGGAGAGGTGAACAGCGTGGATCAGCGGTGCTGGTCCGGCGCGTCGGCAGCGACCGGGGCCGGCTGGGCAGGCGTCACCGCGAACGGGTGGCGCAGTCGCCGCATGGCCTCCTCACTGCTGTCGAAGGTCACCTCCGGTCCGTCCAGCCCGTCGCCGTTCGACGTGGCGAGGAAGAGGGCGGGTCGACCGTTGTCGTTCGATGTCATGCAGGGATCCTGTCTTCACGAGAGGGGTACGTCGGGGGTTCGGCAACGTCGGCCGTGCGACCCGGTGACGCTCCGGCGCACACCGTTGGCGCCCGAAGCTGGTGTCCTGTGCACTGGCGAACGCCCGGCGACACCGACACCCCGCACCATACCCGGCAGTGTCACCCCTTATGCGCCGCCGACGTGGACGCCTCGCTTGTGGCAGGCCGGCCACCGGGGAATTCTGTAATCCCACCCGCTGCCACGAGTCTCCGATCTTGAGGGCGGTCAGCGCACCCAGCGTGGGCGCCGCGCGGATGAGCACACGAGGAGTGAGACCCATGTCGTCAGCCGGTCGAGCACTGCCCGATGTCGGGTTGGTCGTCGCGGCCAGGCAGGGCGACCAGCGCGCTCTCGACGACGTCGTCGCCGCCTCACTCCCGCTCGTCTACAACATCGTCGGGCGTGCGCTGCGCGGGCACGCCGACGTCGACGACGTCGTCCAGGAGACGTTGGTACGGGTGATCAGGTATCTGCCCGCACTCAACGACCCGGCGGCATACCGGTCCTGGCTGGTGGCGATCACCATCCGCCAGGTGCGGGACTGGGAGACGCGCCGCCGCGTCGCGCTCAACCGCGACGCCGGGCTCGACGCGATCCACAACGTCCCCGACCCCGCCTCCGACTTCGCGGGGATGACGATCCTCCGGCTCGGCCTCACCGACCAGCGGCGCGAGGTCGCCGAGGCCACCCGCTGGCTCGACCCGGACGACCAGGAACTGCTCTCGCTGTGGTGGCTGGAGGAGACCGGCGAGATCACCCGGTTCGAGGTCGCCGACGCGCTCGGGTTGTCACCCGGGCACGTCGCGGTACGGATCCACCGGATGAAGGAGCAGATCCAGAGCGCCCGCGGTGTCGTACGGGCGCTCCGCGCCCGCCCCGGCTGCCCGGACCTGGGCGCGGTGACCGCCGAGTGGGACGGCACGCCCAGTTCGCTGTGGCGTAAGCGGCTGGCTCGACACGTCCGCGACTGCGCGTTCTGTGGACGGCTGGGGACCACACTGCTCCCGATCGACCGGCTGCTCGCCGGCCTGCCACTGCTGCCGCTGCCGGCGGGCCTCGGCGCCCACCTGCCCAGCGCGCCCGCCCCGGCAGCCGCCGCGCAGGCGGTCGCCCCGCCGAACCCGACGGTCGGGCCCGCCTCCGGGCCGACAGCACCCGGCACCACCGATGCGGGCGGCGGCCAGCGGGTCGTCGACCTCGCCATCAACCGGCCCCGGGGTCTCGTGCCGTCCCTCGCCGCAGGTGTGGCCGCCGCCGTCCTGGCCATCACCATGGCGGTGGTGATCCTGCCGGACGATCCGGCCGCGCCCTCATGGGCGGCCCCGCCGCCCGCTGCGCCCACCGCCGTCGCCGCCCCGAGCGTCGCGCCCTCGCCGAGCGCCCGGCCCTCGTCGAAGGCGCCGGTCGCACCGGTGGTCAGCTCCACCCGCAAGGGCGTCGGGGTGTGGGACTTCGCCGGGGCGAGTCAGGCGTTGGCGAACTCCAAGGCCAGCTGGTACTACACCTGGGGCACCCAGCACCCGGGAATCAGCACTCCGCGCGGTGCGTCGTTCGTGCCGATGATCCGCAGCGCGGAGAACGTCACGGCCGGTGAGCTGACCCAGGCCAAGGCCGCCGGGCCGTACCTGCTGACCTTCAACGAGCCGGACATGCCCGAGCAGGCGAACATGACAGTCGAGCAGGCACTGGACCTGTGGCCGCGGCTGATGTCGACGGGCAGCAAGCTGGGCAGCCCGGCGGTCGCCTGGGGTGGGCCGGACCCAGGGGGTTGGCTGGACAGGTTCATGACCGGCGCCCAGGCCCGCGGTCACCGGGTGGACTTCATCACCGTGCACTGGTTCGGCGCCGACTTCACCACCGCCGCCGCCGTGGCGCAACTCCGGCAGTACCTGCAGGCCGTCTACCAGCGCTATCGGAAGCCGATCTGGCTCACCGAGTTCGCGTTGATCCGCTTCGGCGCTGGTGGTCCGCAGTTTCCCAGCCAGGAGCAGCAGGCGGCGTTCCTCACGGCGGCCACCGCCATGCTCGGCCAACTGTCCTACCTGCAGCGCTACGCCTGGTTCGGGCTGCCCGCCACGGACAAGGACCAGTCCGGTTTGTTCCGCGACGGAAAAGAGACGACCCCGGTCGGCCGCGCGTTCCAGGCCGCCCGTTGAGGGGGAACGACATGATGAACGAGCAGCCCACGAAGAAGAGCCCAGGGCGTGGCGTACGGGCCGGGCGGCTGGTCGGCGTCGTCGCGACCCTCGTCGTCACCGGGTTGGCCGTCGGTCTCAGCCAGGGTTGGGGCCGCACCGACCAGGCGCCGGTGGCCTCGTCGGCCACCGCCTCGTCGGCCGCAGCGGTGCCGACCGCGCCGGTGCTGCTCAACGGCACCGACGACGCCTTCATCCAACTCCTGATCCCGATGAACGAGGGTGCGCTCGCGCTGATCGACCAGGTCGACGCCCGCCCGGCGGCGGACCCGTCGCTGCGGTCCCTCCTCGGCGACCTCCGCAAGGCTCACCAGGCGGAACTGCGGGATTTGCGGGGGTTGCTGGCCGCCGGCAACGTGCCGGAGCTGAACATCCACGAGGGGCATCAGATGCCCGGCATGGTCACCGATACCAGCCTTGCCGAGTTGCGTACCGCGCCGGACGGCGAGCTGTCCGCCCGGGCCGCTGCCCTGATCCGGGCCCACCTCGCCCAGACAGTGGTGCTGTGCCGGGGTGAGCAGACCGCCGGGGGGAGCCCGGAGCTGCGGGCACTCGCCGGCCGGATCCAGCAGGCGCGGACCACCGAGCTGAGCACGCTCGACAAACGGCCCGACGCGCCCACCGCAGCCCCGGGCGGCTGACCGTGCCGCCCAGAGGACCGGCCGATGCGGACGTCTGACCTGCCCGCCGACGTCCGCTCCCCGTCCCGGGTGACCCGCGCCGCCCACCGTGCCGTCACGTCCGACGCCGTCCGCCCGGCCCGTCGTGCGACACACCGGCCCCGGACCGCACCACCGCCGGAAGCACCCGCCCCGGTGCCGGTCGCAGGTTGGCGTGCCGGCCACCGTCGCGCCGCCGGCCGCGCCGCTGTCGTCGCCTCGATCCTGACTGTCGGTGTCGGGTGGCTGCTCGCGATCCTCGTCGCGGGGCACGTCACCCTCTCGCCGGGTGCGCGGATGGTCGCCCTGTTCTGCCATCTCACCTGCCTCGTGGTGGGTTTCGGGGCGGTGCTGACAGTGGACTGGTTCAGCCTGCGCTGGCTGCTGCGCCGGGAACCGCTCGGCACGGTGCTGACCGCCGCCCGTGGCGCGCACCTGCTCATCTGGCTGGGCCTGGTCGGGCTGCTCGTCAGCGGGGCGGCCCTCGGGCCGGACACGTCGTCGGGGCTGGTCTGGGTCAAGTTGCTCGCCGTGCTGGTGGTCGGCGTCAACGGGCTGTTCCTCGGCCGGGTCCGGGATCGACTCGTGGCAGTGCAGGGCCGCCCGCCCTGGTCCGCACTGCTGCCCGGCGTCGCCGCCGCCACGATCTCGCAGCTCGCCTGGTGGACAGCGACAATCGTCGGCTTCTGGAACGCCAACAGCTGACCGGCGCCAGTGGCCGCGATCAGCCGAGGGGCGCCGGTGTGGGTCAGGCCGGTGTCGAATGCCTCGCCGCGAACCCGGCGCGGGTCAGGAAGGCGAGTTGGGCCCGCTTGTCCGGCATGTCGATCTGCGAGTCGAAGGTGAAGCCCTCGATCTCCAGGCGGCGCAGGGCGAGATGGTTGCGGACGTCCGGCTCGACCACGATCCGCTGTGCCGCCGGGTCGCGGAACAGGAAGCGGGCGATGGCCGGGCCGACCGCGTTGGTGAGGCTGCGGGCGAGGCGTCGGTCGGGGCTGAGCAGCAGGTGCATCCCCACGTCGCCGGGCTGGACGGGGTAGCGCTCGCCGACCGGGTCCGCCTCGGGCTGATAGCTCTGGAAGAGGCCGACAGGTTCCCCGTCGACCGTGATCAGGTACGCGTGGTGCGTGGGCAGACTGTCCACAAAGGCGTAAATCTCACGCACCTCGTCGAGGGTGTGCGAGCCCATGCCCCAGAAGGAGTTGCGGGGGAGGGTCACCCAACCGTGCAGGACTGCGGCGTCCCGGTCGGGGTCAACGGTCACCAACGACAGCTCGCCGAGACCGGCGATCTTCTCCTGGTACGTCATCGGGCGCCGTCCTCTGTTCCATCCGGGGCGTAACTTAGGTTAACCTCCCCTAACCAAGGATGACCTTACCTGGAGGGGTGCGTGAAACGGAACTGGGAGGCCCTGGTCCTCAAGGCCATGGGAGGGCGGGACTTTCAGCTGACCGTCCTGAGCACCGAGTCGATCGACGGGCACTACCAGCGGCTCCTCCTCGACGGGGGCGGCCTGCTGGAGACGTGCGGGGTGCACCCCACGATGTGGATCCGGCTGTGGTTCGACAACGACGGCAAGGCACACCAGCGCGCGTACACGCTTGTCGACCCCGACCCGGCCACCGGCCGGTTCACCCTCGAATTCGCCATCCACGACGGCTGTGCCGCCCGGTGGGCCACCACGGCCACGGTCGGCGACACCATCGGCGCGACAGTGCAGGGCACCGCCTTCGAACTGCCCGACCCCGCGCCCGAGCACCTCTACCTGGTCGGCGACGCGGCCTCCCTGCCCGCGGTGAACAGCCTGCTCGACGCCGGTGCCGACATCCCGGCGACGGTCTGGCTGGAGTACGCCCACGAGGGCGAGAAGGCGCTCGCACCGCGGGCCCGGACGCACCACGACGTCACCTGGGTGCCACGGCGCGACGAGGGTCAACACCTCGTCGACACGGTCTGCGCGGCAGTGCCGGCAAGCGGTGCCGGCCACTACTGGGTGGCCTGCGAGGCGGCCACCACCCGGGGCATCACCCGGCACCTCCGCAAGACGCTCGGCGTCGACAAGGACCGGTTGACAGCCCTCGGCTACTGGAAAGCGGCATGAAGGGCCGGCTCGGCACCCTGACCGCGCTGTACGTCACCCAGTACCTCGGCGTCGGCTTCATCACCGTCGGGCTCACCGCCATCCTGCGCGACGGTGGAACCTCGCTCGACACGTTGGCGCTGTTGCAGATCGTCGGCCTGATCTGGCCCATCAAGTTCCTCTGGGCGCCGATCCTCGACAGGTACGGCTCACGGCACCGCGGCCACTACCGGTCCTGGTTGCTCGTGCTCCAGACCGCCCTGGTGCTCGCCCTTCTGGCGTTGCTGCCGTTCGCCAGCCCGGCCGACGCGCTCGGCCCGATCGTCGCGATCTGCGCCGCGTACGTGTTCTTCTCGGCCACCCAGGACATCGCCGTGGACGCCGTCGCGGTCCGGATGCTCGCCGACTCGGCGCGCGGCACCGGCAACGGCATCCAGGTCGCCGCGAGCTACCTCGGCAACCTGCTCGGTGGCGGTGCCTGTGTCCTGGTCTACGACCGGTTCGGTTGGGCGCCGGCGATCGGCCTGCTGGTCGCGATGACGGCGGTCGGCCTGCTGGTGGTGTGGCGGTTCCAGGAGCCGGCCCGTACCGATCGGGTGGAACGGGTCGGTACCGCCTACCGGGCGCTGCTGTCGGTGTTCGGCCAGCCGGGCTGCCGGTGGTGGACGTTCGGTGTGGTGCCGCTCGTCTACGTCGGCGCGGGCATGGCGTACGCCCTGGTCACCCCGGCGCTTGTCGACGCCGGGTGGTCGTTGGGTCGGATCGGCGTCGTCACCGGGGTGGTGACGAGCGTCCCGGCCATCGTGGCGGGCCTGGTCGCGGGGCTCGGGGTCGGGCGGTTCGGGCGCGCTGGCGTGCTGGTGGTCGGCGGCGTCGCGCTCACCGTGTCGACGTTGCTGCTGCTGCCGCTGATGAACGGCCGGGCGCCGCTCGGCGGGACGATCGCCGCTCTCTGCTGCTTCATGGCGGCCTACACGATCGCCAACGTCGTGCTCTACACCGTGAACATGGACTACTCGCGGCCCGACACCGGCGGTACCGACTTCACCGTCCTGTCGTCGTTCGGCCTGGTCTGCTCGTTCGTGGCGGCGTCCATCGGTCTCGCGGCGGCCGACCGGGTCGGTTACCCGGCGGTCGCGGTGGCGGCAATCGTGCTGGTGGCCGCCGGGGTCGTCCTCGGCCTCGCCCACCAGCGGCGGTTCCCGCACCGGCCCGGCCCCACCGCCGGCCCGGTGGCCGAGCAACCGGTCGTGGACGGCGTCAAGGCGGTGGCGTGACAGCGGTTCAGCCGGCCGACACCACCACACCGGCACGACTGCCACAGCGCTGGCTCATCCTGGCCGTCCTGTGTGTCGCGCAACTGGTGGTGGTGCTCGACAACACGGTGCTGACCGTGGCGGTGCCGGTGCTCACCACCGAGCTGGGCGCCAGCACCGCCGAGGTGCAGTGGATGATCAACGCGTACGCGTTGGTGCTGTCCGGGTTGTTGCTCACCGCCGGTAGCGCCGCCGACAGGTACGGCCGCCGCCGGATGCTGCTCGCCGGGCTCGTCCTGTTCGGGGTGGGCTCGCTGGCCGCCGGGTTCGCCGGCACCAGCGGCCAGTTGATCGCCGCGCGGGCCGGGATGGGCGTCGGCGGGGCGCTGCTCGTCACCGCGACGCTCGCGGTGGCGATGCAGGTCTTCGACGCCGACGAGCGGTCCCGGGCGATCGGCGTCTGGGCGGCCACCAGCGCGTTGGGCTTCGCCGTCGGGCCACCGATCGGCGGCACGATCCTCGCGCATCTGCCGTGGGGCGCGATCTTCCTGATGAACGTGCCGATCGTGCTTGTCTGCCTGCTCGTCGCCCGTGCGCTGGTCCCGGAGTCCCGTGGGCCGGCCGGCGGCCGACTCGACATGCTCGGTGCCGCGCTCTCCACTGCCGGCCTGACCGCTGTCGTCTGGGCGATCATCTCCGGGCCGGAGCGGGGGTGGGCGTCGGCAGCTGTGGTCGGCGCGGCGGCTGCCGGCGTACTCCTGCTCGGGATCTTCGTGGGGTGGGAGCGACGGATCGCGTACCCGATGTTGGACATGCGCTTCTTCCGGGACCGGCGCTTCGTGGGTGCGATCTCCGGCGTCGTGCTGATCACGTTCGGGGCCACCGGCGCGCTCTTCCTGCTCACCCAGCACCTCCAGTTCGTCAGTGGGTATCCCGCCTGGGAGGCCGGCCTGCGGATGGCGCCGTTCGCGCTCTCCATCGTGCTGCTCAACGTCAGTGGCGTCGTCGCAGTCGTGATCCGTCGCCTCGGCCTGGCGGTCGCCATCGCGGTCGGCATGACGCTGCTCGCTGCTGGTCTCGCGCTCGTCACACTCGTGCCGTCCGACGGGTACGGGGTGCTGCTGGCCGGGCTGCTGGTCATGGGTGTCGGTTGTGCGCTCGCCAATCCGGCGATCGTCGAGGCGGTGATGAGCGCGATCCCGACGGCGAAGGCCGGCGCGGGCGCGGGTGTCGACGGCACCATGACCGAGGTGGGCAGCAGCCTCGGCATCGCGGTGCTGGGGGCCGTCTTGAATGCCCGGTTCGCGGCGCTGCTGCCGGCGGCCCTGGCCGGCGCCGGATCGTTTCCGGCGGCTCTCGCCGCCGCCGGTGGGGTGGCCGAACGGGAGGCGGTGACCGTCGCGTTCGCCTCCGCGCTGAAGACGGGGCAGCTGGTGGGAGCGGCTGCGGTGCTGATCGGTGGCCTGGTGGCCGCCGGATTGCTGCACCGGGCAGACCGCATCAAATCCGCCTAATAAGGGTAGGCTACCCTAATAGTGACATCGTGGTAGTCGACGGAGGCGGTATGCGGCTCTACCTGACCGCGCTCAACCCCACCGACGCCGTCCTGGACGGGTTCCTCCCGGCGGCGGCGGCGCTCGGGCTGCCCACCACAGTGCTCACCGACCGGCCGGGCGAATGGCCGGCCGAGGTTCGGGTGGCGCGCTGCGCGGTACGCGACCCGGCCGCTGTGGTCGCGGCGGCGGCACCGACCCGACCGGTGGCGCTACTGTCCAACAGCGACCACCTCCAGGAGGCCACCGCGATCGCCGCCCGAAAGCTCGGCCTGCCCGGCAAGGACCCGGACGCCGCCCGTCTCTGCAAGGACAAGGCCGCGGCCCGCCGGGCGATCGCCGCTGCGGGCCTCGATCTGGTACGCGCCGTCACCGTCGACCCCGGCGCCACGCCGGACGTGCCGGCCGGCATGTTCCCGGCGGTGGTCAAACCCCGCGAGGGGGTGGCCAGTGAGGACGCCTACCTGGTGGCCGACCACGCCGAGCTGGTCGCCCGGGTGGCCGAGATCCGTGGCCGGCGGCCCGACGTGGCTCTGGTGGTCGAGGAGTACCTCGACGGCGAGCTGCACACCTTCGAGACCCTCGGCGACGGCACCGCACTGGCCTCCCTCGGCGGGTGGCGCACCGGCCTCGGCCCACCGCCGACCTTCACCGAGGAGAGCCTCGCCTGGGCACCCCCGGCGGAGCCGGCACGCACCCAGTTGCGGGCGCGGCTCGACGCGCTCGGGGTCGGCTTCGGTGCCTGTCACACCGAGTACGTCGTCTCCGACGGCCGGGTACGCCTCATCGAGGTGAACTACCGGCTCATCGGCGACCGGATGGACCTGATCCTCGCCGAACTGTTCGGTGTGCCGTTGTTCGAGTACGTCATCCGCCTCCACCTCGGCGAGCCACTGGCCGCCCTCGACCTGCCCGACACCGTCGACCGGTACGCCCGGGTCGAGTACGTCTGCGCGGACCGGTCCGGCCGTCTCGTCGCCGCACCGGGTCCGCTGGACACCGTGCACGGCGACGTCCGGCTGGGCTGCCATCCGCTGCGCGAGATGGGCCGCACCGCCGCGCTGACCGGCACGAACCGCGACTACCTCGCCGTGCTGCACGGGATCGGTCCCGACGAGGGCGCCGTCCAGCAGGCGCTGGCAGCCTTCCGCAGCAACCTGTCCTGGACGATCGTCGAGTGACCGACGACTGCGAGCGGGAGGTCTTCGCCCGGGTGCTCGACGCCCTGCTGCGCGAGGATCACCTCGGCCTGCGCAGCACCGGCCGACCGGACGGGCCCGACTGGTGGGAGGTGCCGCACCCCGCCGGCCTGTTGCGCATCCCGGTCCGAGTGGACGGGTTCCAGCAGGCGCTGCGTTGCGCCGCGCCGATGGTGCTGCTGGTGGTCGGCGTCGGCCACGCACAGCGTACGGAGACTGTCGAAGGGCTGTTGACGCTGCTCGCGCCGCGCGACAACGCCGAGGCCGAGGCCGGCTGGCGGGACTTCGCCGTCGAGTGCCGCGCCGACCTGCGGGCCCGCCGGCTCGCCGCCCGCAACCGGGCACTGGTGCTCAGCGAGGTGACAGCCGAACGCGCGCGCACCCCGACCGGCCTGCCGGCGGCGCTCCTGGACGACGTGCTCGCCGCCCACCAGGGCCATCCCGTCTACCCCACCGACAGGTGCCGGCACGGCCTGCGCGACGACGAACTGCTCGGGTACGCCCCGGAGCACGCCCCCCGTTTCGCGCTGCGCTGGTACGCCGTCCCGACCGAGGACGTCCAGCTCGCCGGCGAGCTGCCCTCGTGGTGGCCGCCCGCACGGCGACCCGATCAGCTACTGCTGCCGGCCCACCCGATCACCGTGGCCCGCGACGCGCTCCCGGTGCAGGATCTGCCGGTGACCCCGGTGCGACCCACCCTCTCCATGCGGACCGTGGCGCTCGACCACGACCCGTACCTGCATCTCAAACTGCCGCTGCCGACCGCGAGTCTCGGCGCACGCAACAGACGCACTCTGCAACCGGGCTCGCTCGCCGACGGTGCGGAAGTCGCCGCACTGCTCGACCGGATCGCCACCGCCGAACCCCGCTTCGCCGGTCGGATCCGACACGCCGACGAGAGCACCTGGGCACACGTCGACGGTGACGAGCGACGCGGTTTCCTGCTGCGCAGATTTCCGCGCGACCTGGCCGGCGTCCAGGTGGTGCCGGTCGCGGCCCTCGCCGCCACCGACCCGGTGGCGGGCACGGTCCTCGAACGGATCAGCCCGCAGCGGCCCGTCGCACTGCTGGAGTCCTACCTGGACCTGCTGCTCGACTGGCATGTCTTCCTCTGGCTCCGCCACGGAATCGCACTGGAAGCGCACCCGCAGAACATCCACCTGCTGGTTCACCCGGACGACACCGTCGGGCTGCTCTACAAGGACAACGACGGCGCCCGACTCGACCCGCGGGACGACGGCCGTAGCGCGCTCACCCTGCACGACGACCGGATGTGGGCGGATGACCCACAGGAGCTGGCGGACGTGTTCATCACCATCACACTGCACCTGGCCGCCGCCGCGCCCCTTGTCGCACTGGCCGCCCGAGGACTCTCCGCACCGACACCCGCCGAGGCGCTGGTGCCCCGGCTCACCGCCGCCCGCGACAGGTGGGGTGACGGACCGGCGGTGCGGACCTTCACCGAGCGGGTCCTGCACGCCAGTCAGCTACCCGTCAAGGCGATGCTCACCGCCGGAACCCTGCTACCCAAACAGCGGCTGGGCTGCGCCGACATCAACAAGTACTACCTGCGTACCGGCCCGAACTACCTCCGGGAGACACGATGACGAGCGCCGCCCAGTTGCGCTCCCGGCCGGACACCGACACCGGTCGGCGCGCCGACCTGGCCGCCGCCCACGCCGTCTTCGGTTGCCTGCTGCGCGAGCTGGCCCCGCCGGACGGCGCCCCGGCCGTTGTCGACGGGGCCGTCCGGCTGCTGCTGCGGCACGTCGACGTCACGGTGCGCTGCCAGGTCGCGCGAGTCTCGCCGCTCGGCGCGCACCGCTACACCGGCCCCGTCCAACGCAGTGCCGGCGGCGGACGGTGGGAGGACCTGGACGCCGACGGGTTGGCCGCCCTGGTCGCCGGGGAACTCGGCACCCGTACCGGCCTGGCCAACGACGAGTTCGTCGAGCAGGTCCGGGCCAGCCGGGACACAGTGGCCCGGCTGTTGGCCGAACGACCGGCCGAGGACCCGACCCCGACCGGTGAGCCGGCCATCGACGCGTACGTCGACTCCGAACAGTCGCTCGTCTTCGGCCACCCGCACCACCCCACCCCGAAGTGGCGCAGCGGCGACCCGGACAGCTGGCGGGCGTACGCGCCGGAGCTGCGCACCGCGTTCCGGCTGCACTGGCTCGCCGTACCGGACGACCTGATCGCCGACGCCGGGCCGTTCGACCCGCTGGTGGCCGCCCTCGACCCACCACGTCCCCCGCGCGGGCACCGCGTCCTGCCGGTGCACCCCTGGCAACTGTCGCTGATCCCGCCCACCCACCCACTGCTGCGCCACCTGGGGGCGGCCGGTGTGCCGGTACGACCCACGGCGAGCGTCCGGACCCTCTACGCCCCCGAGGCCGACCTGTTCGTGAAGACCAGTCTGCACGTGCGGATCACCAACTGCCTGCGCAAGAACGCCCGCTACGAACTCACCGGCGCGGTGGCGCTGACCGATCTGCTGACCAGGGTGCCGCTGCCGGACGGGGTACGGCTGCTCACCGAGCCCGCCTACCGCACTGTCGACGTCCCCGGCCCGGACGAGGCGTACGGGACGATCCTGCGCGGCGGTCTGCGCCCGCACCTGCGTCCCGGCGACGTCCCGGTGCTGGCGGCGGCGCTGGCCGCGGCGCCGCTCGCGACAGCGGACCCGGTGGCCTGGTGGCGGGCGTACGTCAGCCTGCTCGTGCCAGCGGTGTTACGCAGCTGGCTCAGTCACGGCGTCGTGCACGAGGCACACCTGCAGAACGTTGTCGTCGTGCTCGACAGCGACCACCGCCCGGTCCGCATGCTGCTGCGCGACCTGGAGGGCGTGAAGTTGGCCGCCGACCAGTGGGGCACCTGGCCGGACGCAGTGCCGGCGCAGGTCCGCTACGGCCCCCGGGCCGCCCACCGCCGGATCGTCTACTGCCTGTTCGTCAACCACCTCGGTGGGATCAGCGGCGCCCTCGCCGACGCCCGGCCGGGAATCGAACGGCGACTGTGGCAGGAGCTGCGCGCTGTCGTCGAGGCGGTGTCCGCCGACCTCGGCGACCCGGCCGAGCTGCGCGCACTGCTGACCGGGGAGCCGCTGCTGGCCAAGGCGAACCTGCTGGTCCGGTGGCGGCGCGACGCCGACCGGGCGGCACCGTTCGTGCCGGTGCCGAACCCGATGGGTGGGCCACGATGACCCGACCGGTCTACGTCCACGACCTCGACGCGCTGGCCCGGCAGGCCCGAGCGATCCGGGCGGCGCTGCCCCGGCAGGTCGAGCTGCTCTACGCGGTCAAGGCCAACCCGGATTCCGGTGTGCTGGGGACCCTCGCCCCGATCGTCGACGGGTTCGAGGCCGCCAGCCGGGGAGAGCTGCGCAGGTTGGCAGAGGTGCTGCCGGGACGGGCCCCGGCCGCGTACGCCGGGCCGGGTAAGACCGACACGGACCTCGCGGCCGCTCTCGCCGCCGGGGTGCACCGCATCCACGTCGAGTCACCCACCGAGCTGGCGCGGCTCGGCGCGCTGGCCACCGCCGCGGGCCGGTCGGCCCAGGTGCTGCTGCGGGTGAACCTGCCGGTCGACGCGCCGGGCGCGAGCCTGGTCATGGGCGGCGGACCCAGCCCGTTCGGCATGGACCCGGCCGACGCTGTCGCGTGCGCCCGTCGCCCGCCGGCCGGCATCGACGTACGCGGAATCCACGCCCACCTGGCCAGCGGGCTGGACGCGCCGCTCGCCGCGACTGTCGCCGCCGCCGTTGTCGACTGGGCGGCGGCCGAGGTCGACGCCGCCGAGGTGGACGTGGGTGGGGGCATGACCGTCGACTACACCGACCCGGACGCGCGGTTCGACTGGGAGGGCTACGGCCGGGCCCTGGGCGCTGTCCTGGACAGGCATCCGGGGGTGCGGCTGCGCATCGAGCCGGGCCGGTCCGTCACCGCCCACTGTGGGGCGTACCTCACCGAGGTCGTCGACGTGAAGCGCTCCTACGGCGAGTGGTTCGTGGTGGTGGCCGGCGGGACGCACCACCTGCGAACCCCGGCGGCGAAGGGGCACGCGCAGCCGTTCACTGTGCACCCGCGAAGCGGTGCCGGCGGCCCTCGTACCGACGGCGGGCCGGTCACCGTGGTCGGGCAACTCTGCACCCCGAAGGACGTGCTGTCCTTCTCGGCCACCGCCGGGCCGATCGGCGTGGGTGACGTGCTGGCCTTCGCGATGGCCGGCGCGTACGCCTGGAACATCAGCCACCGTGACTTCCTGCTGCACGAGCCTCCGCTGTTCCGCACCGGTGACCTGCGTAAAGTGGCCGCCGAGTGGGCGGAACGGCCGCTCGGAGGGTAAGCCGGAGAGGCGCGATCGGCGCAGCGTGTTATCGATAACATGCTATCTTTCGCCCGGGAGTGAAGGGCACGCTCCCGGTCACCCGAGCCAGCCGGCGACGACGCGCCGAGGGCCGAGCCCTCCCGCCGCCTCACCGGTCCGTGACCAGTCCGGGCCCCCGTCGATGCCAGGCGACCACTGTTGGTCGTCGAACGGCAAGGAGCCCCAGCAATGCTGAGACACAGGTTCTTCCTCCCATCCATCGCGGCCGCAGCGCTACTCCTCGCGGCCACCACCGGCGGCGCGTTGAGCAGCGGCTTCGGTGCCACTGCGGCGGCCGCCACGAACGGCACCCTCGCGGCGACCGCCGGCTGCGGCAAGGCGCCCACCCTCGCCAGCGGAACACGCACGATTCAGAGCAGCGGCCAGAGCCGCACGTACAACCTGCGGATCCCGGACGGGTACGACCGGAACCACCCCTACCGCCTGATCTTCGGCTTCCACTGGTTGAACGGCTCCGCCAACAACGTCACCTCGGCCGGTTACTACGGGCTCCAGCCGCTGTCGAACAACAGCACGATCTTCGTCGCTCCACAGGGACTCAACGCTGGTTGGGCAAACACCAACGGGCGGGACCTGACCCTGTTCGACGACATCTCCCGTCAGATCGAGAACGACCTCTGCGTGGACACCACCCAGCGCTTCGCCCTGGGCTGGAGCTACGGCGGGGCGATGAGTTACGCGGTGGCCTGCGCCCGGCCCACGATCGTCCGCGCGGTCACCGTCCTGTCCGGCGCGAACCTCAGCGGATGCAACGGGGGCACCCAGCCCGTCGCCTACTTCGGCATCCACGGCATCTACGACAGCGTGCTGAACATCTCCCAGGGTCGGCAGCTGCGTGACACGTTCGTGCGGAACAACGGCTGCACCGCGCAGAGCCCGCGCGAACCGAGCCGGGGCAGCCTCACCCACATCACCACCGCGTACGCGGGCTGCCGAGCCGGCTACCCGGTGCAGTGGGCGGCATTCGACGGGGACCACACCCCCAGCCCGGTCGACGGATCCGGCAGCCCCAACGACTCGCGGACCTGGACCTCGGGTGAGATCTGGAGGTTCTTCAGCCAGTTCGCGTCGACCACGCCGCCGACGACTCCGCCGCCCACCGACCCGCCGCCCACCGACCCGCCGCCGACCACCCCACCGCCCACCGGCGAACCGGGCACCTGCGCCGCCACCTACCGGACGCTGAACACCTGGCCCGGCGGCTTCCAGGCCGAGGTGACAGTGGCAAACAACTCCAGCACGCCGCTGAACGGCTGGACCGTGGGTCTGACCCTGGCCAGTGGTCAGGCCATCAGCAGCCTCTGGAGCGGCGTCAACACGGGCACCAGTGGCAGCGTGACCGTCAGGAACGCCCCGTACAACGGCGCGGTCGGGCCGAACGCCTCGACCACCTTCGGTTTCACCGCCACCGGCAACGGTGCCACCGCACCCGGCAGCGTCACCTGCACCAGCCCCTGAGGTCGACAGAGGGAGGGCCCGGAGCCAACCGGCTCCGGGCCCGCAGGTGCAACCCTCAGGCTTCGCCCTCGAGCAGGGCGCGGAGGGCGTCGAGGGCGGCGATCTCCTCCTCGAACGTCTTGCCGACGACCGGGCCGAGGAAGCGCGACAGCCCACTCGGCTGCCATGCCAGCTTCAGCGTGAGCTGGGTCCCGCCGCCGTCGGTCGGCCGGAGCGTGTACTCGCCCTGGGTGCGGACGACGCTGCCGGTGGCCTGGAACGCCAGGCGTCGGCCCGGCTCGAACCCGGTCACCTCGTAGTCGGCCGGGATGCGGCTCCCGCCGGGGCCCTTGAGCCCCTGCCGGTAGCGAGCGCCGACCCCCTCGCCGGAGACGCGCGCGATGTCGAGCACGTTGGGACGCCAGCGCGCGTCGTTCTCGCCGCGGGCGAGAAAGGCGAAGACGTCGTCGGGAGTCCGTCCGATGTGCACTGTCTTCTCTGCCGAGGGCACAAGAAACCCTTTCTCAGGGGTCAGGGAACGATCTTCATCTGTGCCATCATCCCACTGGCCGAGTGGTCGATCATGTGGCAATGGTAGACATACCGGCCAAGGTACGGCCCGAATGTCGCCTGGATGCGGACCGTCTCGCCCGGCCCCACCGAGATGGTGTCCTTCACCCCGGCCTCTCCCGGCGCCGGTGGTTGGCCGTTTCGGGCCAGCACCCGGAACTGGACCAGGTGGGGGTGGAAGTTGTGTGGGATGCCGAACAGCGTGTCGCCGTTCGTCACCGTCCACACCTCGGTGGTGTTGCGTTTGATCTCGGTGTCGACCCTCTCGGCGTCGAACTGCTGCCCGTTGAGGAGGAACTGACCTGTCGACGGGTTGAAGTTGAGGGTGAAGGCCCGCTCCTTGGTGGCCGCCGGCAGCGCGGGAATGGTGCTCAGTCGGTCGGGCACCCGGCTGGTGTCGGCGGCGGTCCGGTTGACGTCGAAGCGCAGCACCGGCCCGGCCACGGCGTCGTCGAGGATGATCTGGCTGCCGACTGGGAAAGCGCCGAAGTCGACGACGATCTCGATCCGCTCGCCGGGGGTCAGGCTCCACGCGCGGATCGGCGTCGGCCCGGCGAGCAGCCCGCCGTCGCTCGCGATCTGGGTGACCTCGGCGTCGTTGCCCAGCCGCAGGGTGAACGTGCGGAGGTTGGACCCGTTGACGAAGCGCAGTCGGTACTTGCGCGCGGCCACCTGGAAGTAGGGCTGCGGCTTGCCGTTGACGAGGATCGTGTTGCGGAACTGGAAGTCGTCGGGTTCGAAGATCAGGCTCGCGTCGTCGGCGAACCGGGCGTCGCGCAGCATGATCGGCACGTCGTAGTCACCGGAGGGCAACCGGAGTTCCGCCTGGGCTGGGTCGTCGATCAGGAAGAAGCCGGCCAGCCCACGGAACACGTGCTCGGCCTCCATGTGGTGGGCATGGTCGTGGTACCAGAGCGTGGCGGCCCGCTGCTTGTTGGGATAGCTGTAGAGCCGGCTCTTGCCCGGGTCGAGCACGTCGGTCGGAAACCCGTCGCTGCTCGACGGTGTGTGGCCGCCGTGTACGTGCACCGCGGTCGGCATGTCGAGGTGGTTGCTGTGGGCGATGACCGCCAGCCGACCCGTCTTGACCCGGAACGTCGGGCCGGGAAACAGCCCGTCGTAGGTCAACACTTCGGTTCGCGTGCCGGGCAGGATCTCCACTTGAGCCTTACGGGTGGAAACGACGTAGAAGTCGGTGTTGGCTACCGAGGCGATCGGTTTCTGGACGGGCGGTATCGGCATCCGGACAGCGAACGGGGCGGTTACGGCCGCGACGTGTGCCGTCTTCCCATGACCGGTGTGGGCGCCGTGAGCCGGCGTCGCGGACGCGGTGGATCCGCGGGCCGCTGCCGCCGCAGTGGCCGTGACCAGCGCGGCTGCTCCTGCGGTGGCGCCGGCTTTCATGACGTTGCGTCTGCTCACCATTGGTCGCTCCACTCCTGGTGTCGAGGTCTCGGGTGGACTGTCGCGGACGTCGCTCGACGCTCCGTCGAAGGCTGATCGCGGCCAAAAGTGGATTTCACCTTAAGTTTTGATGTGACTACCAAAAGCTAAGCTTCGATGCTTCCAGCGATGCGCGGTGAGACCGTAGACTCGTGCGAGTAGTCGGCCGTGACAACTCATAAGTGGCCGATCCGATCTGAGTGCTTTGTCGCCCACGCATGGGGGGGTCGGCGACACGGCGGGCAGCCGGCGCTGGGGAGAGCCGTTCAAGCCCGCACCTGGGGAGCTATAGGGCACACACCGGGGGATCCGCAATGGTTGTTGGAAAAAGCGTTGCGCTGCAGAGGGCCGCTGCCGAGGTTCTCGAACGTCGGCGTCAACCGATCCTTGTCGCCTATCGTCGACGTCTTGCGGCTGCGGGCGACGACTTCGCCGGGGCCGCTGACCTGATCGTCAGCTACGCGACCCAGGCCGACGTCCTGCTGCAGGAGACGATCGCCGAGATCCGTCGCGAGACGATCGACCCGCTGTCGACATCGCCGCCGACGGTGTTCACCGAGGGCGTCGAGCTCCACCCACGCGAGTGCTTCCGCGCGGTCATCGCGCTCGCCGACATCGTGTTGGCCGACGCGCTCGAGCAGTTGGGTGGCCAGCCCGACCAGAGCGCGATCCTGGCATGTGTCGCCGACGCGCTCACCCGTGCAACGCTGACCCGGCTGCTCGACGCGAGTTCGCGCTACGCCGCCGGCCTGATGAACGAGGTCCACCAGGCGCAGATCGCCGAGCGTTCGCTGATCGCTCGCGAGCTGCACGACCGGCTGGGCCACAGCCTCAGCGCCGCGTACCGCAACCTGGAGGCCCACGAGCTCGCCCAGGAACGTCGCCAGAACGACGTCGACCGCCGGGTGGTCATCGCCCGGGAGTCGCTCCACGACGCGGTCGGCTACCTGCGGGTGCTCATCGCCGACCTTCGGCTCTCGCAGCCGCTCGGGTCTCTCGACGAGGCGCTGGCCAACTTCCTGTCGACCGTCGAGACGGGCGAGACGCGGCTGCACACCGAGATCAACGGCGACGAGTCGTGGGTGCCGCCCGAGGTGCTCGACGAGGTTTTCCTGGTCGTCCGTGAAGCACTGCGCAACGCGGTCGCCCACGCCGGTGCCCGAGTGATCCACGCGGTCGTCGACATCACCCCGCACGAGCTGCGCGCGACGGTCGCCGACGATGGGGTGGGCTTCGACGTCGGGGCGATGCGCGACGGCTCCGGCCTGCGCGCGATGGCTGAGCGCGCGGCCGCCGTCGGCGGTCGCCTCGCGGTGCGTGCGACGAGCCACCAGGGCGCTTCGGTCGAGCTGGTGGTGCCGTTGCTCGCCGTCGAGGCGGGGGTCGGCCGGTGACCGTCACGATGATCGAGCCGACCCGCATCGTGCTTGTCGACGACCACGTCGTGGTGCGCGACGGCCTCCGGGAGATCCTCGACGCCCAGCGTGACCTCGTGGTCGTCGGCGAGGCCGGTGACAGCGGCGCGGCGATCAACGAGATCCGCGTCCGCCAGCCCGACATCGTGCTGCTCGACGTGCAGATTCCCGGCGACGGGGTGACCACGACGGTCCGCCGGATCCGTGACGTCGCGCCGGCGAGCCGAGTGATCATCCTCAGCATGTTCGACGGCCCGACGCTGTTGCGCGAGTTGTTGACCCTCGGCATCTGCGGTTACCTGCTGAAGAACTCGACGCGCCAGGAGTTGGTGGCGGCGATCCGCGGCGCGCGGGCCGATGACGCGCCGGTGATGCTTGCGGTGTCGCGCGAGAGCCTGACCCAGGTGCAGGGCCCGGTGCACAGCACGCTGTCGGACCGTGAGCGCGAGGTTCTGCAGCTGGTTGGTCAGGCGATGAGCAACGCCCAGATCGCCGGTCGGCTCTGCCTGTCGGAGGCGACGGTCAAGCGCCACCTCCGCAACATCTTCGCCAAACTGGGCGCGGTGTCACGGATCGACGCGGTCAACAGGGCCATTGCCGCTTCGCTCATCGTCCTGCCGAGGCTCTGCGTCGACCCGACATTTCACGGCGGATAGCAGGCGGCTCAAGGATTGCCCTGGGTGGCTTGCCCGCAAACGGGCACTCGTGTTGGACTAATGCCGTGAATAGCACTCGCCTGTTCGTGCTCGGAGCGCTCGCGCGTGGGGGCCCCATGCACGGGCACCAGATCCGCCGGGCGGCCCAGGTCGACCGTACCGAGCTGTGGAGCGACGTCAAACCGGGCTCGCTCTACGGTGCCCTGCACCGGATGCAGGTCGAGGGCGTCATCGAGGCCATCCGGACCGAGCAGGAGGGCAACCGGCCCGCCCGCACGATCTACGCGCTCACCTCGGCCGGCGCGGCGGAGCTGATCGACCACCGCGACGAGGCCTTGCGGGACACCAAGCTCCGGCACGACCCGGTCGATCTGGCCCTGCAGAACGTGATCGACCTCGAAGAGGACGCGCTGCGATCGATCATCGTCGCGCGTCGCAAGGCCCTTGCCGCGCAGCTCGACGCGTGGCTCGCGCTCCGGGAGCTGGCCGCGCCACACATCCGCGGTCTGGAGTGGACGACGTTCCGTCACACCGAGCTCCGACTCCGTACCGAGCTCGCCTGGCACGACGAACTGCTCGACCAGTTGCCCAAGCTGATGGCCAACCAGCCGACCTCGATGACCACGTCGTGACGACGCCAGCCCCGGCCCCGGCAGGTGCGGGGTCGGGGCTGGCGGCCGGTCACTGGGCGGGCTCGGGCTCGCTCGTCACATTCCAGTCGGGCCTGCTCGCCTCGGCCCAGGGCTCTTCGGGTCGGCGCGGCAGCAGGTAGACGAGAAGGAACGTGAGGATCACGCCGATCAGCACGGCGCCGACCGTCCACTGGACCGCGCGGTTGAAGTTGGTCTCCAGCGCCGACGTGGCAGCGCTGTCGAAGGCCTCGCCCACCGCACCCGGCGCCGAGTCCTCGCAGCCGGACGGCGTCGCCGTCGGGTCCGACGCGCGGGACTGGCGGATGAAACAGTCGGCGAAGGTGGTCGTCGCCCTGCTCGCGTCCGCCGGCGGCAGGCCCGCGGCGACAAGTGACGCCTGGAGTTCGGGGCTCGCCTTCTCCGCGGCGGTCGCCGAGTAGGAGCCGAGCGTCCCGAAGAGGACCACGCCGGCCACCGCGACGCCGATCGCCTGGCCGAGACGCTGGGCGGTGCCCAGCACACCGCTGGCCGCGCCCGCGTCCTGCCAGGGCACGCCGGCCAGCACGATCTCGACGCTCGGTGCGATCACCAGGCCCGAGCCGAAGCCGGCGAAGAGCAGGGCCGGCAGCAGTTCCAGGCCGGAGCCCCACCAGTGGATCGTCGCGATGATGCCCACCATGCCGACGATCACGATGCCGGCGCCGAGCATCAGGACGCCGCGACCGAGCGCGCGTGCGACGTTGTCGGAGATGGCCGCGCCGACGAGCGTGCCGAACGAGAACGGCAGCAGGATCAGGCCCGTCGTCAGGGCGGACTTCTCCAGGCCGATCTGGAGGTGCAGAGAGAGCGCGAAGAGCAGGCCGATGAAGCCCGCGAAGTAGCAGAGGCTGATGCCGACACCGGCCGAGAACGAGCGGTGGGCGAAGAGGCGCATGCTCACCAGTGGGACCTGGGCGCGTCGGGCGCGGCGCAACTCCCACATCGCGAAGACGGCGAGCGCGGGTAGCGCCGCTGCCATCGAGATGAACGTCCAGGCCGGCCAACCCAGGCGCTGGCCCTCGACCAGGGGGACGGCGAGCAGCAGGACGGCGGCCGAGACGAGCAGCATGCCGATCACGTCGAGACCACCGCGGCGGCCTCGCGATTCGGGCACCAGGATCAGCGCGGCGATGAACGTGGCCAGGCCGATGGGCACGTTGAGCAGGAAGACTGGTCGCCAGTCCCAGCCGTTGAGGTCCCACGCGATCAGCAGGCCACCGAGGAGCGGGCCGCTGGCGGTCGCGATGCCGCCGATCGCACCGTAGATCCCGTAGGCCTTGCCGGTCTCCTTCGCCGGGAACGTGGTCTGGATGAGCGCCAGGACCGGCGGGTTGAGGATGCCGGCCATCATGCCCTGCACCACCTGGAACGCGATCAGCTGGCCGGGTGTGTCAGCGAGCGCCGATGCCGCCGAGGCGAGCGTGAACCCCGCGACGCCGATGAGGAACAGCTTGCGGTGGCCGAAGCGGTCGCCGATCCGGCCGGCGGGGATGAGCAGCAGGCCGTAGCCGAGCGCGTAGCCGGCGATCACCCATTCCATTGCGGTGTAGGTCGACTGGAGGTCGCGCTGGATCGGCGCGATCGCTACATTGACGATCGTCGTTGCCAGCAGAATCATGAACGCCCCGGCCAGAATGACGGCCAGGATCAGCCATCGGCGCGGATTGGGTGGGGCGGCGCTGCGTTCGTCGGTCCAGCTCTCCGTCATCGTGTTCCTCCTGAAGTCGGACGGGGGTCGACAGCGGACCCACCCTTCCGACTACACGCCGCCGCGTGCGATTAGTCAAGTACGGCTATTTGCGTATGACGGGTACGGCACATGGGGAGGGCCCGGGTCAGGAGCTGACCCGGGCCCGGTAACGCGCAGGCGGCTACGACCAGGTTGAGGAACCCGAGCCCCACTCGGAGGAGGCCGCACCCCAGGCGGAGGTCTCCGGCCACGCCAGCTCGAAGGGGAAGTCGTTGGCGCGGAGTTCCAACGTGCTCTCCAGGACGGCATCGGTCAGCCGGTCGACGTCGGCGTCGCTGTGGGCACCGCCAGCGAAGAACATCGGCATGCCGAGCGTGTAGATGCCGCGCTTGCGCAGCAGCAGCGTGAGGATGAACGTCGCGGGGTTGAGCGCCCGCGAGTAGGCCCGGTAGTCGGTGTAGGAGTCTTCCGGGAGGAATTGGAAGCACCCGATGTAGTCGCCGAACCCCACCATCCGCAGCGGAATGCCCTCGGCCGCCCGGAACGCCGCCAACCGCGCCTGAACCCGGTCGACCTTGGCCCGCAGATCGGTGTAGTAGGCCGGTCCCTTGTCGCGGAGCAGTTGAAGGGTGGCCAACGACGCGGCCACCGACAGGTAGTTGCCGGTGTGGCTGCCCTGGAGGCCGGTCTTCTGGCCGAAGTCGGTCCACGACTGCCCGCTGGTCTGCGAGATGTCGAGAATGTCGGCCCGACCGCCGATCGCCGACAGCGGCAGGCCGAGCCCGCTGATCACCTTGCCGTAGGTGACGAGGTCGGTCGGGATGTCGAACTTCTGCGCGGCGCCGCCGAGCCCCGAACGGAAGCCCGTCAGCACCTCGTCGAGGATGACCGGCACCCCGAGCCGCCGGGCGGCCACCGCGACCTCGCGGATCATCGGGATCGTCGTCTCCTCGAACGGGAACGACGAGGCGGCCGGCTCGGCCAGGATGCAGGCCAGATCGCCCGCGTAACGCTCGATCAACTCGACGGCGAGCGCTGTGTCGTTGGGAAGGATCAGCAGGTCACGCGGCTCGGCCGGAGTGACGCCGGCGAACGCCGAGACCAGCGGGATGCCGTCCTTGCCGATCTCCGGGAACGGCACTGCGGGATGCCCGTGGTACCAGGGCGCGGTGTTGTGGACGGCCAGGTCGTGCGACCCGTGCAGGGTGCCCTCGAACTTGGCGACCATCCGCCGTCCGGTGAACGCCCGGCAGAGCCGGATCGCCGACTGGGTGGCCCCCGTGCCCGAGTGTTGGAAGGCGAACTTCTCGTTGTGCGGGACGATCTCCCGCAGCAGCGTCGCGAGTTCCAGCTCCAACGCGTTGGTGTAGCCGTTGCCGGTGCCCTTGCCGAGTCGCTCGCGGACGAAGTCGACGACCGGGGCCGGGTTGTGCCCGTGCAGCGCCTGGGCGCCGTACCCCATGTGGCAGTCGAGGTAGTCGTTGCCGTCGATGTCGGTAAGCGTGGACCCGCTCGCTGTCGCCGCGATGACCGGGAACGGCGGAGCCTGGAACGGCCAGAACACGTGTGCGGCCGCGTCGACCGCCCTCAGTTGCTCGACGTGCGCGGCCGAGGCACCCTGGCGCGCGCCGATCTCGCCGAACAGCTCGTAGACCCATTTCTGCTGCATGAGGTCCTGAATGACCTCGATCGCTCCGCGCTCCTGGTGGCTGGCGCCCATCGTGTCCCCTTCGCATGGCGGCCGTGACAGGCGCAGCCTGCGCCGGACCACTCGAACCCCACTGGAGAACCGGTCGATCGACGGGGTTTCGAGCCGGTCTCGAGCGCCGTCGTCGAAGCTCGCCGCCATGACGGAAAATCGGGTCAATCTCTACTCGCTGACCGACACGATCACGCCGTGGGCAGTGCGGGCCGCGGCGACGCTCGGCCTCGCCGACCTGATCGCCGCGGGCACCACCACGCTCGACGAGCTCGCCGCGGCGACGAAGGCCAACCCCGACGCGCTGCACCGGCTGCTGCGCTACCTCTCGGTCCGCGGCGTCTTCAAGGAGACCGAGCCGCGGGTGTACGCCCTGACGGAGGCCGCCGAGTTCCTCAAGACCGACCACCCCGCCGCCCAACGTCCCTGGCTCGACGTCGACTCGATGGCCGGCCGGATCGAGGGCACGTTCAGCTCGCTCACCCACTCGATCCGGACCGGCGACGCGGCGTACCCGGTGCGGTACGGCATCGAGTTCTGGGACGACCTGGCCACCAACCCCGACCGGGCCACGTCGTTCGGCGCGCTGATGGCCACCCACGCCAGTTACTTCGACCAGGTCGTTCAGGGCTACGACTGGAGCACTGTCAACCACGTCATCGACGTCGGCGGCGGCACCGGCGCCCTGCTGACCGAGATCCTCAAGGCCCAGCCGCACCTGCGCGGCACCGTGGTCGACCTGCCCGGCGTCGTCGACCAGGGGCGGGCCCGGTTCGAGGCGGCGGGCATCGCCGACCGCGCCGAGGTCGTCAGCGGGAGCATCTTCGACCCGCTCCCGGCGGGCGCCGACGTGTACATCCTCTCGAACGTTCTGCACGACTGGAACGACGGCGCCGCCGAGAAGATCCTCCAGCGGGCGGCGGACGCCATCGGCACGACCGGCAAGGTGCTGATCGTGCAGATCCTGGTGAGGGACGAGAACGACAACTTCCCCGACGACCCGGCCCGGCTGATGTTCATCACCCAGATGGACCTGCGCCTCCTCTCGCTCATGGCCGGCAAGGCGAGGACCTGGCGCGAGTACGCCGAACTGGGTGAGAAGGCCGGGCTCCAGGTGGACAGCAGCACGGTGATCCCCACCGGGCAGACCCTGCTTGCTCTTCGTCGCGGCTGACGGGACGGGCCCCTTGCTGACGGTTTCCGGTTAGGAAGGGGCCCTCGCTAACGGACCGTGCGCGCGTCGTACCGTTGCGGACATGAACCCGGCCATCCGACGAGTCGCGACCGATGCCCTCATCGCGACAGTCGTCGCGGCAGTGGTGGCGGTGGCGATCCGGGTCGCCGACGAACCCGGCGCCCGGCCGCCGGACGCGCGCGCCTACGCGATCGGCGCGGTGATCGGGCTCCTGTTGGTGGTCCGGCGCCACTGGCCGCTGTTGGTGCTGGTCGGCTCGGTCACCGCATTGATGATCTACTACGCGCTCGAGTACCCGGGAATCCCGCCCGCTCTCCCGCTGGCCGCCGCCCTGTTCTCCGTCGCGGCCGCCGGCCGGTTCACCTGGGCGCTCGTCGTCGCCGGGTTCTTCGTCGTCCTTGAGCTGATCATGCGCTCGACGCTGCTCGGTGAGGGTTTCTTCCCCGCCCTGTCGGCCACCGTCGAAGAGGGTTCGCTGCTCGCGGCAGTGGTGCTGCTCGCCGAGACGATCCGTACCCGCCGGATCCGGCTGGCCGAGGCGCAGCAGCGTCTCGCCGTGATGCGCCAGGAGAGGCAGCACGAGGTCGCCCAGGAGCGACTTCGCATCGCCCGTGAGGTCCACGACGTTCTCGGTCACACGATCGCCGCGATAAGTGTGCAGGCGAGCCTCGCCGACGACATCTTCGACAGCAAGCCGGCCGAGGCACGGGCCGCGCTGCGGAGCATCCGGGGTGCCGCCCGCGACGCGATGCACGAGGTCCGCTCGGCGATCGGAATGCTCCGTGACGCCGGGGAGGTGCCCGATCTGGCGCGGGTCTTCGCGGTCGCCGAACAGGCCGGCGTGAAGGTGCGGTCGGGGATCGGCGGCACGCCGCGCCCGATCCCGCCGGAGGTGGCGCTCTCGGTCTACCGGATCGTGCAGGAGTCCATCACCAACACTGTCAAACACGCCGAGGCGACGACGGTCGAGGTCACCATCACCTACGCGCGTGACGCTGTCACAGTGGAGATCGTCGACGACGGGGTCGGTGCCGCGGCGAACCGGCGGGGGCACGGGGTGGCCGGGATGCGGGAGCGTGCCGCGGCCGCCGGCGGATCGCTCGAGGCCGGGCCCCGGCCGGCAGGCGAGGGGTTCCGGGTGGCCGCGCGGCTGCCGGTCGAGGTGAAGGAGACGACGTGACGATCCGGATGGTGCTGGCGGACGACCAGACACTCGTGCGGGCCGGCTTCCGGGGCCTGCTTGACCACAGCGACGACCTGGAGGTTGTCGGCGAGGCATCCAACGGTGCCCAGGCGGTCGAGTTGGTCGCGGCGACCCGGCCGGACATCGTCCTGATGGACGTGCGAATGCCGGTGCTCGACGGCGTCAAGGCCACTGCCGCGATCGTCGAGCGGTTCCCGGCCGTGCGGGTCATCGTCCTGACCACCTTCGAGCTCGACGAGTACGTCTTCGAGGCGCTGCGCGCCGGCGCGAGTGGGTTCCTGCTCAAGGACATCGAGCCCGACGAGCTGCGCCAGGCGGTGCGGGTGGTGGCCGGCGGCGACATGTTGATCTCGCCGCGGGTGACGAGCCGGCTGGTGAGTGCGTTCGTCAGCAAGGTCGCGCCGGCGCCGGTCGACGGCGGCCGGCTGGCGGTGTTGACCGACCGCGAGCGCGAGGTGATGAGTCTGGTGGCCAGCGGGCTGACGAACGAGGAGATCGGGCGACGGCTGTCGATGAGCCCCGCCACGGCCCGTACCCACGTCCACCGCGCGATGGTGAAGCTCCGCGTCCGTGACCGGGCGCAGCTCGTCGTGCTCGCCTACCAGACCGGGCTCGTCGCGCCCGGCAGCTAGTCGGCTACGGTCCGCGTTTCGCGGGGGTTCCCGGCTACGGCGAACGCCGTACATCCCTGCCGGTCGTCACCGGATGCCAGGTGTCGCACACCTTCCGTATGTTGGCCTCATGTTTGAGGTCGGAGAGAACGCCGACGGGATCCTGGCCGGGGTCCTGTTCCTGATCTGGCTGTCCGCGGCGATCCTCGCCACGCGGCTGGCCTGGCGGCCGACGCCCGAGGCGCTGCGCAAGAGCGCCCGTCGGCTGCTGCGTCTGCTCGTCGCCGCGCTCGTGGTGCTCGTCGTCAAGTGCGTGGCGATCGGGCTGATGCTCGCCGTCGACTGGATCTTCGCCGACAACCGCGTGATCGTGCAGATGCCGCTCCTACTGTTGCCGATGCTCGCGGTGGCCGTCTGGACCGTGCCGGGCCTGCGCGCTCTGGCCAACCGCGACGACGCACCCGTCGACGGCGAGACGCGCTCCGCCGCCGCAAGCCCCCGATTCGTCGTGCCGGTCCAGGTGACGGCCGTGGCGACGGTCGTTGGCGTCTACTTCGCGTACGTGTCCCGACCGGTCCCGTCCTACCTCGACGACATCGCGACCCACGCCGCGCCGATCCTCCTGTCGGTGGCGGTGCTGTGGTTCTGGCAGGCGCAACGCCTGCGGGCCGTCAACTCGAGCGACTTCGTGCGCCGTGGCCGTCGTGCCAGGGCCCTCCGCGCCACCTCGCAGGCGGCCGTCGCGGTGCTCGTCCTCGCCGCCGGTCTCACCTACGTGGCCCGGAGCAGCAGGCTGCCCGACCGGATGAGCATGACGTCCCACGACAACGTCGACTACGGCGGCGGCCCCTCGATCGGTCACGGCGGTCACGGCGGCACCTCGGTCGACGACCTGCGTGGCCCGCAGACCGGCAAGCCGGACAAGGCCTTCACGCTGACCGCGAAGAACGCCACGGTACGTCTCTCGTCGGGCGCCGAGATCAAGGCCCTGACGTACAACGGAGAGTCGCCCGGCCCGGAGCTGCGGGTCCGGGAGGGCGACCTCGTCGAGGTGACGTTGCACAACGAGATCCCCGACGAGAACGTGACGATCCACTGGCACGGCCTCGACGTGCCCAACGGTGAGGACGGCGTGGCCGGCGCCACGCAGAACGCGGTGGAGCCGGGCGGCACCTTCACCTACCGGTTCGTCGCCGAACAGGTCGGCACCTTCTGGTACCACACCCACCAGAACCCGCTGGAGGCCATTCGGAGGGGCCTGTTCGGCGCGCTGATCGTCGAGCCGCGTGACGGCCCACCACCCGGTGAGCGGGACTTCGTCGTGCAGGCCCACGAGTGGCGTACGCCTGACGACAACCTCGTCTCCTTCGGCACCAGCGACACGCTGCAACGCCAGGAGGTCGCCCCGGGGACGCCGGTGCGGCTGCGCCTGATCAACACCGACAACAACCCGGCCGGCGACAGCCGTCCGCGTTCCCTGACCGTCAACGGCACTCCCGTGCAGGTAGCGGCGATCGACGGGGTCGACGTCAACGGCCCGACCCCGCTGACCAACCCGCGTTTCGGTCTGGCGACCGGTGGACGCCACGACGTGACGTTCACGATGCCGGCGAATGCGGTACGCCTCACCGACCTGGCCAACCGCGACGGCGGGCTGGTGCTGGCGCCACCGGGGGACACCTCGACGCCGAAGATCATCGACGACGGTGACCAGTTCGACCCGCTCTCGTACGGCTCCGGCGGCACCAGGCCCTTCGACGCCGGCTCGTCGTACGACCGCTCGTTCACCCAACTCCTCGACGACCGGCTGTCCTTCTACAACGGTGGTCTCCACCTGGTGCCGATCATCAACGGGCACAGCTTCCCCAAGACGCCAACGCTCATGGTCCGGACGGGCGACGTGGTCAAGGTGCGGATCGTCAACCGCAGCCACCAGAACCACCCGATGCATCTGCACGGCCATCACGCGTTGGTGCTGTCCCGCAACGGGGTCCGTGCGACCGGGTCGCCGTGGTGGATCGACAGCCTCGACGTGATTCCCGGCCAGATCTACGAGATCGGCTTCACGGCGGACAATCCGGGGCTGTGGATGGACCACTGTCACAACCTCGACCACGCGGCCAACGGCATGGTGATGCATCTCGCCTACGAGGGCGTGACGTCCCCCTATGAGCTGGGGCGCGGCACCCCCAACCAGCCGGAGTAGCCGGGCCTGTCGAGTGTCCCTCCACCGGGCCTCGAGGCAACGCCGGCAGCGTCGTTGGCATCCGTACCCCTCTTGCTGAGGAGAACCCATGCTCGACGCGATGCGACGAACGTTGTCGCTGGCCGTGCCGCTGGTACTGGTGGCCGGCATTGCCGCCCCCGCCACAGCGGCCACCTCGACCACCGGGCGACTGACAGTCGTCGCCCGCAACCTCGACAACCCGCGCGGTGTCGCCATCGACCGGGCCGGCACCGTCCACGTCGCCGAGGCCGGGCTCGGCGGCGACGACGTGTGCATTCCTGGCACGTTCGGTACGAACCTCTGTTACGGCTCCACCGGTGCGGTCACGGCGGTCCGGCACGGCTGGCAGAAGCGGGTCGTGACGGGCCTGCCGTCGCTGCGCAGCACCGGCGCCGGCTTCTCCGTGTACGGCGCTCACGACCTGGCCTTCGATCGCCAGGGCAAGCTGCTGGTGGCGATGGGTTACAGCACCGCCCCGGTCTCGCGTGACCTGCTCGGTGCGGCTGGGGCCACGATGGGGACGATCCTGCGGGTCGAGGGGAAGCATCGTTGGTCGGTCGTCGGTGACCTCTCCGCCTTCGAGGGCGAGAACAACCCCGACGGTGTGATTCCGGAGAGTCAGCCGTACGCCGTCGTCGCGGACGGGCGGGACGTCTACGCGCTCGACGCGGCAGCCAACGACGTGCTCCGGATCGATCGTCGTGGCGTGGTCACGGCCGAGCACGTCTGGCCGCAGGAGCAGGTGCCGGCGCCGCCGGAGTGGGGCCTGCCGCCCGGCTCGACGACGCCCATCCAGTTCGTGCCGGTCACCATCACCAGGGGGCCGGACGGTGCCCTCTACATCGGCCAGCTGACCGGGCACCCCTTCCCGAACGGCGGCGCCCGGGTGTGGCGGCTGGTGCCGGGGCAGGAGCCGACGATCTTCGCGACCGGCTTCACCAACATCATCGACATCGCTTTCGACAAGCGAGGCCGACTGGTCGTGCTGGAGATCGCGAAGAACGGGCTGAGCTCGGGGGATTCCACCGGCGCGTTGATCCGGGTGGAGCGCGACGGTAGCCACCGGGAGCTGGCGAGCACCGGCCTGGACTCCCCGATGTCGTTCGCCATCGCCAAGGACGGCAGCTTCTACATCGCCAACAAGGGCCTCGGCATCGGCGAGTTGGTCCGTCTGTCCACACGAGACTGACAGAATCGCGCGGCGATCGTGGCGTTCTTCGTGTCGGGAGGACGCCACGATGCTGTGGTGGCACACGGTCGCGATACGGTGCCAATCGGTGTGCACGCTGGCGGCGGGGATGGGGTCTGGGGGTTAGGTTGACGCGGTCCGACGGCGGGTCTCCCGCCGGCGCCACCACCATCCTCATAGTCGACGACCACGCTCTCGTCCGCGAGGGGTTGCGCTGGGTGCTCGAGGTCCACGCCGACCTCGACGTGGTCGACGAGGCGGGCGATTCGGCCACCGCGGTCGCCAAGGCGGCGTCGGAGCGCCCGGACGTGGTGCTGCTCGACGTCGAGATTCCGGGAGACGACCCGGTGGTCACGGTGCGGCGCATCCGTGAGGTGTCGCCCGACAGTGCTGTCGTCATCCTCAGCATGTACGACAGCCCCGACCTGCTGCGCCGCCTGATCGCCGCCGGGGTGCGCGCCTACCTGCTCAAGAGCGTGGGTCGTGCGGAGTTGGTCGCCGCGATCCGCAAGGCGCGGGACGGCACCGGCTCGGTGCTGCTCTCCGTCTCCGGCCAGAGCCTGGTGCAGGTGCAGAACGCGGAGTCCGCCATCCTGTCTCCGGTCGAGCTGGAGATCCTTCAGCTCGCGGCCGAGGCGATGACGAACGCCCAGATCGCGCGCCGGGTCGACCTGACCGAGGCCACAGTGAAGAGCCACCTGCGTCGCATCTTCGCGAAGCTCGGCGCGGTCTCCCGCATCGACGCGGTGAACAAGGCGGTGGCAGCGTCACTGGTGACGCTGCCACACGACCGGTTGGTGCCCCGCCCTCGCCGCCCGCCGCCCTAGGGCGTGTGTCGAAGCCCCTGGCCGGCCTGCGGCGGGCCCAGACGACGGCCGGCCTTGCCGAACCGCCGCCTGGACTCCGCCTCGGCTTGACCGAGGACCTCGACACACGCCCTAGTGGCAGCGGACGTCGCTCAACAGGCAGCCTTGAGGTCGGCGGCACGGTCGGTGCGTTCCCAGGTCAGGTCCGGGAGTTCACGGCCGAAGTGGCCGTAGGCCGCCGTCTGCTGGTAGATCGGGCGCAGCAGGTCCAGGTCGCGGATGATCGCCGCCGGGCGCAGGTCGAAGACCTCCGCGATGGCCTTCTCGATCCGGTCGAGCGGCACCGTCTCGGTGCCGAACGTCTCCACGAAGAGGCTCACCGGGTGGGCCTTTCCGATCGCGTAGGCCACCTGCGCCTCGCACCGTTCCGCCAGGCCCGCGGCGACCACGTTCTTCGCCACCCACCGCATCGCGTACGCCGCCGACCGGTCGACCTTCGACGGGTCCTTGCCGGAGAAGGCGCCGCCACCGTGCCGGGCGTACCCGCCGTACGTGTCGACGATGATCTTTCGCCCGGTCAGGCCCGCGTCGCCCATCGGGCCGCCGATCTCGAACCGGCCCGTCGGGTTGACCAGCAGCCGGTAGCCCTCGGTGTCGAGGTCGAGCGCCTCCAACTCCGGCGTGATCACGTGGCGACGGATGTCGGGGGCGAGTAGTTCGTCGAGGGAGATGTGCGCGGCGTGCTGCGTGGAGACCACCACCGTGTCGAGCCGGACCGGGCGGAGGCCGTCGTACTCGACCGTGACCTGGGTCTTGCCGTCCGGCCGCAGGTAGGGCACCGTGCCGTCCTTGCGGACGGCGGCCAGGCGGCGGGCCAGCCGATGGGCCAGCGCGATCGGCAGCGGCATCAGCTCCGGCGTCTCCGAGCAGGCGAAGCCGAACATCATGCCCTGGTCACCGGCGCCCTGGGCGTCGAGCCCGCCGCCGGACGAGCCGTCGCGCAGCTCGATCGCCGTGTCGACGCCCTGCGCGATGTCCGGCGACTGGGCGCCGATCGAGATACTGACGCCGCAGGAGGCGCCGTCGAAGCCTTTGTTCGACGAGTCGTACCCGATGCCCAGCACCGTGTCCCGCACGATGCGCGGGATGTCGGCGTAGGCCTGGGTGGTGACCTCGCCCGCGACGTGGACCTGCCCGGTGGTGATCAGGCTCTCGACGGCGACCCGGCTGTGCGGGTCCTGCGTCAGTAGTGCGTCGAGGATCCCGTCGCTGATCTGATCGGCGATCTTGTCGGGATGACCTTCGGTGACCGACTCGGAGGTGAAGAGGCGGCGCGACATGTCTGACTCCTAACCCAGGGGGCGTGGGGGCCCGGCGAGTCTCCCCGCACCCGGTGGAGGTCGCCTGGAGGGATCATCGAGCGATCAAAGGGGTATCCGCCGTACAACTTTCGACACACATCGATCCTCGGAAGAACCCACGATGTAGCTACCTGCGGTCGTTCCGACACGCCCCGCTCCTCCCTAGCTTGAGAACGTCTCGACGAGTGCTATGGGGAATGGGGGGACCACTGTGGTCAGGTACGAGATTCTCGGGTCGCTGGAAGTGATCCACGAGGGCCGGATCTGCACGCCGACGCCGCCGAAGGTGCGGACCGTACTGGCGCTGCTGGTGATGCGGGCCAACCGGGTCGTTCTGGTCGACTCGATAATCCGGGAACTGTGGGGTGACGATCCGGCGCGCAGCGCCGTCACCACTGTGCAGACCTACATCTACCACCTGCGCAAGCTGTTCGCGAAGGAGGGCATCGAGACCTCGGAGCGGACCGTGCTGGAGAGCCGTGCGCGCGGCTACCTGCTGCGGGTGGAGCCGGGCCAGCTCGACGCCGAGGTGTTCGAGGCGATGCTCGACCAGGGTCGTTCGCACATCGAGTCGGACCGGCCCGAGGAGGGCGCTGAGGTGCTGCGCCGGGCACTGGCCATGTGGACGGGGCCGGTGGGCGCCAACGTGACGTTCGGGCCGGCGTTGGAGGCCCACGCGATCCACCTGCAGGAGCAGTGGATCCGGGCGCTGGAACTGCGCATCCAGGCCGACATCACGCTCGGCCGTCACCGCGAGCTGATCGGCGAGCTGCGCTATCTCGTGGGCACGTACCCGCTCAACGAGTGGTTCCACCGCCAGCTCATCGTGGCGCTCAGCCGCTCCGGGCGGCGCGGCGAGGCGTTGCAGGCCTACCACCACCTGCGCCGGGTGCTCAGTGAGGAGTTGGGCCTGGACCCTTCGCCTGACCTCCAGCGGCTCCAGCGGGAGGTGCTGGCCGCCGGCGGGCCACTGCGCCCGGGGCTCGCCAGGGCCTCGTGACAGGCCCTCGACCGACGCTCCACCGCCGTTCGACCGGCCGTCCCTAGCTTTCACACGGACATCGCGGCCAGGAGGTCTTCCATGACGAGCACATCCGACCGTCGGGTGGTCATCACCGGGATTGGCGTCATCGCCCCCGGTGGACTGGGCACCAAGGCGTTCTGGGAACTGTTGACCGCTGGCCGGACGGCCACTCGCACCCTGTCGTTCTTCGATGCCACGCCCTTCCGGTCCCGGGTGGCGGCAGAGGCCGACTTCGACCCGGTGGTCGAGGGGCTGTCGCCGCAGGAGGTCCGCCGGATGGACCGGGCGGCCCAGATGGCGGTGGTCTGCACCCGGGAGGCGCTGGCCGACAGCGGCTTCGAGGTCGCCGACCCGACCCGCGTCGGCGTCAGCGTCGGCACGGCCGTCGGTGCCACGATGAGCCTCGAAGAGGAGTACGTCGTGGTCAGCGACGGCGGGCGGAAGTGGTTGACCGACCACCGGTACGCCACCCCGCACCTCTACGACTATCTGGTGCCGAGCTCGTTCGCCCGTGAGGTGGCTTGGTCGGTCGGGGCGGAAGGTCCGGCGACGGTGGTCTCCACCGGCTGCACGTCGGGTCTCGACTCGGTCGGCCACGCCCGGGAGCTGATCCGGGAGGGTTCGGCGGACGTGATGATCGCCGGCGCGACCGACGCCCCGATCTCGCCGATCACGGTGGCCTGCTTCGACGCGATCAAGGCGACCACGGCTCGGAACGACGATCCGACGCACGCGTCGCGGCCGTTCGACAACAGCCGCGACGGGTTCGTCCTCGGCGAGGGTTCGGCGATGTTCGTCCTCGAAGAGCTCGAGCACGCGCGTCGGCGGGGTGCGCAGATCTACGCCGAGTTGGTGGGGTTCGCCTCGCGCTCCAACGCGTTCCACATGACCGGCCTGCGGCCGGACGGGCGGGAGATGGCCGAGGCGATCCGGGTCGCGCTCGCCGACGCCCGTCTGCCCGGCGACGCCGTCGACTACATCAACGCGCACGGCTCGGGTACGAAGCAGAACGACCGGCACGAGACAGCGGCGTTCAAGCGGAGTCTCGGCGACCACGCGTACCGCACCCCGGTCAGCTCGATCAAGTCGATGATCGGCCACTCGCTCGGCGCGATCGGCTCGATCGAGATCGCGGCGTCGGCCCTGGCCATCAAGCACGGGGTGGTGCCGCCGACAGCCAACCTGCACGAGCGTGACCCGGAGTGCGACCTCGACTACGTGCCGCTCACCGCCCGCGAGCAGCAGACCGACGTGGTGTTGAGCGTGGGCAGCGGGTTCGGCGGTTTCCAGAGCGCGATGCTCCTGGCGCGTGTGGCATGACCACTGTCGTCACCGGGGTCGGTGTCGCCGCGCCCAACGGGTTGGGCCGCGACGCCTTCTGGGCGGCCACCGTGGCCGGGGTGGGTGGCATCGGCCCGATCAGCCGTTTCGACCCCTCGGGCTACCCGGCCCAGTTGGCCGGCGAGGTTCCCGGATACGAGGCGGCCGAGCACATCCCGAGCCGGTTGATGGCACAGACCGACCACATGACCCGGTTGTCGCTGACGGCGGCGCAGTGGGCCCTCGCGGATGCGGCGGTCGACCCGTCGGAGCTGCCCGAGTTCGGCATGGGTGTCGTCACGGCCAGCGCGTCGGGCGGCTTCGAGTTCGGCCACCGTGAGCTGGAGAAGCTCTGGAGCAAGGGCTCCGAGCACGTCAGCGCGTACCAGTCGTTCGCCTGGTTCTACGCCGTCAACACCGGTCAGATCTCGATCCGGCACGGCATGCGGGGGCCGACCGGGGTGCTCGTCACCGAGCAGGCGGGCGGGCTCGACGCGGTGGCGCAGGCCCGACGCCAGGTGCGCAAGGGCGTGCAGCTCGTGATGACCGGCGGTGTCGACGCGTCGCTCTGCCCGTGGGGCTGGACGGCCCAGCTCGCCAACGGCCTGCTCAGCACGGGCCGCGATCCGGCCACGGCGTTCCTGCCGTTCGACGCCAACGCGTCGGGCTACGTGCCGGGCGAGGGCGGGGCGATCCTCGTGTTGGAGGACGAACACGCCGCCGCCCGACGCGGGGCCGCCGCCTACGGGGTGATCGCCGGATACGGCGCGACATTCGATCCGCGGCCCGGTTCCGGACGCCCGCCCGGCCTGCGTCGGGCCGCCGAGATGGCCCTCGCCGACGCCGGTCTCACCCCGGCCGACATCGACGTCGTCTTCGCCGACGGCGCCGGGGTCGCGGAGCTCGACCGCGTCGAGGCCGAGGCGATCACCGCCGTCTTCGGGCCCAGCGGGGTGCCGGTGACCGCACCGAAGACGATGACCGGTCGGCTCTACTCGGGCGGTGCGGCGCTCGACCTCGTCTCCGCGCTGCTGTCGATCAGACACGGCGTCATCCCGCCCACCACAAACATCCGCCAGCCGGCCGAGGGCCTGCACCTCGACCTGGTGCGCGACGTCGCGCGGGAGACACCCGTACGCGCGGCACTCGTGCTCGCCAGGGGCTACGGCGGGTTCAACGCGGCCATGGTCGTGACCGACGAAAGGAATGGACGATGACCGACGCCAGCCTCGCCGCCGTCGCGAACTTCGACGAGCAGCAGGCACTTGACCTGCGTGAACGGCAGATCGCGGTGCTGGGAAGCGCCAAACAGATCGCCCACGTCATCTACGTGGTCACCGAGCTCGGCGTCGCCGACCTGCTCGTCGACGGGCCGGTGCCGGTCGCCCAGTTGGCGGCGGCGACCGAGTCGCACGAGGACGCGCTGCGGCGGATCCTCCGCGCCGCCTCGGCGGTCGGCATCTTCGACGAGCAGGAGGACGGGTCGTTCGCGCTGACGCCGCTCGGCGAGGGGCTGACGTCCGCCCGGATCGGCGGCCTGCGGCCGATGGTGCAGTTCAGCGGCGCCGACTTCAACCGCCTCCCGTACGCGGAGATCCTGCACAGCGTCCGCACCGGCGAGCCGGCCTTCAACAAGGTCTTCGGCATGGGCTTCTACGACTACCTCCAGGCCCACCCGGAGGCCAACAGGTTCTTCGAGGGCTTCATGGCCCACTGGAGCCGGCGGCTCGCCGACCGGTTCGCGGCGGAGTTGGCGCCGGAACGGTTCGGCCGGATCGCCGACATCGGCGGCAGCAACGGCTACTTCCTGGCCAAGATGCTCCAGCGTCACCCCGAGGGCACCGGTGTCCTCTTCGACCTGCCCGAGGTGGTGGCCGACGCCGAACCGCTGCTCAAGGAGCACGGTGTCACCGAGCGGGTCGAGGTGCGCGGCGGCGACTTCTTCACCGACGAACTCCCGGCCGGCGCCGACGCGTACATCCTGAAGTCGATCGTCCACAACTGGCCGGACGACACGATCGTCACGCTGCTGCGTCGGATCCGCGCGGCGATCGGCGACGCCGACTCCCGCCTCATCGCGATCGACCAGATCGTGCCGCCGCGCAACCAGTGGGACCACGCCAAGATCATCGACATCGACATGCTCGTGCTCTTCGGCGGCAAGGAGCGCGACCTCCGCGAGTGGCAGGCGCTGTTCACCGCGTCCGGTTTCGAGCTGGTCAACACCCCCGCGGCCCGCGGCTGGGCCCTGCTCGAAGCGCGTCCGATCTAGGAAAGGAAGTCCTTAATGGCACACATCGGCATCGACCAGCCGGTCGTGACGATGGTCAACGTCTTCACCGTCGAGCCGGCCAACCAGCAGAAGCTCGTCGACATCCTGATCGAGGCGACCGACGCGGTGATGTCCAAGGTCGACGGGTTCGTGTCGGCGAACATCCACGCCAGCCTCGACGGAACCCGGGTCGTCAACTACGCGCAGTGGAAGAGCGAAGAGCACTTCACCGCGATGCTCAAGAACCCCGAGGTCCACCCCCACTTCGGCGAGGTACGCGCGATCGCCACGCCGGAACGCCACCTCTACAAAGTCGTCTACACGGAGGACGCTCATGTCTGACGGAAGCACCGACGTCCTGATCGTCGGCGGCGGCCCGGTCGGCCTGTCGACCGCGCTCTTCCTGGCCCGCAAGGGGATCCGGCCGATCCTCGTCGAACGGCGGCCCCGGCTGTCGACGATCCCCCGCGCCACCGGTCTGCACGCCCGAACTGTGGAGATCTTCCGCACCGTCGGCCTGGAGCCGGCCGTGCAGCAGGCCGGCATGAAGATCGTCGGGCCGGGCGCCGAACTCGACCTCGTCCGCGCCGGCCGCGCCACGCCACTCGTCATGCTCGGCGCCCAGTCGTTGGCCGACCTGCACAAGTCGTTCGTCATGGAGGCGCACGACGTCGCCTACGACACGTTCACGCCGAGCTGGCCCATCTGGTGCGGCCAGGACCACTACGAGCCGTTGCTCTACGACGCCGCCGTCGAGGCGGGCGCGGAGATCCGCTTCCAGAACGAGCTGACCGGGCTGACCCAGGACGAGGACGGGGTCACCGCCACCGTCAACGACAACGGCACCACCCGCACGATCCGGGCGCGCTACGTCGTCGCGGCCGACGGGGTGAAGAGCCCCGTCCGCGAACTGCTCCAGATCGGCAACCGCAGCAACGGCGTCGCCGGGAACTTCGTCAGCATCATCTTCCGCGCGAAGGTCGACCTGCCCGACACGGCACCCCGGTTCACGCTCATCTACCTGATGAACCAGCTGGCCCAGGGTCTGCTGCTCTTCATCGAGCCGGGGCGGTGGATGTTCGGCGTCAACTACTACCCCGAGCGGGGGCAGTCACCTGCCGACTTCACCCCGGAACGCTGCGTCGAGCTGGCCCGGATCGCCGCCGGCGACCCCGAGCTGGAGGTCGAGGTCGAGTCGGCCCAGCCCTGGGACGCGCGGCACATGGTCGCCGACGCGTACCAGCAGGGGCGGGTCTTCCTCGCCGGCGACGCCTGCCACGCCCACCCACCGGCCGGCGGTTTCGGCGTCAACGCCGGCATCCAGGACGCCCACAACCTGGCGTGGAAGCTCGCCGACGTGCTCCAGGGGCACGCCGACGAGAGCCTGCTCGAGTCGTACGAGGCCGAGCGTCGTCCGGTCGGTGCCGCGACCGCCGACCAGGCGTGGATGCTCTTCCGCACCCGGGGTCAGCTCGCCGACGAGGACAAGGCCGCCTATCGGGACTTCGTCATCGTGACGATGGGCTACCGGTACACCTCGAACGCGATCGTCGGCGTACCCGCCGACACCGAGCTGCTGCCCCGCGAGCTGACCTTCACCGGCCAGACCGGATCGCGTGCCCCGCACGGCTGGGTCGACCACGACGGCAGCCGCGTCTCCACCATCGACGTGCTGACCGAGGGCTGGACGTTTGCCACGGCACCCGGCGACGACGCCTGGCTGGCGGCGGCCGCGGCCGTCTCGGCGGAGACCGGGCTCCCGATCACGGCGTTGACCGCCGGCCCCGACGGTGACCTCGCCGACGACGGTTCGTGGCTCGCGAGCTGCGGTGTCGGCCCCGGCGGTGCGCTTCTGGTACGCCCCGACGGCATCGTCGCCTGGCGCAGCGCCGGCCCGGTCGACGACCAGGCGCAGACCCTGAGCGCCGCCCTGGCCACGATCCTGCGGGGAGCGTGAACGAATGTCCTACCGCGCCCTCATGGTCATGCGGATGGCCCCCGGCCACGCCGACGCGGTCGCCGAACTCTTCGCCGAGCACGACAAGGGCGACATGCCCCACGTCGTCGGCATCTCGCGGCGCACCCTCTTCCAGTACCAGGACCTCTACATGCATTTGCTCGAGGCCGACACCGACGTCTTCGACAAACTCCTCGCGGCCCGAGCCCGCGCGGACTTCCAGGAGGTCAACCGGCGCCTCTCGGCCTACCTGCAGCGCTACGCACCGGACAGCATGACCGAGTTGCAGGACTCGAAGGCCACGCCCTTCTACACCTGGAGCCCCGAGACAGGGAGCATCACGTGACGCTGACCCGCCGCGACATCAACGACATGATGCAGGCATACAAGAAGACCAGCCTGCTGCGTACCGCTGTCGAGCTGGGCGTCTTCGACGCCCTCGCCGCCGGCCCGGCCACGGCCGGCGGGCTCGCTCCGAAGCTCGGCATCCACCCGCGAGGCGCCCGCATCCTGCTCGACGCGCTCACCGCGATCCGCCTCACCGACCGGACCGGCGAGCACTTCTCGCTCACCCCGGCGGCCGCCGACCATCTGGTCAGCACCCGTCCCGACTACCTGGGCGGAATGGTCAAGGTGATGTCGAGCGACTGGGAGTGGGACGCGTTGCGCGACCTCAGCGCCGCCGTGCGGGCCGGCGGCACGGTGCTCGACGTGCACGCCGAGACCCCGGAGTACACCTACTGGGAGGACTTCGCCGCGTACGCGACGAAGGTCGCCCAGCCGACCGCCGAGGTGATGGCCGAGGCGCTCGCGCCGTGGACGAAGGAGCGCGCCGAGCTCGACATCCTCGACGTCGCCTGCGGGCACGGTGTCTACGGCTACACCCTCGCGCAGCACAACCCGCAGGCGGCGGTGACCTCGCTGGACTGGCCCAACGTGCTCGCCGTGACGGAGAAGCACGCCGAGCGGCTCGGCGTGCGCGAGCGGGCGTCGTTCCTGCCCGGTGACATGTTCACCACCGATCTGGGCGGGCCCTACGACGTCGCACTGCTCACGAACGTCACCCACCACTTCTCCGAGGAACGGGTGCACGAGCTGGTGAAACGGCTCGGCTCCGTGGTCAAGCCGGGGGGACGGCTGGTCATCGTCGGCTTCACCACCGGCGACGAGTCGCCGGCACTGGACCCGGCGCCGTACCTCTTCTCGGTGTTGATGTTGGTCTGGACCTTCGAGGGGGAGTCGCACTCGGTGGCCGCCTACAACCGGGCCCTCGCCGCGGCCGGCTTCGGCCCGGCCACCGTCCACCCGACGGACCTGCCGTTCCGAGTGCTCGTCGCAGAGAAGGGATGACCATGCATCGGCAACCGATCGTGAAGGTCGCCGCCACCGATGTGCCCGGCATCAACCGTATCGGCGGCGAGGTACGGATCCTGCTCAGCCCGAAGACCGTCGACGCGACAGAGGGCTTCATGGGCACCGTCCGCCTGGAGCCGGGCGAGTTCCTGGCCGAGCAGTACAACCCGTACTCGGACAAGTTCTGTTATCTGGTGCGCGGTGAGGTCGTGATCCGGGTCGACGGCGCGGAGGTCAAGCTCGCGGCCGACGAAGCTCTCATGGTCCGTCGCGGCCAGCGGCACCGCATCGTCAACGTCGGTGGTGAGAGCGCCCTGATCGTGTTCCAGATCAGCCCGCTCGCGCCGCGCCCCGAACTGGGTCACGTCGACACCGAGGAGGTGCCGCACCCCGAGTCGCCGGTGCCGCTGGTCGGCGGCGTCCGCGACGGGTGGCAGCGGCCGACGGGAGGAAAGTCATGAGCCAGCTGACCCTCGACGATCTGCGTCGGATCCTGGAGACCAGCTCCGGCGTGGTCGAGCAGACCAACTGGGCCGATCCGGCGACGCTCGACGCGCCGTTCGACGACCTCGGCTACGACTCGCTCGCGCTGCTGGAGTTGGCGGCGCGAGTGCAGCAGGAGTACGAGGTGCGCATCCCCGACGACGCCGTGTCGATCATGAAGACGCCACGGCTCGCCGTCGACTACGTCAACCAACGACTCGCGGATCGGTGACCCATGGCCGGACACACTGACAACGCGGTCGTCATCAACGCACCGCTCGACCTCGTCTGGGACCTGACGAACGACATCCCCAACTGGCCCTCCCTGTTCAGCGAGTACGCCAGCACGGAGGTGCTCTCGACCTCCGCCGACGGGGCCGTCGTCTTCCGCCTGACCATGCACCCCGACCCGGCCGGCCGGGTCTGGAGCTGGGTCTCCGAGCGGGTGCCCGACCGCGCCGACCGGGTGGTACGCGCACGGCGGCTGGAGACCGGCGCCTTCAAGTACATGAACCTGTTCTGGGAGTACACCGAGCTGCCGGACGGTGGGGTGCGGATGCGGTGGGTACAGGACTTCGAGATGCGGCCGGGCGGGCACGCCGACGACGAGGGCATGACCGCCCACCTCAACCGGACCACCCGTGAGCAGCAGGCACGCATCCGGGAGATCGTGGAGAAGGCCGCAGCCGAACGCGGGCAGTCGTGACCGCCACCGTCAACACGCCCGTCGGTAAGAGCTGGTTGGTCTGTCCGGGCTGCCGGGCGTTGCTGTACCAGCGCCGGGTCGAGCGCAACCTGGGCGTCTGCCCGGAGTGCGACCACCACGACCAGGTCACCGCACACCAGCGGATCGAGCAGCTCTTCGATCCGGAATCGGTCGAGGAGCTGCCCCCGGTGGGTGCCTTCGGCGATCCGCTCGGGTTCGTCGACACCAAGCCGTATCCGCAGCGGATCGAGGCCGCCCGCCGGCGCACCGGCCTGGACGAGGCGGTGGTCTGCGTCCGGGGCACTGTCGAGGGGCAGCCGCTGATCGCGGCTGTCATGGACTTCCGGTTCCTCGGCGGCAGCCTCGGCGTGGGCGTCGGCGAGCGGATCACCCGGGCGGCCGAGGTGGCGCTCGGGACCCGTACGCCGCTGCTGATCGTCAGCGCCTCCGGCGGTGCCCGGATGCAGGAGGGCGTGCTGTCGCTCATGCAGATGGCCAAGACGAGCGCCGCGCTCGGGGCCCTCGACGAGGCCGGGGTGTTGACGATCTCGCTGGTCAGCGACCCGACCTACGGTGGTGTCGCGGCCTCGTTCGCGACGCTGTGCGACGTCATTCTCGCCGAGCCGGGCGCGCGCCTCGGCTTCGCGGGGCCGAGGGTCATCCAGCAGACACTGCGTCAGCCGCTGCCAGCCGGCTTCCAGACCGCTGAATACCTCTTCGCCCGTGGCATGCTCGACGACCTGGTGTCCCGGTCGAACCTGCGAACGACAATCGGCCGGCTGCTGGCCTTCGCGGGGGCCGAGCGGTCCGCTCCGGACCCTTATGGGGTACGGGCGACAGCGCCCCCCGAGTCGGCGGACCCGTGGGCCGTCGTGGCGCTGTCCCGCGATCTCGGCCGACCCTCCACGCTGGACTACATCGGTCACTTCGTGGACGGTTTCGTGGAGCTGCACGGCGACCGGCTCGCTGGTGACTGCCCGGCGATCGTGGGCGGCGTCGGCCTGATCGACGGGCGACCCGCTGTGGTGATCGGCCACCAGAAGGGCCACACCGTCGCCGAGGTGGCGAGCCGCAACTTCGGCATGGCCACTCCGGCCGGCTATCGCAAGGCGGCCCGGCTGATGCGCCTGGCCGAGAAGCTCGGCACACCGATCGTGACGCTCATCGACACGCCCGGCGCCTACCACGGCATCTCGGCGGAGGAGAACGGGCAGGCCCTGGCCATCGCCGACAGCATCCGGCTGATGGCCGGGCTGACGGTTCCGGTCGTCGCGGTCGTGACCGGCGAGGGTGGCAGCGGGGGGGCGCTCGCCCTCGGCGTCGGCAACACGGTGCTGATGCTCGCCAACGCCACGTACTCGGTGATCAGCCCGGAGGGCTGCGCCGCGATCCTCTGGAACGACTCCGGTCGGGCCGACGAGGCCGCCGCGCAGCTCAAGCTTCAGGCCGGTGACCTGCTGGCGCTCGGCGTCGTCGACGGAGTGGTACCCGAGCCGCCCGGCGGGGCGCCGGCCGATCCCGGAGCGACCGCGTCGGCCGTACACCGGGCCGTCGTCGACGCGTTTGCGGAGTTGGCCGGTCTCAACCGCGAGGAGGTGCGGGCCCATCGCCGGGCCCGCTTCCGACAGATCGGAGGTGTGACGCATGTCGGAGGGTGACGCCGACCCGCTGGACGCCGCGGTCCGCAGTCTCGCGCGGCTGATCGGATCGACACCAGGTCCGGTCCGCCGTGCCCGGCTCCAGCACGGCGACCTGGTGGTCGAGGTGGAGTGGCCGGAGGGCCCGCCCGGGGTGGCGGCGGTTGTCCCGGCGGTCCCGCTCGTGGAGGCCGACGCCGGCCTGCACTACGTGTGCGCGCCGATGGTCGCGACGCTCTACCTCGCGCCGTCGCCCGGGGCCGACCCGTTCGTTCGGGAGGGCGACCAGGTAGTGCCCGGTCAGCAGGTCGCGATCCTCGAAGCGATGAAGATGATGATCCCCGTCGAAGCCGACCGCGCGGGCGAGGTCGTGAAGGTTCTGGTGCCCAACGCGACCCCGGTCGAGTACGGCGAACGGTTGATCGCCTTAGCTGTTTCGGAGGGCTGACAGTGTTCGAGTCGGTGCTGATCGCCAACCGGGGCGAGATCGCGGTCCGGATCGCCCGGACCTGCCGGGAGATGGGGTTGCGTACCGTTGCCGTCTACTCGACTGTCGACCGCGATTCGGCGGTGGTGCGAATGGCCGACGAAGCCGTCCAGATCGGGCCGGGTCCGAGCCGGCGCAGCTACCTGAGCGCCCCGGCCATCATCGAGGCGGCCCGCCGCACCGGGGCCGACGCGATCCATCCGGGCTACGGGTTCCTCTCCGAGGATCCTGACTTCGCGGAGATCTGTGAGGCCGACGGGATCACGTTCATCGGGCCGCCGCCCGCCGTGATGGCCGCGCTGGGCGACAAGGCCCGGACGCGCGGCATCATGGCGGGCCTCGGCCTGCCGGTGCTGCCCGGCACCACCGACGCCGTCGAGTCGGCGGCCCGCGCCCGCGCGGTCGCCGAGGAGATCGGCTTCCCGCTGATCATCAAGGCGGTCGCCGGTGGCGGTGGCCGGGGGGTACGGGTGGTCCGTGATCCGGCCTCGTTCCTGGGCGAGTTCGCCTCCGCGCGGGCCGAGGCGCAGCTGCTCTTCGGTGACAACCGGGTCTACATCGAGCGTTTCCTCGAGTCGGCCCGTCACGTCGAGGTGCAGGTGCTCACCGACCGCTACGGCAACGGCATCCACCTGGGCGAGCGTGACTGCTCGGTGCAGCGGCGCCACCAGAAGCTGATCGAGGAGTCACCCGCGCCCGGGTTGCCGCAACACATGGTCGACCGGATGACCGCTGCCGCTGTCACCGGCGCGCTCGGCGTCGGCTACGTGGGCGCGGGTACCTTCGAGTTCCTGGTCGGCGGTGGGGACGACTTCCACCTCATGGAGGTCAACTGTCGGCTCCAGGTCGAGCACCCGGTCTCCGAGCTGGTGACCGGTGTCGATCTGGTGCGGCAACAGATCCTCGTCGCGGCCGGCGAACGGCTCGCGCTCACCCAGGCCGACGTGACGCCGCGCGGCACGGCGATCGAGTGTCGCGTCAACGTCGAGGACCCGGCGCGCGGCTTCGTACCGACGCCGGGTGAGCTGACCCGCTTCGACCTGCCCGCCGGTCCGTTCGTCCGGGTCGACACACACGGGTACGCCGGATACCGGGTCCCGGCCGACTACGACTCGCTGCTCGCGAAGGTGGTCGTCTGGGCGCCCGACCGTCCCCAGGCCCTGGCCCGGATGGCCCGTGCGCTCGACGAGTGCGCCGTCGAAGGGCCAGGTGTGGCCACCACCCGGGACTTCCTCCGGTCGACGCTCGACCACCCGCTGTTCCGCGCCGCGAAACACGACACGTCGCTCGTCGACACCATGCTCACCGGCCTCCAGCCGGACACCACCGAAGCTCCAGGGCGCCACTAATCGAAGGGTTCACACTGCTGCCGGTTCGCGGGTTTACGGCCCGTGCGTCCACGCGGGCGCCTGCGGACGGAAGGTGGCCGACATGGCAATCGACAACGCTTCTCGAGGTGTCAGCCGACGGCGATTATTGGCCGGAGTCGGCGCGGGGGCGCTCGTGGCCGGCACCGGGGGAGTCCTGCTCGACGCGGCGCCGGCGGCGGCCGCGTTCTCCAACCGGTTCGGTCGGATGTTCCCGTCGCTGCCGGCGTTCGGGTCCGCCACGACCCAGATGCGGAACGCGCTCATCGACCTGTCCCGCGTCGGCGGCCCGATGGACGCCCGCGACCCGCTCAGCGTCGGCGCGGAGGCGCTCGCCGACCTGCAGCAGCACAGCATCAACAACCCCGACAACTTCTCCATCCCGCAGGGCATGACGTACTTCGGGCAGTTCGTCGACCACGACCTGGCCTTCGAGACGACGGCGCCGCTGGGTACGCCTGTCGACCCGACCACTGTGCCCAACCCGCGGACGCCGGCCCTCGACCTCGACTCGCTGTACGGCGGCGGGCCGACCGGGAACCCGGAGCTGTACAACTCGGCCGATCCCGCCAAACTCAAGATCGAGTCGGGCGGGCGCTTCGAGGACCTGCCGCGAAACTCCAGTGGCAGGGCGATCGTCTTCGACGTCCGCAACGACGAGAACCTACCGATCTCGCAGATCACGGCGGCGTTCATCCTCTTCCACAACCGGGTGGTCGACCTGGTACGCGCGCAGGGCACCCCGGCGTCGCAGGTCTTCGGTGCCGCCCGGCAACTCGTCACCTGGCACTACCAGTGGATCGTGCTCAACGAGTTCCTGCCGCTGATCGCCGGCCCGGGCACCGTCTTCACGGTGCTCAACGGGGGCCGCCGCTTCTACAAGCCGGAGCCGAACGCCACGTTCATCCCGGTCGAGTTCACCGCGGCGGCGTTCCGCTTCGGCCACAGCCAGCCACGACCGGCGTACCTGGTCAACCGGACCGGCGACGGCGGCGACGAGTTCTACGCCATGCTCTTCGACTCGGCGCTGAGCGGCGCCGACCCGGCCGACCTGCGTGGCGGAAAGCGGGCCGCCCGCCGCTACCTCGACTACCAGTTCTGGTTCCAGTTCTTCGACGGCCAGGTGCGGTGGAGCAAGTGGATCGACGTCCGCAACTCGACGCCGCTGTTCGGCTTCCCGTTGCCCCCGCCGCCGTCCGGCTCGCCGTCGGCCAACCTGCTCGGACGTGACCTGCTCCGTCAGCTCACGTTCGGTATCCCGTCGGGCCAGCGGATCGCCTCCCACATCGGGGCGCCCGCCCTCAGCAGCTTCAACTTCCCGGAGCTCAGTGGGTACGGCCTCGGCCTGGACTCCAACACCCCGCTCTTCTACTACATCCTCAAGGAGGCGCAACTCCAGGCCGGCGGCGGCTCACTGGGCGCGGTGGGCGGGCGGATCGTCGCGGAGGTGCTCATCGGCATCGCCCAGCTCGACCCGGCGAGCTATCTGAAGGTGCAGCCCAACTGGCGGCCGACGCTGCCCGCCCGCTTCTCGGGCCAGTTCACGATGGCCGACCTGCTCACGTACGCCCGGGTCGACCCGGCCAGCCGCAACTCCTGACGGCGCCTGCTCTGCACCCGGGCCCCGGCGGCCCGGTGTGCAGAGCAAGTGCGCGGTTGAAGCGGACTCCATCGGTTCTCGACACTGGTGGGGGAGGGTGCGGATATGACTGGCAACTTCAGCGATTTCAAGGTGGCGGATCTGTCGTTGGCGGCCTTCGGGCGTAAGGAGATCGAGCTGGCCGAGCATGAGATGCCGGGTCTGATGTCGATCCGGAGGGAGTATGCCTCGCGGCAGCCGTTGAAGGGTGCGCGGATCACCGGCTCGCTGCACATGACCATCCAGACGGCCGTGTTGATCGAGACGCTGGTGGCGCTCGGCGCGCAGGTCCGGTGGGCGTCCTGCAACATCTTCTCCACCCAGGACCACGCGGCGGCGGCGATCGCGGTCGGCCCGGACGGCACCCCGGACGCCCCGGCCGGTGTCCCGGTCTACGCCTGGAAGGGCGAGTCCCTCGACGAGTACTGGTGGTGCACCCAGCAGGTGCTGCTCTGGCCGGACGGGCAGGGCCCGAACATGATCCTCGACGATGGTGGCGACGCCACGCTGCTGGTGCACAAGGGTGCCGAGTTCGAGGCCATCGGCGCGGTTCCGTCGCCGGAGAGCGCCGACTCGGAGGAGTACGAGGTCATCCTCGGGGTGCTGACCCGGTCCCTGCAAGAGGACGACCGCCGCTGGACGCGGATCGCCGCCGGGATCAAGGGGGTGACCGAGGAGACCACGACCGGGGTGCACCGACTGTACGAGATGCAGCAGGCGGGGCACCTGCTGTTCCCGGCGATCAACGTGAACGACTCGGTGACCAAGAGCAAGTTCGACAACAAGTACGGCTGCCGGCACTCGCTCATCGACGGGATCAACCGGGCCACCGATGTGCTGATCGGCGGGAAGGTCGCCGTCGTGTTCGGCTACGGCGACGTCGGCAAGGGCTGCGCGGAGAGTCTGCGTGGTCAGGGGGCGCGGGTCATCGTCACCGAGGTGGACCCGATCTGTGCTCTCCAGGCGGCGATGGACGGCTACCAGGTCGCGACAATCGACGACGTTGTCGAGACCGCCGACATCTTCGTGACCGCCACGGGCTGCTTCAGCGTGATCACCAACGAGCACATGGCGCGGATGAAGCACCAGGCGATCGTGGGAAACATCGGCCACTTCGACAACGAGATCGACATGGCGGGTCTCGCGAAACGCGCAGACGTCGAGCGGATCACTGTGAAGCCGCAGGTGGACGAGTGGCGCTTCGCGGACGGCCACTCGATCATCGTTCTGTCCGAGGGTCGGCTGTTGAACCTGGGCAACGCCACCGGGCACCCGAGCTTCGTGATGTCGAACAGCTTCGCCAACCAGACGATCGCGCAGATCGAGCTGTTCACCGACACCGACCAGTACCCGATCGGTGTCCACACCCTTCCGAAGCACCTGGACGAGAAGGTCGCCCGACTTCACCTTTCGGCGCTGGGTGTCCGCCTCAGCGAACTGACCAAGGAGCAAGCCAACTACCTCGGCGTCCCGGTCGAAGGGCCCTACAAGCCCGACCACTACCGCTACTGAGAGGGCCCGCCCCGCATGATCGCCGTATCTGGCTCGATCGCGACCGACCATCTGATGCGCTTCCCGGGGCGGTTCGCCGAGCAACTCATCGCCGGCAGCCTCGACACCGTCTCGCTCTCGTTCCTCGTCGACGACCTTGTCGTCCGTCGCGGCGGGGTCGCGGCCAACATCGCCTTCGGGCTCGCCCAACTCGGGCACCGGCCGGTGCTGCTCGGCGCGGTCGGCGGCGACTTCGGTGACTACCGCAGCTGGCTGGAGCGGCACGGGGTCGACTGCTCGGAGGTGCAGGTCAGCTCCATCGCACACACCGCCCGGTTCATCTGCACCACGGACACCGACCTCTGCCAGATCGCGTCGTTCTACCCCGGTGCGATGGGCGAGCCCGACCGGATCAGCCTCGACGGTGTCGCCGCGCGGTCTGGTGGCCTCGGGCTCGTCATCGTCGCCGCGGAGAACCCGGACACCATGCTCGCCCGGGCTGCCGCCTGCCGCCGACTGGGCCTGCCCTTCGCCGCCGACCCGTCACAACAGCTGGCCCGGATGTCGGCGGCCGACATCGAGGCGATGATCAACGGCGCTCACTACCTGTTGACCAACGAGTACGAGGCGGCGTTGCTGGAGTCGAAGACCGGGCTGAGCGAGGACGACATCCTGCGCCGCGTGGGCGTCCGGGTGGTGACCCTGGGCGCCAACGGGGTACGGATCACCGGGCGCGACGGCGACTTCCTGGTGCCGGCGGCTCGGGTGGGCGGCATCGTCGACCCGACTGGTGTCGGGGACGGCTTCCGGGCCGGCTTCTTCGCCGCGCTCGCCGCGGACCTGCCCATCGAGCGTGCGGCTCAGGTGGGCTGCGTCCTGGCGGCGCACGTGCTGGAGGTCGAAGGCCCGCAGGAATACACGATCGAGTCGGACACTTTCGAGCGCCGCATCGCCGAGTCCTACGGCCCTGACGTCGCTGTGGACGTACGCGCGCTGGGGCTGGCCCGGGTCTGATCGGGCCGACCGGGGGACGAGCCGCTGTCCCGGCGGCGGCCCGTCCTCTCGCCGAGCGGGAACGTCGGGTGCGGCGGCGGGCATTCGGCGGTCATTCGAGAAGAGCTGAACGTCAGCCTCGACGACTCGTGACTTTCTGCCAGTGGTAACCCCCGAACGGGGGTGTTCCAACACATCGATAGATGTTCACGTCTTGGCAGCGGTGCGCGCCTCCGCTACCGTCATGGGAACGCTCCCATGGACTTGGACACATCGTTGTGATCTGGAGGCAACACGTCGTGGCTATCCTCTCCCCCCTGCGCCGCAGAACGGCGGCCATCAGCGTGGCCGCCGTCGCGGGCGCCACCGCCGTCGGCGTCTGCCTCGCCGTCGGCAGCGCCTCCGCCGGCACGCTGTCCGGGTCGCTCTACCGCGACCCGAGTTCGGCGGTCGTCCGCTGGGTCGCCGCCAACCCCGGCGACTCGCGCGCTGCGGTCATCCGCGACAAGATCGCAAGCCAGCCGCAGGCCCGCTGGTTCGCCAACTTCAACCCCTCGACGGTGCAGTCCGAGGCGTCCGCGTTCATCGGCGCCGCCAACGCGGCGCAGCAGATCCCGGTGCTCGCCGTCTACGAGATCCCCAACCGGGACTGCGGAGGGGCCAGCGCCGGTGGGGCCCCGGACCTCAACCAGTACCAGACGTGGGTGACCAACTTTTCCAGGGGACTGGGCAACCAGACCGTCATCATCGTCCTGGAAACCGACTCGCTCGCCCTGCTGACGTGCCTGAGCAGCGCCGAGATCAACGCGCGCAACCAGGCGATCTCGACTGCCACCCGGACCATCAAGTCGGCCAACCCCAACGCCAAGGTGTACCTCGACGGGGGCCACTCCACCTGGAACAGCGCGGGTGAGACGGCAAACCGGCTCCGGGCGGCCGGCGTGCAGTACGCCGACGGCTTCTTCAGCAACGTGTCGAACTACAACTCCACCTCGAGCGAGGCGAACTTCGGTCGGGCGGTCATCTCCGCTCTCAACGGCATGGGGATCTCGGGCAAGCGCCAGGTCATCGACACCAGCCGCAACGGGGGTGCCAGCGGGGACTGGTGCGGCGACGACAACACCGACCGTCGCATCGGGCAGTACCCGACGACCAACACCGGCGATGCCAACATCGACGCGTACCTGTGGGTGAAGCCCCCGGGGGAGGCGGACGGATGCCGCTTCACGGCCGGTTCGTTCCAGCCCGACCTGGCGTTCAGCCTGGCCAACGGTGCGCCCAACCCGCCCACCACCACCCCGCCGACGACTCCGCCGCCGACCACCACACCGCCGACCACCACACCGCCGACCACGACCCCGCCGACGACCACGCCGCCGAACACCACGCCGCCGAACACCACGCCGCCGGCCGGTGACGGCTGCTACGCGTCGATCGCTGTCAACCAGTGGGCTGGCGGTTTCACCGCGAGCGTGACGGTCACCGCCGGCAAGTCGGACATCAACGGCTGGACAGTTACCGTCGCGCTGCCCGGCGGTGCGGTCACCAGCGCGTGGAACGCGCAGGTCAGCGGCACCAGTGGGACCGTTGGGTTCACCAACATGAGTTACAACGGACGGGTCCTCGGCCGCCAGTCGACGAACTTCGGCTTCCAGGGCACCGGCGCCGGCCCAGGTGTGTCGGCCGACTGCGTGACCAACTGACCCCAACCGATGCGGCGGGCCCGGCGCGGAGGACCACTCTCCGCGCCGGGCCCGCTTCCGTTCCTGCGGTACGAGCCGGGTTGCGGCGGCTAGCTGCGCACGCTGGTGGCCGGCAACTCCTCGGCATCGCGTCCGTTGGTCGGTCGCACCTGCCACGTGCTGCGGTCACGTGGGCGACCTCCCTTCTTGCGGGACAGTTCGTGGCCGGCGAGCACCGCGACAGCCGCAGCCGTCAGCAGGCCGGCGAACAGCGGGATGACGCGCACACCGGCCGTCGCCAGCAGGCCCGCGCCGACGAACGATCCGGCCGCGAGGCCGAAGTTGAAGGCGACGCTGAGACCTGCTGACGCCAGGTCGGTGGTCGACGGGGCCACCTGCATGACGCGGTGCTGGATTGCCGCGATCAGCGAACTGAACGACATCCCCGCGACGGCCAGCAACGGGATCGTCCACACCTTGCTCCCGCCAACCCCGTAGAGGCCGAGCATCGCGGCGGTGAGGAGCCCGAGGAGAACCAGCACCACACCGAGCGGAAACCGGTCCAGGACCCGGCCGACCACCCAGGTGCCGGCGACGCCGAAGGAGCCCTGGACGAACAGCAGCAGGCCGAGAGACGCGGCGGCGAACCCGCTGACGTCGAGGAGGAAGACGGTCATGTAGGTGAACGCGCCCATGGCGCCGGTGACCGCGAGAATGGTGGCGACGAGAAGCACGACGAAGCGGTGTCGGTCCGGCAGTGGCCCTACGTCGCCCGCACTGCTGGTCGGTGTAACGCTCGGCAGGAGCAGGCCGACCGCGACGCAGGTGACGAAGCCGAAGACGGCCATCGCGACGAAGGCGGCCCGCCACCCGGCCTGCCCGCCCAACCACGTGCTCAGCGGCACGCCCAGGACCGGGCCGAGGGCGTTGCCGATCGACAGTCGCGCCACGATGCGGCCACGGACGTTCGCAGGGAACATCGAGATCGCCACCGGAAACACCACCGCCCAGAAGACACCGTTCGTGGTCGCGGACACCACTCGGGCGGCGAGCAGCACCTCGTAGGAGGTCGCGAAGGCCGACACCGCCGTCGCCACCGCGAACACGCCGAGGGCGCCGGCGAGTAGCGGGCGTCGGGGCACTCGCCGGGTGACCCCTGTCAGCGGGAGCGCCACGACCATGACCACCACGGCGTACCCGGTCACCAGCAGACCGGCCGCGGACCTGGAGCGTCCCAGGTCCGGCGCGATGAGCGTGAGCAGCCCGATCGGCAGCACCTCGGTGGTGACGTAACAGAAAGTGGCCGCGGACAACGCGGTGAGGGCATAGACCGCGCGTCGATCGTGCGCCATTGGCTACCTCCCAGTTCCAGGACGAGGTGTGGCGGGCAGCCGTCACGCCTGCGGTGCCGCGATTCCAGCTAACGGGGTTTAGACGGTAGCATAGGCAACCACGCATTCCTTGCCATCGACGTGCCAGGACGCTGCATCGGGGCGGTAGGTGCAGGACGTGGGCGTCGGGCATAACCTCCTACGACGGATTGGGTAGTAGCATTTCCGTATGTCTCTCGACGTGTGCGAGCTACCGATGGTCGGCGGGCATCCGGCACTCGATCTGGTCAACACACTGGAGCGAGGCGGCGGGTTGCCGCACGACTTCCTGTCCGACAGCTCCGCGGTGCTGCGCTGGTCGGTCCGGGCGGGCGTGATCAGCGACGCCGAGGCCGACCAGGTGGGCCAGGCGTGGCGCGACGAGCCTGCGGCGGCCCAGGCGGGACTGGCCGCCGTGCGGGACATCCGTGAGGGTCTCCATCTCGTCCTGCTCGCGACGATCACCGATGCCGACGGTGGTGTGGCGGGCGACCCCGTCGCGGCCGGCGCCGCCCTTGTCGCACTGCATCAGCGCTGGTCCGGCGCGGCCGCCCGAGCGCGACTGGTGCTCGACTCGTCCCGGGTGCGGCTGGCCTACGGCACGGTGCCGGCCATGGTGGTGTCCGATCGGATCGCCGAGTCCGCCCTCGACGTCATGCTGACGGCCGACCCCACCCGGGTACGTCGCTGCCCGGTGCTCGAAGGTGGCTGTGGTTGGCTGTTCCTCGATCAGAGCCGCAACGGCTCCCGCCGCTGGTGCCGCATGGCTGACTGCGGCAACGCCGTGAAGGCGCGACGGCTCACCGAGCGTCGCCGCGCAGCCCGACCCTCCCGCTCGTAGCCTCGCCCAAAAATCTTGTAAAAGTAATTCCGGTTGGCGGCAACCTTCAGCCGATGGATCGCATGTACCCAGGTGTAAGCGACGATCGCCACGATCCATAGGGGCCCGCACAATGTCTGCACGTCACCTCCTGCTGCTGCCCGTTGCCACCGTCCTAATTGGACTGTCCGCCTGCGACTCCTCCGATCCGGCGGGTCCCAGCCCGACCCCGTCCGCTCCGACGTCGGCCGCTGCGGCCCCCGGCACCCCCAGCGCGTCGCCCGCCGCGGCTGTCCCGGCGGCCGGGGCTGCCGAATGCCCCACGGTGACGACTCTCCAGACGCTTGTCGAGCTGCCGAAGGGGTGGTCGCTCACCACCGTGAAGTGTGTGAAGGACTGGGCGGCGGCCGATCCGCAGGGCCCGACCGCTGCTGACGGGGTCTACCTGTTCCGCTACGTCGCCGGCACGGGCTGGAAGTACTACGACCAGGGCAGCGGATGGGACTGCAAGGACCTCGGCCTCAGCGAGCCGGCGCCGTTCTGCATCTCGGACCCGTCGACCGCGACGAAGCCCGCCACCAAGCCGGCCGCCAAGCCGACAACCAAGCCGGCCACCAGCGCCAAGTGCCCTTCCGCGAAGACCCTCGCGGGCCTGGTGGAGCTTCCGAAGGGCTGGAGCTTCGGCAGTGTCCAGTGTGTGAAGGACTGGGCGGGGGCCGACCCGCAGGGCCCGAGCGCGGGCGACGGCGTCTACCTGTTTCACTACGTGGCCGGCACCGGCTGGAAGTACTACGGCGACGGCAGCGGCTACGACTGCAAGGATCTCGGCCTCAACGAGCCGGCGCCGTTCTGCATCTCCTGATTGGGTGACCGCCGTCGCTTGCTGTGGCGCACGCCAGATAAGGTGTGCGCCACAGTCAACCGGCCGCATCGACGCCGCCGCTGCCTGAGGGACTTAGGGTGCGTGGGGGGACGAGCGGGGCATGGCGGAGTCCATCGACGATCTTTTCTGCGAGTTCGTTCGGACCCGATCGCCGGCACTACTCCGGACGGCGTACCTGCTGACCGGTGACCGGCACCTCGCGGAGGACCTGGTGCAGGATGCGCTGGCCCGTACTCACCGGGGACGGCGGCGGCTGGACGATCCCGGGCACTTCGAGGCGTACACCCGCAAAGCCATGTACCACCAGCACGTGAGCTGGTGGCGGCGCCGCAAGGTCGCCGAGTCCCTGCCCGGGGAGTTGGCCGACGTGGCTCAGCCCGGCAGTGACCATGCTCGTCGTACCGACCTCAAGCTTGCGCTGCACCAGGCTCTCGCCCAACTCACCCAGCGGCAACGGGCCGTGCTGGTGGTGCGGTTCTTCGAGGACCGCAGCGAGGCCGAGGCCGCGAACCTGCTGCAGTGCTCGGTAGGCACGATCAAGAGTCAGACCAGCAAGGCACTGGCCCGCATGCGGCAGATTGCGCCGGAATTGCTCTCGGCCGTGATGGAGGAGGCCTGATGACCGACAACCTCGGGCCGCTGCGTCAGGCCATGTCCGAACTGAGCGAGTACGGCGGCAGCGCCGACATGTACGAGCGCACCCTGCGCAGGTCACGACAGGTGCAACGACGGCAGGTGGTAACCACCAGCGCCGCTGCTGTGGCGCTGGTGTTCGCCATCGGCGGTACTGTCGCGTTCGCGACCCGCAACCAGGCCGCACCACCGATGCCACCCGCGTCCGCCTCGACCAGTGCCGGACCTCAGAATCCGACCTGTCCGTCGACGAAGGACCTCGGGGCTCTGGTTGAGCTGCCGACCGGCTGGTCGTTCGCCTCCCGGCCGGTGGAGTGCGTCGAGACGTGGGCTGCTGCCGACGTGCAGCGTGCGGACGCCAGCAGTGTCATCTACCTGTTCCACTACACGGCCGGCACGGGCTGGCGATTCCAGGACCAGGGCAACGGTTGGGACTGCAAGGCCCTCGGCCTGACCCAGCCGGCGTCGTTCTGCACCTCCTGATAGGCGCGCGCCACCGCAGATCGAACGCCTCAGGCCCGCAGATCGGACATCGCCGAGGCCGGGGCTCAGTCGAGTAGATAGTTGGCCGGGACCGCGTCGGTAAGCCAGACGCCGTTGGCGCTGCGGTGAAACACGTGCCCGGCGGCTGCCATCGCCGCCGCGTCGATGGTGAGGATCACGACCCGACCGGCCCGCCGGGCGCCGACCCGGTGGGCGGTCTCGGTGTCGGCGGAGAGATGGACGTGGTGCCGGCCCCCGCGGTGCAGACCGGTGGCCCGGATCGACTCGAGCGCACCGGCGCCGGTGCCGTGATAGAGCCGGTCCGGTGGGGTCGCTGGGGGCAGCCCGAGGTCCACCGGGACCGAGTGCCCCTGGTTGGCCCGGATCCGCAGCACCCCGTCGGTGCCGCGCTCGACAGCGAACCGCTGCTTGTCGTTGTCGGCGACCACCGCGTCCAGGTCGGCCCGCTCGATCCGGAGCGCGGCGAGCAGAGCGTCGACGGGAGTCCAACCAGCCGGGTCGAGCACCAGGCCGGCCTTGCCGGGATCGTGCCGGAGTGCCTTCGACAACCGCTTGCTCAACTTGACCAGACGCTCGCGTTCCACGCTGGCATTGTGGTCGATCCCCGTCGCCCCGTCACCACCAATTGCCGCGAACTGGAGGGTGTCCGCGTCTGCGTCCGAATGAGGGCGCCAGATCGGTGATCAAGGTTGCGGTCCGGTGTCGACCTCCAGATCGTCGTTTCAACTGACCGGATCGGTGGGTACGGTCCCGGCCGGCTGATCATCCGATCGACGGAGACGTCTCGTCAGCCGCCACGAACTTCCCTGATTGAGGAGCTTTCCATGTCGGTTCAGGCATTTCTCTACGTCGTCGCCGTCATCCTGATCGTGCTCGCCGCGCTGCCGCTGCCCACCCGGGGTGTCTCGCTCGCCCTGCTGGGTGCTGCAGTCGCGCTGCTCGCCTACGCCTGGCCGGTGATCACCAACTGACCTGTCGGTGCCGGGACGTCGGCGGTGCGTTCGCTGGCCGACAGCCAGCGTACGGAAGCGCTGCCGGCGTCCGGCCGAACTGCGGCACACCTCGCCGCAATCTCGGTCGAGAGCACCCCGACATCGACCAGCCCGCGACGTCCCGTTGCGTGCCGGTCGCTTCACGGGCGCGCTGCGATCGCTTGCCGAAGATCAGCGGGAACGTTGTGCGTCCTGCGGGTGCAGATTGACATTGCCGCGAGTCGGGAGCGAGTCATCCATCCTCGTCGTCGAGCAGATCGCGGCGCCACTCCGCGAATCGGCTTCGGAGATCGTTCAGCGCTGGGCCGGTGACGCCGTACTGGGTGAAGTCGTCGGCATCGAGATGGGTGGCTTGTCCGAGAGCGTCGGCGAAGATGCGCCGGTTGAAACCACGGTCGGCGCGCTGCGCGAGGGCGAGGAGGGCGTCGCGGGTGTAGCGGCCGGATCGAAGGGTGGCGTCGATGTCGATGAAGTCCCGGGCGAACGCTCGCCCGTAGAGTGCGCCCATCTTGTTCGCGACCGCGTCGTCGGGGTGGAGTACCGGTCCGATCGCCATGAGGATCGGTTCGTTGGCACGCCAGTCCACACCGAGTTCGACCTTGGAAATCCGCACGCCGTCGGTGACGGACAGCCGGGCGAAGGTGTCGTACTGGCGCTCGGTCTCGACGGTGAGGCCGTCGTCTCGATAGGCGTGCACCACGGCGGTGACCGCGGCGGTGAACTCGTCGCGGCGGTCCCAGGCGGTGAACAGGTCGATGTCCTCACTGAGCCGCTCGACGAGCCCGGCGGCCTGGACCGCGTAACCGCCAGCCAGCGCGAAGCCGTATTGATCGGCGGCCCCGAGCCCAGTACGGGCGAGGCGTTCGTGGAAGGGGTCCACCGCTATGCCGCGTCGCGGCGGGTCGCGGCGAGTTCGGGAAAGGCATCCTCCCAGCGCTGGCGGAGCTGGGGCGGCAGCCAGAGGGTGGGCCAGAGCCGCCCGAGGAGGACCGCATCGAGCCAGGTGTTCAGATCCTCGACCGTGCTGGCTTCGGTGAGTACCACCTTGTACATGCTGGCCAGGCGTGCGGTCCGGTTCAGGTCGTACTCGGCGTGCCCGGACCAGTCCAGATGACGCGGAAGCGTCACCGTGCCATCGGTCGGGCCGTGCAATGCGGCGAGGGTTTCGGCCACCACGTAGGGCTTCCGATCGCCGTAGGGCTGGTAGTCCGCAGGCGGCTGGGGTGATGTCCTGCGCCGGCTGATGTTGGTCGCCCTCCGGACTTCCGGTCGGAGCGCCTGACGGATCGTCTCCCGGCTGTACCCGGTGACCCGCTGCAGATCCACCGGCCGCCAGCCGGCCGCGTGGAACGCCCGTAGCTGCTCGTCCCGTTCGGTCAACGCCTGCGCCCGCGTCGCCTCGTATCGGGCGACGACCACGTGCAGCTCATCTTCGGAGAACCGACCCATATTGTCAGCCTACTGCGCTAGGCCCAGCACGCTTGGCTTCTTGCCCCGCATCCTTGCAACCAGCGGGGTAAAGCTACTGATTCCTTCTTCGAGTGCGCAGGACCCGTCTGGCAGGTGATCTCGCGGGTCTGCCACGTCCGTCGGGCGGCCATCTTTGTCGCAGCGAGTAGGTCGATGGTCATTGCGGTGACCGCGACAGCGGCTCGCGCGTACTCGGTCCGCATGCGCGAAAGAATGTTGGTTGACGCTCCCAGCGGATGCTCCAGTATGTCGGGGCGTCCGGCGAGGCGTAGCGCGCTGACGGCGCGGTAGCGGGCGAGCCACGGTGGGTCAGACACCGAATGTCGATCTCCTCTGCTGTGTGCACGATGTGTGCTCTCCAGCGGAGGTCACCCCGGGTCGATCCGTGCCACTCCAGGCCATTCGGAGTTAATGATCATGGTTGCCGGCCCGCCGCGTGTGGTCACCGTGTGCTCGTCGGTCGAGCCGGTTCGTCAATCCAAGGCAGGTCAACGTGGGTCACTCCCTGCCAACGCGGGTCGACCCGCAGGTCGCTAGACTGGGCTCTCGCGCCCCCGTAGCTCAGGGGATAGAGCATCGGTTTCCTAAACCGTGTGTCGCAGGTTCGAATCCTGCCGGGGGCACCAGGTCGGAAGGCCAGTCAGACGGCGTAGATGTGCTTGACCCCGTCCAGCCCCAGAGTGGCGGCACGGGCCCCGCGGACCCCGCTGTTCAGGTTGCGCCAGCCGTTGTTGCTGGCTGCCTCGTGCACCCACCCGTCGACGACGTTGTAGATGTGCTTCACCCCGTTGACGTTCAGCGCGGCCAGTGAGGTGCCCTGCGCGCCGAAGATACCGGTCCACAGGTTGGCCCAGCCGGCGTTGCTGGCGGCCTCGTAGATCCGACCACCGTTCAGGGCGTAGAGGATCTTCGTGCCGCCCACTGTGATCGCCGCCACCGCTGAGGCGGGGACGCCGGTGTTCAGGTTCCGCCAGGCGTTCGCGCTGTGGGCTTCGTGTATGTAACCGCCGACGATGCTGTAGATGTACTTGACGCCGTTGAGCACGATCACCGAGATCGACGACGAGTCGGCGCCGCCGATGCCGGTGTTGAGGTTGCGCCAGCCGTTGTTGCTGGCGGCTTCGTGGACGTACCCGTCGACGACGTTGTAGACCAGCTTCACCCCGTCGAGGTTGATCGCGGCCAGGGCGGTGCCCTGTGCGCCGTGGATGCCGGTCCACAGGTTGGTCCAGCCGGCGTTGCTGGCGGCCTCGTGGATCCGGCCGCCGTTGAGGGTGTAGAGGATCTTCGTGGTTCCCAGGGTGATGGCTGCCGCTGCCGTGCCGGTCACCGCGCCCGCGCTGCCGGAGACCGGTAGGGCGCGCCAGCCGGCGTTGCTGGCCGCCTCGTACACCTGACGGGGTTGGTCTGCGGGGTTCTGTTGGATGTAGACGAGCGGACTGATCAGGGCGCCGGACGGGTTGATCATGTGCCAGTGCAGGTGCGGGCCTGTCGAGCTGCCCGAGCCAGGCGCTCCGGCCGCGCCGCCGGAGCGGCCGACGATCGTGCCCGCGCCCACGCTCGCGCCGTTGGCGAGCACGAACTGCGACAGGTGCAGATACTGGCTGCGGTATCCGTCCGCGTGGTGGATCGTGACGGTGTTCCCGGCCGAGCCGTTGTTCGGGATGTTCTGGATGGTTCCCGCGCCACAGGCCGGCAGCGCGGTGCCCACTCCCATCCCGAAGTCGATGCCGCCGCGCGAGCCGCGGCTGAGGTGCCCCTCCCAGGTGTCGGTGATCGGGTAGGCGCTGAACGGGTTGTAGATCGCCGGCGCGGCCTCTGCGGCCTCGGGAACCATCAGTCCACCGGCGCTGATGGCGCCCGCACCCAGCACCGCGGCGCGCAACACGGTGCGGCGACTCACCGTGGAGGTGGTCGTGTCGCCGCCGCAGCAGATGCCTTCGTGACCGTCCGTCATTCCCACTCCTTCTGCGCCCGCTGATACATCTACGGAGGCTAATGGGTGGGGACGTCTGGCGGTACCGCAGCCACCAGACGTTGATCAGAGCGTCGGCAGCTGTTCGGCTCGGGTGACCACCTGGTCGATGAGGCCGTACTCCCGGGCCTCCTCGGCGGTGAACCAACGGTCCCGGTCCCAGTCGCGCTGGATCTCGTCGAGCGTCCGTCCACTGTGCTGAGCGATCAGCTCCTGCATGGTGCGCTTCACGTGCAGCATGTTCTCCGCCTGGATGGTGATGTCCGAGGCCGTTCCGCCCATTCCGCCGGACGGCTGGTGCATCATGACCCGCGAGTGTGGCAGCGCGTAGCGCTTGCCGGCCGCGCCCGCGCAGAGCAGAAACTGCCCCATCGAGCCGGCGAACCCGAGCGCCAGCGTCGCCACGTCGTTGCGGACGTAGCGCATCGTGTCGTAGACAGCCATCCCCGCGCTCACCGACCCGCCCGGCGAGTTGATGTACAGGAAGATGTCCCGGTCGGCGTCCTCGGCCGCGAGCAGCAGGATCTGCGCGCAGATCTGGTTGGCCGACTCCTCGGTCACCTCGGTGCCGAGAAAGACGATCCGCTCTCGCAGCAACCGCTCGAACACCTGGTCACCGAAGGACGGCTGCCCGCCCACCCGCATCTGTAGGTCGTACCTGATCATGTGCCGCCGCCTTCCGCAGTGCCGGCGGGCGGTCGGGACCACCCGGTGGACCGGCCCCTCCAGCGTGCGGCGACGACGGTGGCCGGCCCAGTGATTCTGCCGCCGGCAGATCCGCCGACGGCAGAACCCTCGCGGCCTACGCGGCGGTCAGCCGCCGCAGGCCCAGCCGGGTCTGGGCGCAGTCAGCCAGGGCTGCGGTACGCGGACCGGGGCGCGAGCCACCAGCGGAGGCGCTTTCGTCGACGCTGAGGATCGGCTCGCCCGCCACCGGCCCGCGGTGCAGGACGAAGCCGCTGACACGGGGACCCACCAGAAGGGTGGCGTTGCCGATCTCGCGCCGGGTCGCATCGACCCGCTCCAGGTGGGTGAGCGCGGCGCGCGGCGCGGCCGGGAGGCGGGGCTCGACCCGGCGCATGTCGTCGCGGGCCTCCCCGAGCAGGTCGGCGAGGCTGATGCCGAGCGCTCGACAGATCGCCGCCAGCACCTCCGACGACGCCTCCTTGCGGCCCCGCTCGACCTCGGACAGGTAGGGCACGGAGACGTCGGCCGACGCGGCCACCTCGCGCAGCGTGCGGCCCTGACGCTGGCGGTGGCGGCGCAGCACCCCGCCGATCACTCGTCGCAGTAACGACATGCGGGCCTCACTTTCGCGGTCGTCGTCGGGGACACCCTCATCATGCCCGTCCGCGGCCGTTCGGGCCGACCCGTCCGGGCCGCGCCGCCGGTTGTCCGCCGCGACCCGGGCGTGCGGCCGGCGGTGCAACCGCTATGTTGTGGGCGTGCAGGCGACGGCGGGGGAGCAGGTTCGACGGTGATCCATTTTCCCGCGCAACGCCGGGGTCCTCTGAGCGCGCTGAGCCTCCGGCTCGCCGCCGCCCTGGGCCTGGTCTTCGCCGTGGTCGCCGCGGTCTATCTGGGCCGGGAAGGCTACCGCGACGTCAATGAGGACGGTCTCACCCTCCTCGACTGCTTCTACTACGCGGTGGTGTCGCTCTCGACCACGGGTTACGGGGACATCACCCCGGCCGCGCCGTCGGCCCGGCTGGTGAACGTCCTCTTCATCACCCCGGCCCGGGTGATCTTCCTTATCATCCTGGTTGGTACCACCCTGGAAGTTCTGACCGAGCAGTACCGGACCGGCCGTCGCCTGTCGCGGTGGAGGAGAGCCGTGAAGGACCACGTCATCATCTGCGGCTACGGCACCAAGGGGCGCAGCGCTGTCTCCGCCCTGATGGAGAACGGTCTGGACCGTTCGCGGATCGTGGTCGTCGAGCGCAGCGCAGCCGCCCTGCGGCAGGCCACCTCCGCCGGTCTCGTGGCGATCGAGGGCTCGGCGACCCGCTCGTCGGTGCTGAACGAGGCACACGTCAAGACCGCCAAGGCCGTGATCATCGCGACCGACAGTGACGATGCGTCGGTGCTGGTGGCGCTGACGGTTCGACAGCTCACCGCCGGGCAGGTCCGCATCATCGCAGCGGCACGGGAGGCGGAGAACGCCCCGCTTCTCAAGCAGAGCGGCGCGCACCACGTGATCGTCTCCTCGGCCACGGCGGGCCGGCTGCTCGGCCTGTCCACGTCGGCGCCACCGCTCATCGACGTGGTGGAGGATCTGCTCACTCCCGGGCAGGGCATGGCGTTGGCGATGCGTTCCGCGGAGCGGGACGAGGTCGGGCGTTCGCCGCGCGAGCTGGAGTCGTTGGTGATCGCCCTGGTGCGGCGGGGCAAGGTGGTCACCCTGGCCGACCGGGCCGGCGCGGTGATCGAGACCGGCGACATGCTGGTGCACGTCCGCGACGACCGCCCCCAGTCGGCCACCACCGCCTGACCGGTCCGCCCCCGTGAACGGGTGTGACCGCTGGTGGGAATGGGGTCGCTGAGGTCCCTGCGGTGGCGCTGGGTCAGCAGGTGTCGTCGGTGACGCAGACCGCCTCGGTGCAGTTGACCGACGTGCCGCTGGAGGCCCGGCTCAGCAGCTCGTAGAGCGTCTCCCGCTCGGCGGGATCCAGTGCGCCGAGCACCTCGTCCTCCGCGCCGGCGAGGGCGCACTCGGCCTCACTGAGGCGTTTTGCCCCATCTTCGGTGAGTTCAACGACGTGGCGGCGGCGATCCTCGGGGGAGCGCCGCCGCTCGATCAACTGCTTCGTTTCGAGGTCGTTGAGGAGCCCGACGATATTGGTGCTGTCCATCTCCAGGATGGTGGCGAGCGCCTGTTGGCCGGTGCCGCCTCCGGCACGCAACACGGTGAGCGCGACCAGATGCCGGGGCCGCAGCCCCAGGGGCGCCAGCACCGACTCCGATCGCAGTCGCATCCGCCGGGCCAGATGGTCCAGGAGTGCGCCCGAGCGGTGCGCCGAGGAGTCGAGCGGCTGCGCGGACATGTGACCCAGTCTACCGACCCAGGGGAACATCGGCCTGCTATAAATAGTTGGTGCTGCACAGACGATTCCTGAAGGAGGAATAATGCACCTGCTGCATATTGACTCGAGCATCCGCGGTGACTGGTCGATCAGCCGACGGCTCACCGCCCGCGCTGTCGACACCTGGCGTGCAGCCCACCCGAACGGCACGGTGACCTACCGGGACCTCGGCGCCGAGCCGCTGCCGCACCTGGACGCGGACGGCGGCCTGGCCCGGATGACACCACCGGACCAGCACAGCCCGGCGCAGCGCGACTCCTGGCAGCTCAGTGAGCGGCTGGTCGACGAGGTGAAGCAGGCCGACGTGGTGCTGCTCGGCCTTCCGCTCTACAACTTCGGCGCACCCAGCAGCGTCAAGTCCTGGGTCGACCACCTGATCGTCCCCGGGCTGGCGTACGACCCGACGACGCAGGAGGGCCTGCTCGGTGGCCGCGAGTTCGTGGTCCTGACCACCCGAGGTGGCGGCTACGGCGAGGGCACCCCGCGCCACGGCTGGGACCACGCGGAGCCCTGGCTCCCGCACGGTCTGTCGATGACCGGCATGCAGCCGCGCTTCATCAGCACCGAGCTGACCCTGGCGCCGTCGGTGCCGGCGATGGCCGAGTTGATCCCGCTGCACGAGGCGAGCCTCGCGGCGACCGAGAAGGAGATCGACAACCTCTGGCTGCCGGCCACCGCCCAGCGCTGAGGCAGTTCCGGTACGACGAAGAGCGGCCGCCCCGATCGGGACGGCCGCTCTCGTCAGTGCTGACGGGTCAGATGATGGTCCAGGTGTCGCCGCTGCCCAGCAGCCCGGCGAGCTGCTGCTCGGGGGTCTCGGTGACAGTGGCCTTGGCGGCCGCGAGCTGAGCCTGCACCACGCTGTCGTAGGACGGTCGGTCCACCGAGCGGAACACCCCGATCGGGGTGTTGCGCAGGTCCAGACCGGGCAGTCGGGACAGCGCGAAGGCGTACGCCGGGTCGGCGACGGTCGCGTCGTGCACGACGACCTCCTCCGGGCGGACCGAGCTGGTCTCCCGGACCTCCAGGCCGAAGCCGCCCGGCGGGTGCACCACGCAGAACTGCCCGTCCGCGCCGAAGGTGATCGGCTGCCCGTGCTCCAGGCGGATCAGGTAGTCGTCCCGGGTGGACGGGTCCTTGAGCTGTTCGAATGCCCCGTCGTTGAAGATGTTGCAGTTCTGGTAGATCTCCACGAAGGCCGAGCCCTCGTGCTCCGCCGCCGCCCGCAGCACTGACTGAAGGTGCTTGCGGTCGGAGTCGATGGTCCGGCCGACGAAGCTGGCCTCCGCGCCGAGGGCGAGCGAGAGCGGGTTGAACGGGGCGTCCGCCGAGCCGGCCGGGGTCGACTTGGTGACCTTGCCGACCTCGGAGGTCGGAGAATACTGGCCCTTGGTCAGACCGTAGATCCGGTTGTTGAACAGCAGGATCTTGAGGTTGACGTTGCGCCGCAGCGCGTGGATCAGGTGGTTGCCACCGATGGAGAGCGCGTCGCCGTCGCCGGTCACCACCCAGACCGACAGGTCCGGCCGGGACACCGACAGGCCGGTCGCGATCGCCGGGGCCCGACCGTGGATCGAGTGCATCCCGTACGTGTTCATGTAGTACGGGAAGCGGGACGAGCAGCCGATCCCGGAGACGAAGACGGTGCGCTCCCGGGGGATGTTCAGCTCCGGCATGAACTGCTGGATGGCCGCCAGGATCGCGTAGTCACCGCAACCGGGGCACCAGCGCACCTCCTGGTCGGACTTGAAGTCCTTCGCGGTGAGCTTGACGGCGACGGGCTCAGACATTCTTCAGCACCTCTTCCAGCGTCGTCTCCAGCTCGGCGGCAGTGAACGGAAGACCGCGGACCTGGTTGTAGCTGATCGCGTCGACCAGGTAGCGGGCCCGGATGACGTGGGCGAGCTGGCCCAGGTTCATCTCCGGGATGACCACCTTGTCGTACGACCGCAGCACCTCACCGAGGTTGGCCGGCATCGGTGCCAGGTGCCGCAGGTGCGCCTGAGCGATGGACAGACCGCGTTGGCGTACGCCGCGGCACGCCGCGCCGATCGGCCCGTACGTGGAGCCCCAGCCGAGCACCAGGACCCGAGCGTCGCCGTCCGGGTCCTCCACCTCGATGTCGGGCACCGGGATGGTCTCGATCCGGGCGGCTCGGGTGCGCACCATGAAGTCGTGGTTGGCCGGGTCGTAGGAGATGTCCCCGGTCTTGTCGGCCTTCTCCAGACCGCCGATCCGGTGCTCCAGGCCCGCCGTGCCGGGGATCGCCCACGGCCGGGCCAGGGTCTCCGGATCACGCAGGTAGGGCAGGAAGGTGGTGCCGTCCTCGGCGTTGGGCTTGGTAGCGAACTCGACCCGCAGGTCGGGCAGCGACTCCACGTCGGGCAGCAGCCACGGCTCGGAGCCGTTGGCGACGTAGTTGTCCGACAGCAGGATCACCGGGGTGCGGTAGGTGAGCGCGATCCGGGCCGCCTCCAGTGCCGCGAAGAAGCAGTCCGACGGTGACCGGGGGGCGATCACCGCGACCGGCGCCTCGCCGTGCCGGCCGTAGAGCGCCATGTTGAGGTCGGCCTGCTCGGTCTTGGTCGGCATGCCCGTCGACGGGCCGGCGCGCTGCACGTCCACGATCACCAGCGGCAGCTCCAGCGCCACCGCGAGCGAGATCGTCTCGCTCTTGAGGGCCACGCCGGGGCCGCTGGTGGTGGTCACACCCAGCGCGCCGCCGTAGGAGGCGCCCAGTGCGGCGCCGACGGCGGCGATCTCGTCCTCGGCCTGCACGGTGAGCACACCGAAGCGCTTGTGCTTGCTCAGCTCGTGCAGGATGTCCGACGCGGGCGTGATCGGGTACGCCCCGAGGAAGACCGGCAGCCCGGAGCGGACCCCGGCGGCGACCAGACCCAGCGAGAGCGCCGCGTTGCCGGTGATGTTGCGGTACGTGCCCGGCTTCATCTTGGCCGGCTTGACCTCGTAGCGGACCCCGAAGTCCTCGGTGGTCTCGCCGAAGTTCCAACCCGCCTTGAACGCGGCGACGTTCGCGGCGACCAGCTCCGGTCGCTTCGCGAACTTGCGCTCCAGGAAGCGCAGCGTCGACTCGTACGGCCGGGAGTACATCCAGGAGAGCAGGCCGAGCGCGAACATGTTCTTCGAGCGCTCGGCATCCTTCTTGGACACCTGGTGAGCGGCGAGCGCGCCGACTGTCATCGAGGTGAGCGCCACCGGGTGCACGACGTAGCCGGCCAGCGAGTCGTCGTCGAGCGGGCTGCTCTGGTAGCCGACCTTGGCGAGGTTGCGCTTGGTGAACTCGTCGGTGTTGACGATGATGTCCGCGCCGCGCGGCAGATCGGCCAGGTTGGCCTTGAGGGCCGCCGGGTTCATCGCCACGAGCACGTTCGGCGCGTCACCCGGCGTGAGGATGTCGTAGTCGGCGAAGTGCACCTGGAAGCTCGACACGCCGGGCAGGGTGCCGGCGGGAGCGCGGATCTCGGCGGGGAAGTTTGGCAGCGTGGAGATGTCGTTGCCGAGCTGCGCCGTCTCCGAGGTGAACCGGTCGCCGGTCAGCTGCATGCCGTCGCCGGAGTCACCGGCGAACCGGATGACCACCCGGTCGAGTTGACGGATCTGCTTGGTCACTGTGCCACCTTCGTTCGCGACTGCGGGGCTTGCCCGGCCACGGAACCTCCTCGACGCAACGCTTCACCGCACCGCCCCAGGCTGGTCCGGCCGCTGTCGTTCCTCACCTGAGAGCCTACGTCTAAGGGAGCCCTAACCATCCCGGGAGGTCCGCCGACTGGGACCTGATGGGGGCGCGAAATGCACGTCTTTGCGGTGTTACGCACCGCCCGCCGTAATTCAGATCACCACCGGGCAGCCGACGACCCCGGCCGCTGGTGCGCCCGGGGTCGTCAGTCGATCAATCGGCGGGACGGGTCGCCGGCTCGGGCGGCGGGCCGCCGAACCGGCGGCGCAGGGAGGTCATGGCAAGCGTGAGAGCCAGCACCACGAGCAGCGTGGAGACGGCGATCAGACTGACCGCGGTGCGCTGCACCGACGTCAGCCCGCGGTCTCGGCTCGTGGCACCGGCCGGGAGTACGCCCTGCGACCCGGTCGGTGCGGGCGGGGAGACCACCGGCGTGGCCAGCGCGGCGGCCGCGGTGATCCGGAAGCTCATCTGCACCCGACGGGTCGGGCCGCTGCGCGGATCGAGTTGGCCGATCACGGCACCGGACAACGGTGCCTCCCGCTGCGCCTCCGACGTCGCCTCCACGGGCAGTTGCACCTCGGCGGTCGTACCCGCCAGCACCAGGCCGGCGTCACAGCGGGTGCGGGTCGGGTTGACCGCCACGCAGCCGAGCGGTGGGGTCGGCACCGTCACCCCGGCCGGCAGGACGACCTCGACCCGGCCGGCGGCGTCCACCTTGCCGGTGTTGCCCAGCCGGAGCGTGAGGATGCTCGGGCCGCCGCTGATGTCGAAGGCCACCTCGTCGGCGGCGAGCGTGATCCCGGGCACCGGCGGCCCGGGTGGGAAGAGCACAGCGAAGCCCTGGTCGTCGGCGGCCTCCCCGGGCACTCCCGACGCGTTCGCGACGACCTGGACGGAGCCGCTGAGCGGCATCTGCTTCCATGCCGTCCCGGCGACGCGCAGGTGCAGCACGGTACTGAACCGGACGCCCGCCTCGGCGGTCCAGGCCCCGCAGCGGTACGCCCCTCCACCCGTCGGGGTGCAGCCCTTCGTGCCGGCGTCGGTGAGCCCGGCGGGCAGCGTGTACGAGAGTTGGATCTGTTCCCCGGTCGTGCCGGTGTTGTGCACTGTGACCTGGAGGGTGGCAGTGGTGCTCGCGGTGTTCCAGTACGCCTCGGTGAGGGTGACGTCTCCGGTGGTGACCTGCACGCCCAGCGGGTTCTGCGGCGGCGCCGGCGAACCCGGCGCGGGCGGGCGGACCGGCGGGGCCGGGGGTGTCGACGGGGCCGGGGCCGGGGGTGCGGTCGGCGGCCCCGGAGGGCCCGGGGTGGGCGGTCGGGTGGTGCCACCCGGCGCGGGCGCGATCGTGGTCGGTGGGGGCGGAAGCTCCGGGGCGGTGGTCACCGGCGCGGGTGGCGTCGTCTCCGGCGGCGGGGCGCTGGTCTCCGGCGCGGGTTCGGTCGGCCCCGGTTCACCGCCCGGCACCTCGGTCGGGCTGGGCTCCTCCGCCGGCGTGGTCGGGGGTTCTTCCTCCCCGGGTTCGTTCACCGGTTCGCCGGAGGCCACTACCGGGTCCGCGTCCGGTACGGCCGCGCTGGCCCAGGCCGGTCCCACGGCGAGTGCCGTGAGCAGGCCGAGCGCGAGCGCGGTCGCCAGCAGGGGCGTGGAACGCCGCCCCTCCGCCCGGTTACCGGGCGATGCCTTCACGCGGGCCATCTGTCCTCCGGTGACATGGGTGGGTGTCCAATGTTCGGTAACACTTGCCCCTGCGCACTAGTCCCATCTGGAAACAAATTCGTAACGTGTTTGGGACGGCCGATCGGGGCGGGCGGTAGGCTGCCGACTGTGAACGGATACCTGGGCTCGTACGCGACGCTCGGGCTCCTGCTGCTCGCCAGCGTTCTCTTCTTTGTTACGGCGTTCTCGGCCAACCGGGTGTTACGCCCGGCACGTCCGGCCGACCCGCCCGGCAAGCGGGCCAGCTACGAGTGCGGGCTCGACCCGGTCGGTGCCGACTGGGCGCAGATGCAGATCCGTTACTACGTGTACGCCTACCTGTACGTCCTGTTCGCGGTCGAGGCGGTGTTCCTCTTCCCCTGGGCGGTGGTCTTCGACCGGCCGGGCTTCGGCCTGGTGACTGTGGTGGAGATGGCGGTGTTCGTGGCGGTGCTCGCGCTCGGCATTCTCTACGCCTGGCGTAGGAACATCCTCCGCTGGACCTGAGTGTCACGGCCTCCGGCGATCGTGTCGGTCGGCCCGGCCGTTCGCGGCCGATCACGGCGACAACCGGTCAGGCCAGGCCCCTTCGGGTCGCCGTGGGCGGGCGGTCGCCGCGGATCGAGGCCACCAGATCCAGGACCCGTCGGGTCGGGCCGACCTGGTGGGCCCGGAAGACCCGGGCACCCAACCAGGCCGAGACGGCCGTCGCGGCGAGCGTCCCCTCCAGGCGTTCGGCCACCGGCAGCCCCAACGTCTCACCGATGAAGTCCTTGTTGGAGAGCGCCACCAGCACCGGCCAGCCGGTCGCGGTCAGCTCGTCCAGTCGGCGGGTGATCTCCAGCGAGTGCCTGGTGTTCTTGCCGAAGTCGTGAGCCGGGTCGATGAGGATGCCGTCGCTGCGTACCCCCGCCGCCACCGCGCGCTCGGCGAGCCCGGTCACCGTCGCCACGACGTCGGCGACCACGTCGGTGAAGGCGGCCCGGTGCGGCCTGGTCCGCGGGGTGAGGCCGCCGGCGTGTGAACAGACCACGCCGGCGCCGGTCTGCGCGGCCACCCGGACCAGCGCCGGGTCGGCACCCGACCAGGTGTCGTTGAGCAGGTCGGCGCCCGCCGCCACAGCCTCCGTCGCCACCTCGGCACGCCAGGTGTCGATGGAGATCACCACCTCCGGAAACGCAGCCCGGACGGCGGCGATGGTGTCGACGGTGCGCCGGATCTCCTCGGCGACGTCCACGTCCGCACCGGGGCCGGCCTTCACCCCGCCGATGTCGATGATGGCCGCGCCCTCGTCCACCGCCCGCTCCACGGCGCGCAGAGCGCTGTCCGCGGCGTAGGTGGCCCCGCGGTCGAAGAACGAGTCGGGCGTGCGGTTGATGATCGCCATCACCACCAGCTCGCCCGGGGCGAACGTCCGCCCACCCAGCCGAAGCGCCCCGGCCATGCCCGCCTCCTGGAAGTTCGCGCCGTCGCCGCCGCGCCAGCCCGACCCGACGCTAGTCGGTCGCCCCGCACCGATTCCGGGCGGGCGTCGGCGCCGATCGTGATCGGGGCGGGTGGCGGGGTCGCTCCGGGCCGGCCGCCGTGCCACGATCAGTACATGGGTCAGCTTCTCCTCCTCCTGGTCGTGGCGTTGACCGTCGCGGCGGTGGTTTTCGGCGTGACGGTGCTGGTCAGCGGTCGTGATCCCGGGCTGGTGCCGGTCGAGCCGGATTCGCAGGCCGTGGCGTTGCCGGGCACCCGCCCGTTGCGCGAATCCGACGTGGGGGCGGTCCGTTTCGACACCGCGCTTCGCGGGTACCGGATGGACCAGGTCGATCAGGCGTTGCGCCGTGCCGCCTACGACATCGGCTACAAGTCCGAGCTGATCGGCGTACTGGAGTCGGAGGTCATCGCGTTGCGTGAGGGGCGCACCGACGACGCGGACGTGCTGCGCGAAGCCCGCGAACAGTCGACGAACAAGGTCATGACCGCGGACACGGCCGAGCAGGGCGAGGCGGTCGAGTCGGGCAGTGCGGTGGAGCCGGGTAAGGACGCGCCGTTCACCGGCGAGGCGGGCTCGGCCCCGGTCGGCTCGACGACCCCCGACCCGCTGCCCGCCGCCACCTCGTCCCCGGCGGATTCCGACGGGGTGGCCCCGGCCACCGCCCCGGCCACGGACGAGTCGGCCGATCGTGAGCAGACCGCCGACGGCACCGAGCAGCGCGACGCGGTGGTTCGGTCGGAGTCGGCATGACCGACCCGGAGGGCGCCGACGATCTTCGGGAGGCGGCCCGACCCGGTGCCGGTGAGGTGACCGCCACGGTGATCGTCGACGCCCCCGCGGAGCGGGTCTTCGCGGCGTTGCTCGCCTGGGAACGTCAGTCCGACTGGATCCCGTTCACCAGTGTCCGGGTGGTCGAGGGCGACGGGCGCGAGGGCAGCCGGATCGAGGCGGTCACCGCGCTCGGCCGGGCCACACTGCGCGACGAGATGCGTGTGGTCCGCGTCGACGAGCCGTACGAGATCGGCGTGGTGCACCACGGCCAGCTTCTGCGCGGCCCGGGCGTGCTGCGCTGCACCCAGCTCGGCCGGGACCGGACCCAGGTCGTCTGGCACGAGTGGTTCCACCTGCCGGGCGGCTGGGCGGGTCGACTGGCGTGGCCGGTGCTCTGGCCCGGCTCCAAGCTCGGCCTCACCCAGGCGCTGAAGAGGTTCGCCCGTCTGGTCGAGCAGGGCCGGCTGCCCTGACCGGGCGGCCGGAGGCAATGGGGTGTCGGACCGATGCCCTAGCGTGTACGACGTGACTGACCTGGTGATCGGCGCCGATGGGCTGGCTCGCTGCGCCTGGGGGTCGAGCACCCCCGACTACGCCATCTACCACGACACCGAGTGGGGGCGGCCGCTGCGCGGCGACGACGCGCTCTACGAGCGGATGACGCTGGAGGCGTTCCAGTCCGGGTTGTCCTGGCTGACCATCCTGCGCAAGCGTCCGGCGTTCCGGCTGGCGTTCGACGAGTTCCACATCCCGACCGTCGCCAACTACGACGACGGCGACGTGACCCGGTTGCTCGCCGACGCCGGCATCGTCCGCAACCGGGCCAAGATCGAGGCGGCGATCGCCAACGCCCGCGCCGCACTGGAGCTGCCCGAGGGCCTGTCCGCGCTGCTCTGGTCCTTCGCGCCGGAGCCCCGGCCTGTTCGCCCCGCCTCGTTCGCCGAGCTCGCGCCGATCACCCCCGAGTCGACGGCGATGGCCAAGGCACTCAAGAAGCGCGGCTTCCGGTTCGTCGGCCCGACCACCGCGTACGCGCTGATGCAGGCCACCGGGATGGTCGACGATCACATCGTCGGCTGTCACGTCACAGCTGCACCGGTGGCGTGATGAGATGGCAGACATGACGACCGAGACCGCGCACCGGGCCGGCTCGGCCGGCAACGCCGACGGGGTGGGTGCCTGGGCGGTGCTGCTGCCCGCCGAGCGGTACGAGGCCGAGCGGCTCGTGCACCACGACACGTTGGAGCTGACCGGGCTGACCGACGTCACACGGCCCGGCCCGGGCGACCAGGTGGCCGTGCTCGTCGACGCCCCGCCACGGCTGGTGGCGCTCGGCCGGGTCAGCACACCGAGTCGACGCCACCGGGAAGACCCGGACGACCCACAGTCCCCGACCGAGCCGGCGGCGCTCGTCGTCGCGTACACCCGACGGGCCTTCGACGAGCCGGTGCCGGCCGACCTGCTGACGCTCGACGGGCCGGTCACCGCACTCGACCCGGCGGCCTTCCGGGCGCTGGCCGACCAGCTCGGCCCGCCCCCGGCGCGGCGCACCTGGCTGGTCAGCCTCGACCTGCCGATCGAGGCCGGCACGCCCGCCGAGGCGGTTCGGGTCTTCTGGTCCTACGTGCAGGAGTTGGGCCCGCGTGAGCTGCCCGCCTTCGTCTCCCCGGCCGGTGACGAGCTGGCCATGCAGGCGTTCGTGCTGGGCGAGCAGGCCAACCAGGACCCGGAAGAGGACGACTAGCACCAACGCCCTGGTGCCCCTCCGTGCACCCGGACCGGGTCGCCCCACTCTCAGCTGAGCGGTGGCTGACCGCCGTGGCCGTCGCCTTTCCATTTGTGTTCGTCGATGTTAACGTTAACTTAACTTCGTCGTCTGCCGGTCGGCACAATCCTCGGCGAAGGCCCGGTGGGATCGGAGAACGCTGATGGCCACATCCGGCAGGACTCTTCGGGTGCACTCGCTCGCGGCGACGGTGGTGACGGTGTGCGCTCTCGCCGCCACAGTCTCGATGGCTTCTGCCGCGTCCGCCTCCGCGACCATCACCGTGGCCGCCGACGGCAGCGGCGACTACACGACCGTGCAGGCGGCGATCGACAGTGTCGCGGCGAACAACGGCGTTCCGGTCACCATCACCATCAAACCCGGCACCTACCGCGGCGTCGTCACCATCCCCGCCAACAAGCCCTACCTCACGTTGGCCGGCGCCGGCGGCTCCGCCGCCCAGGTGGTGATCGTCGAAGGGCGCGCGGCCGGCCACACCAAGCCCGGTGGCGGTACGTACGGCACGTCCGGCAGTGCCTCGGTCTTCGTCAACGCCAACGACACCACGATCAGAAATCTGACCATGTCGAACGACTTCAACGAAGCCGCCAACACCCTCGACGCCGAGCAGGCCGTCGCCGTCAACACCTCCGGCGACCGGGTGCAGTTCGACAACGTCCGAGTCCTCGGCAACCAGGACACCCTGCTGGTCAACGCACCGAGCGTCAGTTCGGTCCGACGCCTCTACGTCCGTAACTCCTACGTAGAGGGTGACGTCGACTTCATCTTCGGGCGGGGCACGATGGTCTTCCAGAACGGCACCGTGCACTCGCTCACCCGGGGCTCGTCGTCGAACAACGGCTACATCACCGCTGCGGCCACCGACATCAACAACAAGTTCGGCTTCCTGTTCTGGGGCACCACGCTGACCAGCAACGCTCCCGCAAGGACCGTCTATCTGGGCCGGCCCTGGCACCCCAGCGGCGACGTCAACGCCCGTGGTCAGGTCCTCTACCGGGGCGCCGCGATGGGCGCGCATGTCCGCACCGACCCCTGGACCGACATGTCCGGCTTCTCGTGGAAGACCGCCCGCTTCGCTGAGTACGGCAGCACCGGGGCCGGCGCGGTCATCAACGCCAACCGGCCCCAGATGAGCGCCTCCACCGCCACCCAGTACACCCCCACCGCCTACCTGGCGGGTAACGACGGCTGGAACCCCATCCGATGACGAAGATCCGTTCCCTCGACGACGGTCACCGTCTCGTGCGCGCGCACACCCTTCTGAACGCATTGGCAAAGGCGCGTACCGCGGCCCTCATCGCGGTGGCCGCCGGGGTGCTCGCCGCAGGTCTGCCGGTCCTCAGCGCCGAAGCCGCGGTCGGTGACGGCACACCGGCCGACTCGAACATCAGCTTCGTGGGCCGGTGGAACAAGACGAACGCCTCGGCCTACGTGCCCTACTGGGCCGGTGCGTACGTGCGGGTCGGGTTCACCGGCAGGACGGTGAAGCTCAGGCAGCGCAACACCATCCAGCTGTGGGCCAGCATCGACGGTAGGGCGTTCACATCATTCACCGGCTCCGGCACGATCAACCTGACGCCGACCGCGCTGGCGGCCGGCAACCACACGTTGATCGTCAGCTACCGGCAGGTGGCCGGCTCCTACACCGGTGACGCGGTCTTCCAGGGGCTGATCCTGGAGTCGGGCGCGCGCACGTTCATGCCGCCGGCCCGCCCCAAGCTTGTCGAGTTCATCGGTGACTCGATCACCGCAGGCGCCACGAGCAGTCAGCTTGCCGTGACGGACTACGGCTTCAAGGTCGGTGAGACGCTCGGCTACGACCACACCCAGATCGCGATCGGTGGCATGTGTCTGGCTGAGACGACCGATGGATGCTGGGCCCAGACGACACGCTACTGGATGTCGTCCGGTGGCCAGGCCGGCACCGACCAGTGGGACTTCTCCCGCTACACGGCCGACGGTGTGGTGATCAACCTGGGGACCAATGACAAGAGCCACGGCGTGAGCGCCGCAGCCTTCCAGGCGACGTACACCACGTTCCTCGCGAGGATTCGCGCCAGATTTCCGAACGCGAAGCTCTTCGCCATGCGGACGTTCATCGGTCGTTATGCGGCGGAGACCGAGGCGGCGGTGCGGGCACGCAACGCCGCGGGTGACGCCGACGTGTTCTACGTGGACACCACCGGCTGGTTGCCGTCCAGCGGTCTGAGCGACTCGGTGCACCCGAACGACGCGGGCCACCAGGCCATCACCGACAGGTTGGCCCCGGTCCTCAGCGCACGACTGACCACGACCCCGGCCCCCACGACTGCGCCGACCACTCCTGCGGCCGGGGCCTGCGCGGTCACCTACCGCAAGACCGGCGACTGGGGTACGGGTGCCCAGTTCGACGTGACAATCGGCAACACCTCCACCGTCCCGGTCGACGGTTGGTCACTGACCTGGTCCCTGCCAGGCAGCCAGCGCATCACGCAGTCCTGGAACTCGACAGTCACCCAGACCGGCGCTGCGGCCACGGCGGCGAACGCCCCCTGGAACGCGGTCATTCCGGCCGCCGGTTCGACAAGCTTCGGGTTTGTCACCGACAGCCCGCTCGACGCAGCGACCGGTTTCGCCCTCAACGGCTCCCCGTGCGCCCTCGTCACGTGATGGCGAGCGTCTCCGACCAAGGTAGGAGTAGCCCGATGAAGCTTCGCCGATCGCGTCTCGTGGTCCTGGCGGCAACGGTCCTGACCGTCGCGGCCAGTGGGCTCGGCATCGCCACCGCCCAGGCCGCCACTCCGGCCTGCGGTGTCGAGTACCGGGTCACCAGCCAGTGGACCGGCGGGTTCGGAGCCGATGTCGTCGTCACGAACCTCGGTGACGCGGTGACCAACTGGGCCGTGGGTTGGAGCCTCGCCCCCGGGCAGGGCGTGACGCAGGCGTGGAACGCCGCCGTCACGGTCACCGGCACGGCGGTGACCGCCACCAACGTGAGCTACAACGGTGCCGTCGGCTCTGGCGCATCGGTCAGCTTCGGCTTCACCGGCTCGTGGAGCGGCAGCAACCCGGTGCCGTCGTCGTTCTCGTTCAACGGCACCACCTGTGCCGGCCCACCGGCAGCGACCCCCACCGCACAGACGCCGACGCCGACGCCGACGTCAACGCCCTGCCCCGACCCGAGCACGCCGACGCCGACCCCTTCCACGTCGCCGGCACCCGCCCCGATCAGGGTGTGGATGGCCGGCGACTCCACGATGATGAATGCCAGTTCCTGTCCCATCGGCTGGGGCAGCCAGTTCGCGTCCTACGTCACGTCGGACGTCACAGTGCAGAACAGTGCCGTCGGCGGTCGCAGCATCCAGACGTGGCTGTACGAGGGCAATGTGACCTCCACCAAGAACTCGGCCGGCGAGTGCACGCTCAGCTCGACTGCCTACAGCGCCCGGTGGTCGGCGATGCTGAACACCAACAGCGGCTTCAAGACCGGTGACTATCTGATCATCCAGTTCGGCATCAACGACGGTGACTCGGCCTGCCCACGACACGTTGGCACCAACCGCTTCAAGGACCTGCTCAGCGTCATGGCGACGGCTGCCAAGGCCAGAGGCGTGAAGCCGATCTTCGTCACCCCGGTCGCGGCAATCACCTGTAGCGGCAGCACCGCCGTCGGCAATCGCGGTTTCGTCGCCGAGACGACGACTGCGGCCGCCGCGAACGGCGTACCAGTCATCGACCTGCACGCGAAGAGCGTGGCGCTCTACAACACGCTCAGGTTGTGCCCGAACGACGGTAACTACTCGACGGGCGCGGTCGGTGCGTTCTTCTGCAACGACCACACCCACTTCGAGGCCGCCGGCGCCAGACAGATCGCCGGCCTGATCGCCACCGCCCTCAGGGCGCAGAGCATCCCGCTCGCCGCCTACCTGAAGTGACAGCCGTCCCTCCGGCGGCGTGTACGACCGGATGCTGAGCGGCCCGGGCGGGCAACGTGCCCGTCCGGACCGCCGCCCGGACTCCGCCTCGGCTCGACCGAGGACTTCGACACAGGCCCTAGAACAGCTTGTCCACGCGCCCCCGCCAGTCGGCGAGGACCGGGCCCGGGTCGGTGTCCAGCACCCGCTCCAGCAGCGTGGCGTAGACGTCCCGGAAGTCGGTGGTGTATTTCAGGTCGCCGTCGTCGAGGTCGGTGAGGCTCGGTGGTGCGCCGTGCCAGCCACCCCGGACGCCCTCGCCGAGCAGCAGCACGTCCGAGGCGGTGCCGTGGTCGGTGCCGTCCGAGGCGTTGGCCCGTACTCGACGGCCGAACTCGGAGTAGACCGCCACCACCACCTTCCGGCCCGCCTCGGTGCGGCTCATCCGGTCGGTGAACGCGGTCAACGCCCGGTCCAGCTGACCCAGCAGCACCGCCTGCAACTGCTTCTCGTCGGCGTGCGTGTCGAAGCCGCCGAGCGACACCGAGAAGGCCCGGGTGGACACTCCCGCCTCGACGCACTGCGCGACGAGGTCGAGCTGCGCGTCGAGCGGGGTGCGCGCCCCACCGGTGGCCGTCGCGGGGGCCTGCTCGCCGTCCGGCTCCGCCGTGTCCGGGTCGGCGGAGTCGCGTACCTGGCGGATCATCTCGTCGACCGACCGTAGGTCGGCGAAGCAGGCGGCGGCGCGACCCCGGGCCGCCGACTCGCCCGACTCGGCGGCGGCAAACGCGGTCAGCGTCTCCGCCGGCAGTCCCTTGGCGGCCTTCCGGTCCGTCACCGGCACTGCCGCACCGGCGCTGCGCGCCCCGGCCAGCAGCGGCGGCAGCGCCGGTTCGAAGGAGACCGCCAACCGGGGGTCGCCACCGGCCCGGTCCAGCCAGCGCCCGAGCCAGCCGGTGGTGCCCGGCCGATCCGGTTGCGCGGTGTGCCAGATGTCCATCGACCGGAAGTGGCTGCGGTCCGGCTTCGGGTAGCCGACTCCACGCACGATCGCCAGCCCACCGCTGGACCAGCGCTGGTGCAGGCCGGCAAGCGCCGGGTTGAGACCGAAGTCGTCGTCCAAGCGCCGCACCTCCCCGTCCGGGTACGCCAGCTCCGGGCGGGCGGCCCGGTAGGCCGGGTCGCCGTACGGGATGACCGTGTTGAGCCCGTCATTGCCCCCGTAGAGGGTGACAAGCACCAGCGTGCGGGACTGCGGGTCGCGGTCTCCGGCGGTGTCCAGCAGGTCCCGCAGGCCATACGCGCCGGCCCCGGCGGCCAGCGCACCCGCGCCGACCACCCCACTGGTCAGCAGGAACCTGCGTCGGGTCACCGTGTCCATGTCGACTCCTCCGCTCAGCTGACTGTGTATTCGGGGCTGACCAGGCCGGCGGCCAGCAGCTTGCGGGGCTCACCGGCCAGCGGGGTGAGGGCGGCGCGGGTGCGTGCCCCCCAGCCGTCGACCACGAGCAGTCGGGCCAGCGCGTCCGGTCGGCCGGCGGTGGGCGCGGCGGTCAGCCGGGCCAGCACCGCTGGTGCCGTCGCGGCGGCGAGCACACCGGCCGTCCGCAGCCGGGCCTGCAACGACGACGTGGTCAGCCAGGCCACCCCGGCCGGCCAACCGCCCACGCTCGGCGGGCGTAACGGCACCTGGTCCAGCGCGTTCAGACCGGCCAGCAGTTGCCGACGTTGCTGCTCGGGCAACGCGGACGGTCGGATGCCGAGCTGCCGCAGGGCACCGACCAGCCACTCCACCGGCTGTTTCACGAGCGTGCCCCGGGTCTGCGCGAAGGCCGGCGCGGAGAGGAGCGCACGGAGTGTCGCGATGGTGTCCGCGCCGGCCAGGCCGTCAGGTGCCGGGGTGTCGGTGCCGGCGTAGCGGAACCAGAGCCGCCCGGCCACGAACGTCGCCGCCGCCGGCTGGGCGGCCAGCAGACCGGCGTACGCCTCGGCGTCGAACCGGCCGCTCTGCCCGAGGATGCTCTTCTCGCCGGGGTCGTGCCGGCGGGCCTCGAAGCTGGCCGCACCGGTCCGCCGGTCGACCACCCAGCCGGTCAGGGCCCGCGCGCCGGCTTTCACGTCGGCCTCGCCGTATGCGCCGATGCCGAGGGTGAACAGCTCCATCAGTTCCCGGGCCAGATTCTCGTTCGGTGCCTTGCGGGTGTTCTTCTGCCCGTCCAGCCAGACGATCAGGGCGGGGTCGCGCACCATCGCGCCGACGAGTGGGCCCAGCGCCCCACGACCGTGCCGGCGCAGCGTCTCCAACTGGCCCACCATCAGCCGCGCCGACTTGACCTTCTGCGCGCTGGTAGCCCAGTGCCCGTGCCAGAAGAAGAGCAACTTCTCGGTCAGCCCGTCCTCGGCGGCCACCATCCGGTCCAGCCACCACTCGGTGACCTGCTGGAGTTGCTTGCGGCGCTCCGCGCTGGCCTTTTGCCGCTGCTCCCGGGTGGAATCCTTGGTCAGCGCGGCGTACGGGTCGGCGGGCAGCGTGGGGATCGGTGTGGCCGCCGCACCCCGGTCCGTGGCGGGCGGGGTGAGAAGCCGGTCCATTGTCGCCGCCGGCCCGGCCCGCTCGGCCGCGTCCACCTCGTCCGCGGTCGGCCCGAAGGTGGCCCGGCGCAGCAGGTGCGCCACCGCTTCACGATCACTCATACCGGCCGACGTTAGGCGGCACGTGTTCGAGGACGGTAAGGGCGGCGTCCGGATCGCGTTCAGCGTCCCTCGAAGACCGGTTTCTGCTTCGCGACGAAGGCCGACGTGGCCGCCCGGTGGTCGGCGGTGGCACCGCAGATCGACTGGGCCTGCGCCTCGGCGGAGAGAGCGTCGGCGAGGGTGCCGGCGTCGGCGATGGAGAGTTGCCGCTTGATCGCTCCGTACGCGACCGTCGGACCGGCGGCGAGGCGGGCGGCCAACTCCTGGGCGACCGGCAACACCTGCTCGTCGTCGTCGGTCAACCGGTTGAGCAGGCCCAACCGGCAGGCCTCCTCGGCGCGGACCGGCTCGGCGAGCAACAGCAGCTCCACCGCCTTGGCGTGGCCGACCAGTCGGGGCAACGTCCAGGAGGCGCCGGTGTCGGCGGCGAGCCCGATCTTGGCGAAGGCCATCAGGAAACTGGTGGTCGGACCGCCGACGCGGATGTCGGCCAGGAACGCGAGCGAGGCACCCGCCCCGGCGGCCATTCCCCGGACCGCGGCGATCACCGGCTTGGGCAGGTTGGCGAGCCGGGCGGCGATCGGGTTGTAGTGCGCCCGCACGGTGCCCAACGGGTCACTGGAGGAGTTCTCCAGGGTCGCCACGTGCTCGCGCAGGTCCTGACCGGCGCTGAACGACCCGCCGGCCCCGGCCAGGACGACGGCGCGGCAGGACCTGTCGGTCTCCAGCTCCGCCAGGGCGTCCCGCAGCGCCTCCTTGAGCGCCACGTCGAGCGCGTTCATCGCGTTCGGCCGGTTCAACGTGAGGGTGACGACAGCGTCGGTCCGGTCGACGAGCAGCGGCTCGGTCACGTGTCTAACGACCCTTCTGTCGGACGATGCGGTTGCCGGCGTCGAGGCACTGTTCGACGTACCGGTCGGCGGCCGGACGCAGGCGGGCCGCGTGCCGGTCGAAGAAACTGGCCGCGGCGGTGCCGGGCCACCGCTCGGGCAGCAGCGCCGGGGGCAGCTGCGGATCCTGGAAGAGGAACGTACGCCACGCGTGCACGAGGCGGAACCGCGTGGCGTACGCCTCCTCGTCGCTGCTGCGCACCGTGACCGCGGCGAGTAGCGGGCGCTGCTCGGCGACGAACCGCTCGTAGGCGCGGCCGATCTCGGCCAGGTCCCAGGCCCGTCGGACCACGCCCATCGCGCCGGGTGTGCCGGAGAAGTGCGCGGCGGTGAACCGCTCGAACCGGATGCCCGTCTCGGCGAGGAGCAGGTCGACGTCCTCGGCGGGGCGGGTGGCGACCCAGGTCTGCTCGTCGAGCGTCCCGTAGCCGAGGAAGCTCAGGTTGGCGGCGAGCCGCTGGCGGTCCCGTCGGGAGCCGGGGGCCTCCAGCACCAGCAGATCGAACCGGCCGTCCCAGGTGACCCGGCCGGTCCGGTAGATCCGGGCCGCTGCCTCGTCGAGTCGTCGGGCGGCTTTCGGTGTGATCGAATATCCCGGTCCGGAGACCAACCGGAGGGGCTCGAGCCAGCCCTGGCGCACCATCCGGGAGACGGCGGTGCGAACTGCTGGCGGTGCGATTCCCAGCGGCGCCAGCAGCTTGACCAGGGCAGCGACCGGTGCCCGGCCACCCCTCGGACGGAGGTGGTCGCCGTACAGGTCGAAGAGTGCCGACCGTGCCTGCATGACCGCACATTGTGACAGGCCTTCTCAAGATAAGCTAGATGCTGTTACATCAATGCTGCTCCGGTTTGGGTCCGGCGGTGTTCATCAGGGAAAATCGTTTGTTGACACCCCCGTGACCATTGCGGGTGGTCGTGACGAAGTGGCTGTGGGGCAACCCACCGACCCTGGTGTAGGTCTGAGGGGAGACAACATGGCGGCGATGAAGCCGCGGACGGGCGACGGTCCGCTGGAAGTCACCAAGGAGGGGCGGGGCATCGTCATGCGGGTCCCGCTGGAGGGCGGTGGCCGGCTCGTCGTCGAGATGACTCCCGACGAGGCCAACGCGCTCGGTGACGCACTGAAGGCAGCGGCCGGCTGAGTAAGGAGTGCTCCGGGCGGCGTGAGCCGCCCGGAACGTTCTTCAGACCCTGAGCCACCGGGATCGCCGGTGGCTCAGGGTCTTCACTGCTGCGGGTAGGCAGTTCGCTGCCGGTCCGCGACTCATTCCTGGAGGTTCGGTTCCGCGTGCTCGCCATCCGTCTGATCGCCGAGCCCGACCGGCTCGACGTCCTCGTCCTGCCCGTCCGTCCCGCCGATCCGACGGCGGAAGGTGACACCGCGGCCGAACCCGTGTCGACAGCCGTGGCGGCCCCGGACGGGACGGCCGACGAGGCGGCTGCGCTGGCATCAGCGGCCCGACTGACCGGCCGAGCCGGTGAGATCCACACCCAACTGCGTCCCGCGCGTACCCCCGGCCGGCTGCTGCTCCTCGGCGTCGGCGACGGCGACGAGGCGGCCTGGCGGACGGCCGGCGCGACAGTGGCCCGCTCCGCCGCAGCTGAGACTCATATCACCATCGCGCTGCCGGCCGAGGTGACCCTGGCCGCAGTGCGCGGGTTGACCGAGGGGCTGCTGCTCGCCCCCTACCGCTTCCGGCTCACCGAGGCCGGCGACCGACCGGCGCTCACGAGCGTCGACCTGCTGCTCGCCGACCCGACCGGGTACGAGGACACCGTCGCCACGGCCCGCACCACTGCCGCGATGACCCATCTCGCCCGGGATCTGACCAACACCCCGTCCTCGGTGAAGACCCCGCAATGGTTCGCCGACCAGGTGGCCAGCGCCGCAGCCGACCTTCCGGACCTGCGGCTGCGGGTCCGTGGCCCGGCCGAACTCACCACCGAGGGCTTCGGCGGCATCCTCGCCGTGGGCGGCGGCTCCGCCAGCGGGCCCCGGCTCGTCGAACTGGACTGGCACCCCGTCGACGCGCGCACCCACGTGGTGCTGATCGGCAAGGGCATCACCTTCGACACCGGCGGCATCTCGATCAAGCCGGTGGCGTCGATGAAGCTGATGCGCAAGGACATGGCCGGCGCGGCCGCCGTCGTCGCCGCCACACTGGGCGCCGCCGCGCTGCGGCTGCCGATCCGGATCACCACATTGGCCCCCCTCGCCGAGAACATGGTCAGCGGCTCGGCGTTCCGCCCCGGCGACGTCATCCGGCACTACGGCGGCACGACGAGCGAGACCACCAACTCCGACGCCGAGGGCCGTCTGGTCCTCGCCGACGCGCTGGCGTACGCGGCGCAGCAGCTCAAGCCGGACCTGCTGCTCGACCTGGCCACGCTCACCGGCGCGAACTCGGTGGCGCTGGGGAAGCGCACCGCCGCCCTGTACAGCGACAACGACGACCTGGCCGCCGGTGTGCTCGCCGCGGCCGAGGCGGCCGGCGAGTCGGCGTGGCGGATGCCGCTGCACACCGACTACGTCGAGTACCTGGGCAGCGAGATCGCCGACCTCTACAGCGCACCCACGCAGGGCGCCGGCTCGGTGCTGGCCGCGCTCTACCTGCGCGAGTTCACCGGCGAACTACGGGACCGCTGGCTGCACCTGGACATGTCCGCCCCGTCCTGGGCCGACGGCGACCAGGCCGAGGTCAGCCGCGGCGCCACCGGCTGGGGCGTCCGGTCGTTGCTGCGCTGGCTCGCAGACGTCAACTAGGGCCTGGGTCAGCACTTCACCGCGGCGAGCACTCCGTGGCCGACCGGAAGCAGCGCGGGGATCCAGTGCTCCGACTCCCGGAGCGCCTTGATCGTCTCGCGGACCGTCACCGTCTCCGCGTCCCGGGCGGACGGGTCGCCGATCCGGCCGCCGGCCAGCACACCGTTGAGCGCCAGCACGCCCCCCGGGCGCAACAGCCGCAGCGCCGCCTCCACACAGGCATGGAAGCCGGTCGCCTCCGCGTCCACGAAGACCAGGTCGTACGCGCCGTCGGCGAGCCGGGGCAGCACGTCGAGCGCCCGACCGGTGATGATCCGGGTACGGCCGGCCGCGAAGCCCGCCTCGGCGAAGATCCGCCGGGCGATCCGTTGGTGCTCCACTTCGACGTCGATGGTGGTGAGCACGCCGTCGGCGCGCATGCCGCGCAGCAACCAGACGCCGCTCACCCCGGTGCCGGTGCCGATCTCCACCACCGCACGGGCGTTGCCGGCGGCGGCCAGCAGCCGCAGCGCCGCCCCCGCGCCAGCGGTGACCGCGTCGAGACCCACCTCCCGGGCCAGACTGCGGGCGGTACGAAGAACGAGATCCTCGGTGACGTACGACTCGGCGAAGTGCTGGGCCTGTGACGTCGAACTGCCGGAACCGGCGACCGTGGCGATGGGGCACCTCCGGGGGCGGTGCGTGGTGCGGGGGCGGGTTGGCACTGTGAGCGTAGAGGCGACCGTCGTGGGGCGCAGCCGCGCCTCCGCCGGAAGCGATCGCCGGGGCAACCGCTGACTGTGCCGCGTCCATCCGTGCAATCCTGGAGGCGGTATCCCGTCAGCCGCGACCAGACCGGCCCGTGGCCGGGCGACGCGGCGCGGGATCCGGGGACGGACTGGGAGGCACCGACGTGACCGACGGCTGGGACTGGCGCCGGGGCGGTGAGACTCCGGCTCCGGCGCAACCGCCCGGGGCAGGAGCCCCGTCGGTGGGGCCGCCGACCATGCCGGGGGCTGACCGGCCGCCCCTCGCCCCGCCAGGCGGCGCACCGGCACCGGGTTGGCCGCCGCCTTCGGGCGGACCGGCACCGGGTTGGCCGCCGCCTTCCGGGGCACCGGCACCGGGTTGGCCGGCACCTTCCGGGGCACCGGCTGGCGGTTGGCCGGCGCCTTCCGGTGGTGCGGCACCGGGCTGGCCGGCACCGGCTGCGGGTGGGTCCAACCCGGCCGAGGCGTCGCCCTGGTGGTCGGACGCGCTCGCCGACCCCTGGCGTGACCCGGCGGCACCCACCGCCGTGGTGGTGCCCGGGGTGGTGGCCCCCGGCACCGAGCCCGAGCCGGTCACCGACCCCGACGCGCCGGGTCGGCCCACACTGCGGCACCTGTTGCTCATCCCCGTGATCACCGCGCTGCTGGCCGGCACCCTCGGCGGTGCGCTGGGCTACGCGTTCGCGGTGCGCGGCGGCGCTGGTGCGGCGGCGGTCCTCGGTGGTGCGCCCGCTGAGGTGCCGGCGCTGGCGCAGCGCAAACCGGAGTCGTTGGCCGGGGTCGCCGAGCGGATCCTGCCCAGCGTCGTCACCGTGCGGGTGAGCAGCCTCGGCGGGACCAGCGAGGGCTCCGGGTTCATCGCCACCGCCGACGGCCACGTCATCACCAACGACCACGTGATGGCCGGCGGCACCGGCAAGGCCTCGGTGGTCTTCAACGACGGCAGCACCGCGCCCGCGACGATCGTCGGGCAGGACGCGGAGTCGGACATCGCGGTGATCAAGGTGAGCCGTCCCGGGCTGCGGCCGGTGGAGTTCGGCGACTCCGACGCGCTTGCGGTCGGCGATCCCGTGCTCGCCGTCGGCTCGCCGTTGTCGCTCGCCAACACGGTCACCGCGGGCATCGTGAGCGCTCTGGACCGGACCATGCAGGCCGGCGAGCCGGGCGGCCCCGTGCGCTACTACGCCGCCATCCAGACCGACGCGGCGGTCAACCACGGCAACTCGGGCGGCCCCCTCGTCGACGGCGCCGGCCGGGTGGTCGGGGTGAACTCGACGATCAAGTCCCTCGTCGCCGAGGGGCAGGAGGCGGGCAACATCGGGCTCGCCTTCGCCATCCCGATCAACCAGGCCAAGCGGGTGACCCAGGACATCATCGGCACCGGCAAGGCCCGGCGTACGGTGATCGGCGCCCGGCCGGACGACCAGACCGGGGTTGCCGGCGGTGGCCTGCGGCTGGCCGAGGTGGAGCCGTCCGGCCCCGCGGACGGCGCCGGCTTGAAGGTCGGCGACGTGATCCTCAAGATCAATGGACGGCCGATGACCGAGCCGACGGACCTCACCGCCTTGGTCCGCAAGTACGCGCCGGGCTCGGTCGTGACCGTGGAGTACCGGCGGGGTTCCGCGCGGCAGAACACGTCGGTAACTCTCGCTGCGGACGCAAAGTGAACAGCGGCGCACCCCTTGCCCGAAAGCCGTCCGGCGTGCGTAGTCTTGCTGCTGACGCCGAGAGGAGGCCCGCGGGATGCTCGACAACCTGAACTGGTGGGAGATCGGTGCGCTGCTGCTCCTGGCGCTGCTGATCTTCGGCGACCGGCTCCCCGCCGTGATCACCGACGGCCTGCGGCTGGTGCGCAACCTGCGCAACATGGCCCGCAACGCCACCGGCGACCTGAGCCGCGAGCTGGGCACCGACATTCAGCTGGAAGACCTGCACCCGAAGGCGTTCATCCGCAAGCACCTCCTCAGCGAGGAGGACGAGGCGGCGATCCGCAAGCCGTTGCAGGGTGTCTACGACAACCTGCGAGCGGACGTCAGCGGCGTGCACAACGACCTGAAGGACGTGGCCAACGCCGCCGACCTGCGGTCGAACGGGACCCGGCCCGGCACTGCCACCAGCACTCCCTCGGCCCCGGCCCCCCGGGCCAGCTACGACGACGCCACCTGACCGACCCGTACCCCCTGACCGGCTGGCCCCCGCGCCGCCCGGACCCGTCCGGATTGTCCCGGTCCGGGGCCCGGCACCTGTCCTGGGCCTCGCACCTGGTCTGCTCAACTCGGGTTCCCGGAAGGCGCGGTATCCCACGCCGGTTGAAGACCCGATTTCCTGAAACCCGAGTTGACCATGCCGGCAGTGCCGGCCGGCACCGGCCGGACCCACGCCCCGTTGGCATAAGCACTGCAAGCCAACGCCGGCCGTCGCCATGCCGCCAGGTCATGCCGGCGTGGCTGGGCCATCCGCGCGACCGACACCGCCGGGTCCGGCGAGGCCCCGCCCGACACGACTCAGCCCGCCGGCCACCAGGGCCGACGGGCTGGAACGGTGTTCGGGTTGGTCAGCGACCTGCAGGCTTGAGGCCGAGGGGCTTGCCGAGCAGTGACTCGCGGCGTAGGGCGAGCCGGTCGGCGATGGTGCCGAGTGCGTGCGCCGCCGGGGAGTCCGGTGCGGCCAGCACGATCGGGTTGCCGGCGTCGCCGGCCTCGCGGACGCGGGTGTCCAGCGGGATCTGACCGAGCAGTGGCACGTGGGCGCCGATGGTCCGGCTCAGCGACTCGGCGACGGCGGTGCCGCCACCGGCGCCGAAGATCTCCATCCGGGAACCGTCGGGCAGCTCCAGCCAGGACATGTTCTCGATGACGCCGACCACCCGCTGGTGGGTCTGGAGGGCGATCGCGCCGGCCCGTTCCGCCACCTCGGCGGCGGCGGTCTGCGGGGTGGTGACGATCAGGATCTCCGAGTTGGGCAGCAGTTGGGCCAGCGAGATGGCCACGTCACCCGTGCCCGGGGGCAGGTCGAGCAGGAGCACGTCGAGGTCGCCCCAGTAGACGTCGGCCAGGAACTGCTGCAGGGCCCGGTGCAGCATCGGGCCACGCCACACGACGGCGGCGTTGCCGGACGTGAACATGCCGATGGAGATGACCTTCACGCCGTGCGACTGCGGCGGCATGATCATGTCTTCGACCCGGGTGGGCCGGGCCTCCGTCCCGAGCATCCGGGGCACCGAGTGGCCGTAGATGTCCGCGTCGACCACCCCGACGGAGAGCCCACGGGCGGCGAGCGCCGCCGCCAGGTTGACAGTGACGCTCGATTTGCCGACGCCGCCCTTGCCGCTGGCCACCGCGTACACGCGGGTGCGCGAGCCGGGCTGGGCGAACGGGATGACCGGCTCCTCGGTGGCGCCGCCGCCGCGCAGCTGTGACTGCAACGACTGCCGCTGATCGGGGGTCATCACCCCGAAGTCGATCTCGACACCGGTGACACCGGGCACGGCGGCGACGGCAGCGGTGATGTCGTTACGCAGCTTGTCCTTCAGCGGGCAGCCGGCGACGGTGAGCAGCAACTCGACGCGGACGACACCGCTGGCACCGATCGTGGCGGAACGGACCATGCCCAGCTCGGTGATGGGCCGGCGGATCTCCGGGTCGTTGACGGTGGCCAGGGCGGCCTGGATCGCGTCCTCGACGGTGCTCACGGGTGCTGACATGCCCGCAATGCTACGTCGCGGGGCATCCGCCGCCGCCGCTGCCCGGGGCGGTGTGAGCCAATCGATGGCAGGTCGGTCAGCCCTCCGAGCGGCGCGGGTCGGCGCCGTCCGGCCGAGCCTTCCGGGTGAAGTCGCCGTCCAGGTCGTCGCGGGGTTCGTCCAGGCCGACAGCGTCGGGCGGCCGCTGACCCCGTCGCTCCTGCCAGTTGTCCTTCTCCTGCTGGCGGCGCTCCAGCCGTTGCCGGCGCTGCCCCACCTCGTCCAGTTCCTCGGCCAGCCGGGTCAGCTCGGAGCGGAGGAAGTCGCGGGTGGCGACCTCACCCAGCGCGATCCGCAGGGCCGCGATCTCCCGGGCCAGGTACTCGGTGTCCGCCTTCTGCGCGGTGGCCCGCCGCCGGTCCTCCTCCAGGGCCACCCGGTCCCGGTCGGCCTGCCGGTTTTGGGCCAGCAGGATCAGCGGGGCCGCGTAGCTGGCCTGCAACGACAACACCAGGGTCAGGAACGTGAAGGTGTACGGGTCGAAGCGCAGGTTCGCCGGGGCCACCGTGTTCCAGACGAACCAGATCGCGATCACCACGGTCATGACCACTATGAAGTTCGCGGTGCCCATGCCCCTGGCGATGCCCTCGGACCACCTGCCGAACGCCTCCGCGTCGAACCGGGGCAGCTTCACACCCCGGGGCTCGCGTGGCTGGTCGAGACGTTCCGTCCGCCGCTGCTCAGCCATCCGAGTCGTCCAACGCGGTGTCGCTGGTGCCCGAGGCGGTCAGGGCGTCGCGGTCCCGCCAGTCCCGGGGCAGCGAGTGGTCCAGCACGTCGTCCACCGTCACGGCGCCCACCAGCCGGTTGTTGCGGTCGATCACCGGCATGGCGACCAGGTCGTAGGTGGCCATCCGGCGGGTGATCTCGGGCAGCGGCGTGGTGGGGCGCAGCGGGTCGATGTCGTTGACCACCACCTTGCCCAGCAGGTCGGCAGGGGGTTCGCGCAGCAGCGCCTGGAAGTGCACCATGCCCAGGTAGCGGCCGGTCGGCGTGTTCTGCGGAGCCCGGGTCACGAAGACCTGCGCGGCGACGGCGGGGGAGAGCTGGGGCTCCCGGATGCGGGCCAGCGCCTCGGCGACGGTGGCGTCCGGCGGCAGGATGACCGGCTCCGAGGTCATCACGCTGCCGGCCGTGCCCGGGGTGTACTTCAGCAGCTGACGTACCGGGTCGGCCTCGTCCGGCTCCATCAGGTCCAGCAGCACGTCCTGCTCAGGTGGGGGTAGCTCGTTGAGCAGGTCCGCCGCGTCGTCCGGGTCCATCTCCTCCAGGACGTCGGCGGCCCGCTCCCGGTCGAGGCCGGCGAGGATCTCCACCTGGTCGTGCTCCGGCAGCTCACTGAGCACGTCGGCAAGCCGCTCGTCGTCGAGCGCGGCCGCCACCTCGTTGCGCCGTGCGTCGGGCAGATCCTGCAACGCGTTGGCCAGGTCGGCGGGGCGCATGTCCTCCAACACGGCGAGCAGGTTCGCCGTACCCCGGTTGTCGGCGATGCCGCTGAGCCCGCGCACCCGGTCCCACTCGACCTGGTGCAGGTGGCCGCGACGGCTGAGCCGACCGGTCTGCTCGCGTACGGCGACACGGGTCAGTGACCACTCGCCGCCCCGGGTGCACTCCATGGCGATGTCCACCACCGCGCCGGGCTGACCACCGGGGTCGAGTTGCACCCGCCGGTCGAGCAGTTCCTGAAGCACCAGCAGCTCGTTGGCGCGCTTCTCGAACCGGCGCAGGTTGAGGGTGCCGGAGCCGAGCACGACGGCGTCTGCGTCGATGGAGGTGATCCGGTTGATGGACAGGAAGATCCGACGACGCATCGGCATCTCGGCGACGAGTCCCACCACCTCGGGCGGACGCTTCGTCGCCCGGAGCCGGGCCACGGCATCACGAACCCGGCCCACCTGATCGCCGTTCGGGTCGAAGACGGCGACTCCGGCGAGCCGGGCGATGTAGATCCGGGTCGGCGTACTCACGGGCACCAGCCTAAGCGCCTAGTGTTTATCAACATGTCGACCTTGGCCTACGAGATCGTGGACGTCTTCACCGATCGCCCCTTTGCCGGTAACCCGCTGGCTGTGGTGTTCGGCGCGGAGGCGCTGGCCACCGAGCAGATGCAGGCACTCGCGCTGGAGTTCAACCTGTCCGAGACGGTGTTCGTGCTGCCGCCGACCCAGGTCGGTGTCACCTATCGGGCCAGGATCTTCACTCCGGTGGAGGAGTTGCCGTTCGCTGGGCACCCCAGTGTCGGCGCGGCGGTCACCGCGTACCGGCGGGGCATGTTCGGTGTGGGGCAGGTCACCCAGGAGTGCCGGGCCGGTGTGCTGCCGATCGAGGTGACCGCCACCGGGGCGACGCTCACCGGCGGCGCTCCGACGCTCGGCCCGGAGCTGGACCCGGAGCCGTTGCTGGAGATCGCCGGGTTGGTCGCCGACGACCACGTCGGGCCCGCCCCCCGCGTCGCCGGCTGTGGGCTGGAGTTCCCGTACCTGCCGGTGCGGCCGGAGTCGGTGGCCCGCGCCCGGGTGGACCCGGCGGCGGCGCAGCGGTACGGGGTGTCGCACGTGAGCGTCTTCTCCTGGGACGCCGCCGCGCAAACCGCGCACGCCCGGGTTTTCGTGCCGGGGATCGGCGTTCCGGAGGACCCGGCGACCGGTTCGGCGGCGCTCGGCCTGGGTGTCTGGCTGGTGGCGAGTGGTCTGTTGCCGGGCGAGGGGCGGTCGGAGTACGCGGTCCGTCAGGGTGTGGAGATGAACCGCCCGTCCGCGTTGGCCTGCACTGTCACCGCGGCGGACGGGGTGGCGGTCGGCGCGACGGTCGCCGGTCAGGTGATGCCGGTGGCCCGGGGCGAGATCGCCGTGCCACCGTTTGTGGGCTGAGCGGAGGTGCCGATGCGGGAGGATGCGGGTGTGACGGACGACGACGCTCCGGAGAGCACACCGCTTGTCGACGAGGCGATGAAGAAGGCCGCCGTGGCCTGGGTCAGTGTTGCCGAAGGGCCGGCGTTCGCACTCTGGTGTGCACCCCTGGAGGGCGCGCTCCTGGTGGTCAGCGGGCCGGGCGAGCAGGCCGCGCCGGGTCTGGCCGAGGCGACCGAGGCCCAGGTCACCCTGCGCGGCGACCACGGCGGTCGGATCGTCACCTGGCCGGCCCGGGTGACCCGGTTGCTTCCGGGCACCGAGGCGTGGGACACCACAGCGCCGCTGGTGGCGGCGAAGCGCCTCAACGCGCCCGGTCCGACCGCCGACCTGGTGGCCCGGTGGGCCGCCGACGGGTGCGCGGTGAACCGGCTCGCCCCGGCGGGTACGCCGCTGACCGGGGCGGAGTTGCCGGCTGACGCGCAGGCCGAGCCGCCCCGGCCGACTCCGGCGGTTCGGGCCACCCGCAAGCCGTTCCGGCTGCACCGGGTCCGCCGCCGCTGACCGGTCGGTCAGCCGAGCCGGCCGCCGACGGCTGCCACCTCGGCGTCGACGAGGGCGAGCACCTCGCCCAGGGTGGCGAGGGTCGGGCCGCGCCAGTCCTGTTCGGCGTTGAACACCAGGTGCGTGGCCAGATCCGGGGCGGCGAGGCGGACGGCGGTCATCCCGGCCCGCTCGGCGCCGGTCAACTCCTGGCTGCCGCCGTCACCGACGTAGAGGCAGTCGCCGGGCGTGAGCCCGAGCCGTTGGCAGGCTGTCAGGTAGAGCGTCGGATCGGGCTTGCACCGTCCGACCTGCACCGAGAAGACCCGTACGTCGAGCAGTGGGGCGATAGCGAGTTGCGGCAGGAAGGCCGGCAGCTCGTGCGTACAGTCGCTGATCAGGCCGGTGCGCAGGCCGCGTCGGCGCAGGGCCGCCAGCACCGGCACCGCGTCGGCCCGCAGCCAGGTGTCCGCGCGGACCGCCCGGTGCCGGGACGCCACCGCCGCCCGCAGTGCCTGGTCGCTCGGGTGTACGCCGGCCTGGGCGCACACCCAGCGCAGGGTTGTCTCGGCGTTGCCGAGAAGGCCGGTGGCCCGTTCGTAGTAGGTGCGGTCCAGCACCTCGTTCAGCGTGCCGGTGTGGCACCCGAGCAGCTCGGCGGTGTCGAGGTGCGCGGCGCCGCGTTGCACCGGACGGGTCAGGGTGCCGAAGAAGTCGAACAGCACCGCCTGGTAGCTGGGCATGGGGAACGCCTCCGGGCGGTCGAGGGTCGCCGGCGCGGAACCGCGTGATCGTAACGGAGTGATGACCCTCCGTGCTGACCGTCATACGTGTGAGGATTACGTCCCGTGCCCCCACCTTCACCTCGTCCGACACTGGATCCGCTGACCACCGGCGCGGTCGGGCTGGCCGTGGTCGCCGTGTCGTCGTCCGCGCCGCTCATCGCGTACGCCGCCGCTCCCGCGTTGGCCATCGCGTTCTGGCGCAACCTGCTCGCGGTGGCGGTGCTGAGCCCCTTCGCGCTGGCCCGACGTGTCGCCGAGTTCCGCAGGCTGACAGTGGGTACGGGCCGGCGGGAGGGACTGTTCTGCGTCCTGTCCGGGGTCGCCCTGGCCGGGCACTTCGCGACCTGGGTACCGAGCGCCCAGCTCACGTCGGTCGCCACGTCGACCGCCCTGGTCGCCACCCAACCGGTCTGGCAGGGGTTGATCGCCCGCGTCCAGGGGCGTCCGCTGCCCCGGGTGGTGTGGGCCGGCATCGCGGTCGCGGTCGGTGGCGCGGTGGTCGCCACCGGTGTGGACGTGGGGGTCTCCGGCCGGGCCGTCCTCGGTGACGTGCTGGCGTTGGTCGGAGCCCTGTTCGCCGCCGTCTACACCGCCTTCGGGGAACGGGCCCGGACCAGCATCAGCACCACCACCTACACCACCATCTGCTACGGGATCTGCGCGCTGATCCTGCTGGCCCTGTGCCTGGTGGGCGGCGTACGACTGACCGGGTTCGACGGGAGTACCTGGCTGGCCATCCTGGCCCTGGTGGCCGGTGCCCAACTGCTCGGGCACTCGATGTTCAACTACGCGCTGAAGAAGATCCCGGCGACCACTGTGAGCGTACTGATCCTGTTGGAGGCGCCCGGCGCGGCAGTGCTCGGGTGGGCCTGGCTGGGTCAGGTTCCGCGCCCGTACGCGCTGCTGGGTATGGCGTTGCTGCTGGTCGGGGTGGCGGTGGTGGTGCTGGGCAGCGGCCGGGCCGCTCGGCGGGCGGCACCCACCGCCCTCCCCACCGACCCGACGCCCCTGCACGACTGACCGCCCGACACGAGCGGATCGATGTTCCACCCGCCCAGCAAGCTAGCTCTCGTGCACCTCGATGACCCGGGTCGTCGGGGCGGCCTCGCCGAGGGCGGTACGCAGGGTCGCCCGGCCCGGGTCGGCGAGGAACGACTCGTAGCCAGCCCGGCCGTCGAACCGGATCACGTGCACCTCGGTCTGGCCGTCGGTCCCGCGCAGTCGCCGCTCCAACCGGCCGCCGTGCCGTTCGAGCAGGGCCAGTACGGCGTCCTCGTAGCGCTGCCCAGCCACCTCGGCCCCGACGGCGAACTCGACGACCGCGACGAGTGTCAGTGCGCCGGCCCGGTCAGTCATCGAGACCGACGGCCCTGGCGCTCGCCGTCCAGAGCCGGGAGGCGAGCTGCGGGTCGGCGGCCTTCCGAAGCGGTCGACGCGGCCGACGGTCGACGTGGTAACCCCCGTTGATCAGCCGGGAACGCTCCTGGTTGGCCAACCACACGAGGGTCTCCGCGCCCTTCTCCGGGCTGCGGAACGGCATGAACCGCATGCCGAACGCGACAATCCGGCTGTCGTTGGCGAACCGGGTCCGCACCACTCCCGGATGGAAGCTGTACGCGGACGTGTCCGGCCACCGCCGGGCGGCCTCGGCGGTGAACAGGATGTTCGCCTGCTTGCTGGTGCCGTAGGCGCCCATCGGCCGGTAGTTCCGCAGCGGCTTGTTCAGGTCGTCCGGGTCGAGGGCACCGAAGCGGTGCGCGCCGGAGGCGGTCACCACGACCCGACCCACCCGGTCGGCGAGCAGGTTGGTCAGCAGGAACGGGGCCAGGTGGTTGGCCTGGATCGACATCTCGAAACCGTCGACGGTGCGCAGTGGTTGCAACGCGATGGCGCCGGCGTTGTTGGCTAGCACGTCGATCCGGTCGTACGCGGCCCGAAGCTGCTCGGCCAGTCGGCGTACGTCGTCGAGGATCGCGAAGTCGGCCCGGAACAGCTCCGGACGTTCACCGGAATTCTCCCGGACCCGCTCGGCGGCGGCCTGGAGGCGGGCCGGGTCCCGCCCGACGAGCACCATTTGGTCGCCACGGCAGGCCAGCTGCACGGCGGCGGCCAGCCCGATGCCGGAGCTGGCCCCGGTCACCACCACCAGTCGACGCCCAGTGAGATCTTCCACAGGTCCATTCACCCCGGTCATGGCGCGAGGTTACCGTGGCGTCACAACGCCCTTTGGGATCGTTAAGGTTCCGGATCTGTCGTCAGGTGGCGTCGGCCTGCCCGCCGGACGCTGGAAGGAGCGCATCAATGGCCGCAGTCGGTCGCCCCCGCAGGTCCTGCCTCGCCGTGCCGGGTTCCAGCGTGAAGATGCTCGGCAAGGCCCAGGGGCTCGCGGCCGACCAGGTCTTCCTCGATCTGGAGGACGCCGTCGCCCCACTGGCCAAGCCGGACGCGCGCAAGAACATCGTGGCCGCCCTCAACGAGGGGGACTGGGCCGGCAAGACCCGGGTGGTCCGGGTCAACGACCTCACCACCCCGTGGACCTACCGGGACGTCATCGAGGTCGTCGAGGGCGCCGGCGCCAACCTGGACTGCATCATGCTGCCGAAGGTGCAGACCGCCGCCCAGGTGCAGTGGCTGGACCTGACGCTCACCCAGATCGAGAAGACGATCGGCCTGGAGGTGGGCCGGATCGGCATCGAGGCGCAGATCGAGAACGCCGCCGGTCTGGTGAACGTGGACGCGATCGCCGCCGCCTCGCCGCGGGTGGAGACCATCATCTTCGGCCCGGCCGACTTCATGGCGTCGATCAACATGAAGTCCATGGTGGTCGGCGGCCTGATCCCGGACTACCCGGGCGACCCGTACCACTACATCCTGATGCGCATCCTGATGGCCGCGCGGATGCACGACAAGCAGGCCATCGACGGCCCGTTCCTGCAGATCCGCGACGTCGACGCGTTCCGCGAGGTGGCCAAGCGTTCGGCAGCGCTGGGCTTCGACGGCAAGTGGGTGCTGCACCCGGGCCAGATCGACGCCGCCAACGAGGTCTACCAGCCCGCGCAGGCCGACTACGACCACGCCGAGCTGATCCTCGACGCGTACGAGCACTACACCTCGGAGGCCGGCGGCCGGCTGGGTGCCGTGATGCTCGGCGACGAGATGATCGACGAAGCGTCCCGCAAGATGGCGCTCGTGGTCGCCGCCAAGGGTCGGGCCGCCGGGATGAGCCGTACCTCGTCGTTCACCCCACCGGAGCAGTGACCGGCCGGGCCGGGACGACCGCCGCCGGCTGTCGATCCGGCCCGACAGTCGCCGGTACGCCCGCCCGCCCGCCCGCCGGTCAGTAGCTGCTGCTGTCGTTGTTGGTCGCGATGGCGTAGACGATCGCGGCAACGTAGAAGAGGATCACCAACACCAGGAACCCGGTGAGGATCCAGCCGACGATGATGGCGGCCTTCGCCATCCCCGCACCGCCCTCGCCGCTGAGCCGGATCTGCTTCTGCGCGACGTGCCCGAGGATCGCGCCGATCGGCGCGGTGATGCAGGACGTGAAACCGATCAGGGCCAGCACGAACGCCGCGATGGCCAGCCCGTTGGTCTTCGGCTGCTGCGGGTAGCCGTAGCCGGGGTACTGCGGCGGGTAGCCGGGCTGCGGGTAAGCGGCCGGGGCGTAGCTGGGCATCGCCTGGGTGGCCGGCGGCTGCGCGCCCGCGTACGGGTCCACCGGCGCGTACGGGTCGACCGGGGCGTACGGGTTGGGCGCGTATGGGTCGACCGGGCCGGGCTGCGGGGGTACCGGCTGCCCGGCCACCACTGTCGGGTCCGGTACGGGGCTCGACGGTTGGGCCGACCACGTCGGGTCGGTCCAGTTGCCGGGCGGCGGGGGATTGGTCATGCGAACTCTCCGTCAGGTCGGGGTGCGGAGACAGGGTAGCCAGCGCCGCCCAAACCCGACGCCCCCGCTTCCGGGTGCCGCGTTGCTCGGGCCGGTCGTAACGGGCAGGATCCCTGGCATGGCATTCGACGCGCGCGCCGCGGACCGTTCCGGCAGTCGACCCCGACGGGACGTCAGCCGTCCGGGCGCGGCCCGGCGCGCCCGGACGGCCGCACCGGCGGGCAGCCCCGGCCCCGACGAGCCGGTCGCGCTCGCCGACCCGGTCACCATGCGCCTCGACGGGCGGGTCGCCCTGGTCACCGGGGCGGGCAGCCCGGACGGCATCGGGTACGCCACCGCCCGTCGACTCGCCGACCTGGGCGCTCGGGTGGCAATCGTCTCCACCACCCGACGCATCCACGAGCGGGCGACCGAGCTGGGGGTGACCGGCTTCGTCGCGGACCTGACCGACGAGTCCGAGGTCGGTGCGCTCGCCGATGCGGTCGCCGAGCAGTTGGGCGACGTCGAGGTGCTCGTCAACAACGCCGGCCTGGCGAGTCGGGCCAGCCAGGGGGTGCTGCGACCGGTGGCGCAGCTGACCTACGACGAGTGGCGCGGTGAGATCGACCGCAACCTCTCCACCGCGTTCCTGTGCAGCAGGGCGTTCATCGGGGGGATGGCCGAGCGGGGTTGGGGACGGATCGTCAACCTGGCGGCCACGGCCGGCCCGGTCAACGCCCTACCCACCGAGGCCGCGTACGCCGCGGCGAAGGCCGGGGTCGTCGGGCTGACCAGGGCCCTCGCCATGGAGATGATCGCCGACGGCGTGACAGTCAACGCCGTCGCACCCGGCACCATCTACACCGCGGCGTCCACCATGGCCGAGATCAAGCAGGGGCTTGGCACACCGGTGGGGCGACCGGGCACACCGGACGAGGTCGCCGCGGCGATCAGCTTCCTCTGCTCGCCGGCCGCCTCGTACATCACCGGGCAGATGCTCGTGGTGGACGGCGGCAACAGCGTCCGCGAGGCCCGCTTCCGCTGACCGGCGTCGGCCCGTCAGTCAGTAACCGCTGCTGTCGCCGTTGCTGCCGAAGGCCACGAGCGCCAACCAGCCACAGCAGGCCAGCACGGTGAGCCCGGTGAAGACGTAGCCCAGGATCAGCCCCCAGGTGGCGAGCTGGTCGCCCTCCTCGCCGCTGGTGCGGATCTGCCGCTTGGCGACGTGGCCGAGGACGGCACCGGCCGGCGGAAAGACGAAGGCGAACACCAGCGACAGGATCGCCAGCACGTTGGTGCCCCGACCCGGCCCGGCCGGCGGTGGGCCGTACTGGCCGTAGGGGCCCTGCGGGGGATACGACGGCTGCTGGTTCCAGTGCGCCGACTGCTGCGGCCCCTGGTGGCCGTACGGCGACGGTTCGCCCGCCGGTGGCCCGTACGGTGACCGTTCCGACGGCAGCTCGTACGCCGGCTGGTCCGCCTGCGGCGGGTACGGCGGCTGGCCGGCCGGCGGTGGCGCGTACGGCGACTGGTCCCGGGGTGGCTCGTAGGGTGACGGCGGTGGTTCGTCCTCGGGCGGTCCCGACGGCGGCGGGTAGCTCACAGCTGTCCTCCTCCTGCCGGTGCCGGAAAAGTCCCTCTTGCCGGACGCTACCCGCAGCGGTGAACCTTTTCACAGCGGTTGTGTGGACTGGTCACCTTGGCCTCGCCAACCCGGGAGGTCGATACTTACCCAGCGTTCAGTTACCCACGAGTAGTGCGCGGATCCCCGGAGGCTGAGATGGCCAGACTCGCCCAGACGCCCGGCCTGACCGATGTGCAACAGTCGATCCTGGAGACCGTTCGGGACTTCGCCGACAAGGAGATCATCCCGCACGCGCAGCGACTGGAACACGCCGACGAGTACCCCACCGACATCCTCGACGGCATGCGCGAGATGGGGCTCTTCGGCCTCACCATCGACGAGGAGTACGGCGGGCTCGGCGAATCACTGCTCACCTACGCGCTGGTGGTGGAGCAGCTGTCCCGAGGCTGGATGTCGATCTCCGGCATCGTCAACACCCACTTCATCGTGGCGTACCTGATCTCCCAGCACGGCTCCGCCGAGCAGAAGACCCGGCTGCTGCCGAAGATGGCCACCGGCGAGGTGCGCGGCGCGTTCTCCATGTCCGAGCCCGAAACCGGCTCCGACGTCTCCGCCATCAAGTCCCGGGCCGTCCGCGACGGCGACCGCTACGTGCTCAACGGGCAGAAGATGTGGCTCACCAACGGGGCGTACTCCTCGGTGGTGGCCACCCTGGTCAAGACCGACACCGGCGCGGACTCCGTCTACGGCAACATGAGCACCTTCCTGCTGGAGAAGGAGCCGGGCTTCGGCGAGACCGCGCCCGGCCTCACCATCCCCGGCAAGATCGAGAAGATGGGTTACAAGGGCGTCGAGACCACCGAGATGGTGCTCGACGGCGTGACGGTGCCCGACTCCGCGATCCTCGGCGGCGCCGACCAGGTGGGCCGCGGCTTCTACCAGATGATGGACGGCATCGAGGTGGGCCGGGTCAACGTGGCCGCCCGTGCCTGCGGCATCTCCATCCGCGCCTTCGAGCTGGCGGTGAGCTACGCCCAGCAGCGCAAGACCTTCGGTCAGCCTCTCGCCAAGCACCAGGCCATCGCCTTCAAGCTCGCCGAGATGGGCACGAAGATCGAGGCCGCCCACGCCCTCATGGTCAACGCCGCCCGGCTCAAGGACGCCGGTCAGCGCAACGACGTGGAGGCCGGGATGGCCAAGCTGCTCGCCTCCGAATACTGCGCCGAGGTCGTCCAGGAGGCGTTCCGCATCCACGGCGGCTACGGCTACTCCAAGGAGTACGAGATCGAGCGGCTGATGCGGGAAGCCCCGTTCCTGCTCATCGGCGAGGGCACCTCGGAGATCCAGAAGACCATCATCTCCCGAGGTCTCCTCAAGGAATACAAGCTCTAACCCCCCGCCCCCCGACCCCGCCGATCTTGCACTTTCTGTTGTCCACTTGACCCTTATGTCGGTCTTGTCGGGACAGTAAGTGCAAGATCGGCGGCGGTGAGGGTGGGGGCGGGCGCGGGGCGGGGATTTTGGGTCAGGGTAGGCGGGACAGGTTGGCGGCGGCGCGTTCGACGATGAGGCAGCGGTCTTCGACGTAGTCGATGCCGGCCTCCTCGGCGATGCGCCGCGCCTCGGCCGAGACGATGCCCAGTTGCAGCCAGACGGCAGGAGCCCCGATCGCCACGGCGTCCCGGACGACCTGCACGGCGTCGGCCGCCGGTCGGAACACGTCCACCAGGTCGACGGGGTGCGGAACGTCGGCAAGGGTCTTGTACGCCCGTTCCCCGAACAGTTCGTCGACAGTCGGGTTGACCGGGATGATGCGCCAGCCGTACCGCTGCATCTGCAACGGCACGCCGTGCGCTGCCTTGAACGGGTCGCGGGACGCGCCCACGACGGCGATCACGGCGGAGTCGGCGAGGATCTGCTGAGCGGTACGCACCAGCCGACTGTAGCTCCGATCAGAGCAGTGTCAGCTGCTCGGCTGACGGTGGCGGCGGCTCGGGCAGGCTGCGGTTGTCGCCCCGCTCTCCGCGGTGCAGCCCGTGTCGCCGGGCGGCGATCCGCACCCGTGCGGTCAACTCCCGCTGGTACGTCTGCGGGGCGTACGCGCCGGCCCGGTACAGCTCGCGGTAGCGGGGCACGAGGTGCGGATGCTCGCGGGCGAGCCACTGCGCGTACCACTCCCGGGCGCCGGGACGCAGGTGCAGCGGCAGCGCGGTCACGCTCGTCGCCCCGGCGGCGGCGATCGCCGAGACGGTGGCCTCGATCGACTCGTCGCTGTCGCTGAGGCCGGGCAGGATCGGGGCCATCAGCACTCCGACGGGGATGCCGGCGTCGGTGAGCGCCCGGACGGCGTCCAGCCGGCGGCGAGGGTGTGGTGTGCCCGGCTCGACGGTGCGCCAGAGGTGTTCGTCGACGAACCCCACCGAGTAGGAGATGCCCACCGTGGTCACCTCGGCGGCCTGACGCAGCAGCGGCAGGTCACGCAGGATCAGCGTGCCCTTGGTGAGGATCGAGAACGGGTTGGCGAAGTCCCGCAGGGCGCCGATGATCTGCGGCATCAGCCGGTAGCGGCCCTCGGCGCGCTGGTAGCAGTCCACGTTGGTGCCCATCGCCACGTGCGCGCCCCGCCAGCGCGGCGCGGCCAGCTCCCGCCGGACCAGCTCGCCGGCGTTGACCTTGACGATCACCTTGCGGTCGAAGTCGGCACCGGCGTCGAGATCGAGATAGGTGTGTGTGTTTCGGGCAAAGCAGTTGTGGCTGACGACTCCGTTGGCGATGAAGTCCCCGGTGCCGGTGGTGATGTCCCAGAGCGGCAACTCCAGCCCGAGTGCCTCGATGCCGACAACCCGGAGGGCGCCCTGATGCTTCAGTGCGCCACCCTCGATCGACCGCTTCCGGGTGATGGCAGGGTCGGTCAGGTGAAAGAACCGGAGCCGGGCGGCGAGGCCCCCGGTCAGCCTGATCTCCCGCACACGGTTGGGTAGGCCGCGGTCCTCTCGCACGCAGGCGAAACCGAGATGGCGCAGTGCTGCCGTCGTCTGGTCGAGGATGGCGTCGTCGCTGTTGCTGATGCGCAGGACGCCTCTGCTGCAACTGCCCTCTGCGTCGAAGATGCCGGCCAGGAAGCCAAGCCGCCAGTCGTCACCGGGCTCGACCGGCCAGCGGATGAGGTCGGCGATCGTCCCGATATCCCGCTGCTTCGAGGTGCGGATGGCGGCCATTGCACGTCGCGTGGGACTGGCCGGGGTGAAATCGAAACGCTGCGTCTTGATCCCTTCGAGGGCGAGGTAGCGCTCACTGCGGCTCAATGCCTCGTCATCGGCCAACGCCAGCCGGAACCGGTGCACAGTCCCGTACGAGTACGAGAACGTGCCCAGGTGCGCGTCCCCGCGGATCATCCCGCAGAGGTATCCCCGGCGGTAGTCGAGTGACTCCTTGGGCCCGACGGCGAAACGACCGGTGCCGATCAGCCGGTTGTTGGTGGTCAGGTAGGGGCGTCGCGCGTTGCCTTGCATGGCACCGGTGACGTACTTCCAGCCACGTTCGGAGAGGAACCGATGGTCCCCGCTGGCGATGAGGGTAGTGCCGTCCTCCAGGGTGACCCGGTAGGCCGGCTTCACCGTGGACCACTTGTCGAGGACGGTGGTGATCACATATCGGCGGTACGCGCCCTGTCGCTCGGTCCCGTAGATGCGGTCGCCCGGCTCCAAATCGCTGATCGGCTTCGTGCGACCGTCCGCCATCAGGATCGGGGTGTCCGCGCCCAGGCAGTAAACACATGCATGAGTGCATCCCCGGTACGGGTTGATCGTCCACTCGAACGGGACGCGGGACTGCCCGGGCACCCGGTTGAGGATGGACTTGGCCTGCACCTCGTAGAAGGTCATTCCGGCGAACTCGGGGGTGTCGAAGGTGCGGGCGACGGCGCCGGGCAGCGCCAGCGGCAGGGGTGGCGTCGCTGGCGCTGCCCGCTCGGGGTCTCCCTCGACCGGGGGAGCGGTGAGGTTGTCCCAGCGCATGGGCACTATTCGAACACGTGTACGAGAAGATCGCAAGTGACCCGCCGTACACCGGTGGGTGTCCGGGTGGTCGGAGAGGGGAGGATGGACAGCATGGAGACGTCGACCTTCGTCTACGACGGGGACTGCGCGTTCTGCACGAGCTGTGCGGAGTTCATCGAGCGCCGCATTCCGACCGCGGCACGGGTGGTGCCCTGGCAGTTCGCCGACCTGGACGCGCTCGGCCTCACGGTGGCCGAGTGCGAGGAGGCCGTGCAGTGGGTCGGCGCGGACGGTTCGCGCGCCGCTGGCCCGGACGCCATCGCGAAACTGCTCACCGCGAGTGGTCCGCTCTGGCGGGTGGCCGGCGCCGGTCTGCGGTTCCCGCCGGCGCGCGCCGCGGCCTGGCCGTTGTACCGCTGGGTGGCACGCAACCGGCACCGGCTTCCCGGTGGCACCGCGGCCTGTTCCCTGCCGCAGGAGGCCCGGGAGCGGCTCTACGGCCCGACCGGTCGCCCGACCACCGGCGCCTGATCGTCGAGCGCCCGCTCCGCGCCGACGTCCACCAAGCCCTGGCCGTGCGGCACGGCGTCGGCGGGAGGAGCGTCGTCGGGAGTGTCGCGGCGGACGAGTCGGCGGGCCCAGACCAGCGGACGCACCCGCTCCAGCGGTAGGAAGCTGGTCATCGCGGCCAGGTGCGGCGCGAACGAGATCGTGATGGTCGCGATGGTGACCGCGTGGAACGAGTAGAAGAAGCCGACCATGGCGAGTCGCCAGCGGGGTGGCAGGAAGAAGACCACAGGGCTCAGCAACTCGAACGCCACGATGCCGAACTGGGCGACGATCAGCAGGTGCGGCACCTGGGCGATCAGGTCGGCCAGGTCGGTGCCGCGTCGGATGATCGCGCGGGCCAGGACGGAGCCGGTCAGCCAGTCCAGCCCGCCGAAGCGCAGCTTGGCGAACGCGGCCAGGAAGTACGTGCAGATCACCGCGATCTGGGTGACGCGGAGGGCCCAGCCGCCGGCCTCGGTGCGAGTGGTGTCGCCGTGTCGGGCGCGACCGGCGGTGGGCAGCACGGCGAGTGCGATGAGCAGCCCGAAGCGGTCGTGGTCGACCTTTCCGTAGCTCATCGCGATGATCATCCACTCCAGGTACAGCGCGCACACCGCCCAGCCGAGCAGCCGGGGCGCCCGTCCGGTGGCGGCGAGGAGGGCGAGCAGGAGCAACGCCCAGAAGATCACTGTCACCAGCGTCTCGGTTGGCGTCGGGAGGGAGAACAGGCGGCCGATCAGGAGCGGTCGGTACAGGTCACCGGGCACGCTGACCCGGGTGCGTACCCAGGGTGTGAAGATCACCAGATCGCCGGCGACGAACAGGTAGATCAGGGTGCGGAAGGCGGCCACCCGGCCCCGGGGCACAGCCTCGGTCAGCCAGCGGGTCATCGCGGGGCCTGCCAGCGGACGACGGTCTGGTCGGTGTGTTGGCCGGTCGGCCGGCCAGCGCGGATGCCGTGCCAGCGGATGACGATGCGGACCTCGACGAGCGCGGGGGCGTCCGGGTGCCGTTCGGCGTACGCGTCGGCGACCTCGGTGAGCAGCGTCGGGTCGGCGGCGTACCGGGCCTGTTGACCCTCGATCTCGGCGCGGCGGATGCCTGTCGCGTTCTGGTCGAGGTCGATCACCGCCCCGGAGCTGTTCACCCCCTCGACGCGGGTGTCGGGTGCTGGTGCGTTCGGCGGGTTGGAGGTGGAGTACATCCGGAACGGGCCGAACGGGAAGTCGTCGTCGCTGCCCCAGAAGGTGCCGCCGACGAGCAGGACGAGACCGAGTGCGGTCGCGCCCAGCCGGGTCACGCGCCCGCGGGTGGTCAGGTTCTCCATCGGGTCGTGACGATACGGGATGTACCGGCTGTGTCGCGTCCCTCCGACGGCCAGTCCGGCCTGGCCGGGAGGGTGATCATGCGAGGGCTGGTGGGGTACGACGAAGGCCGGGCCCGCATCGGGCCCGGCCTTGCCTGTCGTCGAGTGGACGACTCAGTGGTTGTGCTCGGCCAGCTGCTTGCGGACGTCGTCCATGTCCAGCGCCTCGACCTGCTCGATCAGGTTCTCGAGCGCGGACTCGGGGAGGGCGCCCGGCTGGGCGAAGACGATGACGCCGTCACGGATCGCCATGATCGTCGGGATCGAGCGAATGTCGAACTTGGCGCCCAGCTCCTGCTGAGCCTCCGTGTCGACCTTGCCGAAGACGATGTTCTGGTGCTTCTCCGAGGAGCGCTCGTAGACCGGGGCGAACCGCTTGCACGGACCACACCAGTCGGCCCAGAAGTCGACCAGGACGATGCCGTCGTCGCCGGTCACCTCGTCGAAGTTCGTCGAGGTCAGCTCAACGGTTGCCATTGCACTCTCCGATCACCGCGGTTTGTCTACGTCCCGTAGAACCAGGGCTGACCGTATCGAATTCCCGTGCGGTGGGGCACGAAACGTGCTCGGGGCTGCCGGGGGGCCTCCCAAGCCATCGAAACATGTCTGTTAACACCCGACCTGCGGAACGCAAATGCATGACGCACTTGCGTGACCGCCGGTGATGGGAGCGTTTCCAGGGAGATCCACGCGATTGCGCACTACGAATCGGTAACTTGGGCGTTCACAAGGAGCTATCCGGCCTGCGGAGATCGCTGATCAACCCACTGTGCGTCACGCTCAGTAGTGTTACAAAAAGATAAATGTGACCGCGGGCTCTGTTGAACCTGCGCCGTCGTAGGGCAGAATTCCTCACATCAGAGCGTGGGCGGCGGGTGCCGGGGAGGGCCCCGCCGCTCATTGCGTCTCCCCCCGTGCGAGTGACCGGTGTGACATTTCCGCCGCCGTCGCGCCCCGCCGGTCTCCTTAACCACCGGTAAGGCATGCTGTGCCGAACTCCATCGCCGCCCGTCGAAGGGACCAGCATGCAGTTCGGTCGCTACTACGAGGAGTTCGAGGTCGGCGCGGTCTACCGGCACTGGCCGGGCAAGACCGTCACCGAGTACGACGACCACCTCTTCTGCCTGCTCACCATGAACCACCACCCGCTGCACATGGACGCGCACTACGCCGCGACGGCCAGCCAGTTCACGCGCAACGTCGTGGTCGGCAACTACATCTACTCGTTGCTGCTCGGCATGTCGGTGCCCGACGTGAGTGGGAAGGCGATCGCCAACCTGGAGGTCGAGTCGCTGCGGCACGTCGCGCCGACCTTCCACGGCGACACCATCTACGGCGAGACCACCGTGCTGGACAAGCGTGAGTCCGGCTCCAAGCCGGACCGGGGCGTGGTGTCGGTGGAGACCCGCGGCTACAACCAGGACGGCACGATGGTCTGCGTCTTCCGGCGCAAGGTCATGGTCCCCAAGCGGGAGTACGCGGCCGCCGCGGTGCCCGCCGGAGTGGATCCGGAGCGGCCCAGCTTCCCCGAGCCGCGCTGACCGTCGCGGCGGGCCTCGACCCTCGACGAACACCGGGCTCCTTCCCACCGCGGGTCTGCGGGGGAAGGGGCCCCGTTCCGTTCTGGGGGCATATGCTGACGCCGGAGGTTCCGATGAGCCACTCCGTCGCCGGAGAGCCGCCCTCTGCCGGCCGCCGAGCCACACCCTTGACCACGGCTGTCTATTCCGCCGCCGAATGGGATCTGCTCACCAGCCTGCCCGGTCGGGTCCTCGTGGCAGCCGCGGCACCCGGTCCCGACCGGACGGAACGTGGGGTGGCGGCAAGCCTGGCCGGCCTGGATGCCGTGGCCGCGGGTCGAGCCTCCGACAGCGACCTGGTCCGCGCGGTGGTCGCCACGATCTACGCCCGCCACGACGGCGCCCCGCCACCCGCCGAGCGGCTCACCGACATGGTGGGCCTGCTGGCCGCCTGCCGGGCGGCGAGCCGGGTCCTCCGGCAGCGGGCCGACCCCGCCGACTCAGCCGCGTACCGCCAGTGGGTGCAGTCGGTCGCGGCGCGGATCTGTCGCGCGGTGCCCGGCGCCGGTGCACGCCTGGTGGACCCACCGGCCAGCCCGGCGGACCGTCGCTTCCTGGACCGGCTCGGTGTCGCCCTCGACCTGGGCTGAGCGGCAGGTCGTCGCGCCGGGCGCCGACACGGTCCGTACCCTCTGATGACCGTGAGCGACGACCAGCTTGAGGTGGGCGTGGGCCCCTGGCCGGGGGACCCACCGGACGACAGCCGTTACGACAGGGAGTTGCTGGCCGAGGGGGACCGGCGCAACGTCGTCGACAGGTACCGCTACTGGCGGCACGAGGCGATCGTCGCGGATCTGGACCGGCACCGGCACGGCTTCCACGTGGCGATCGAGAACTGGCAGCACGACTTCAACATCGGCACCGTGGTACGCAACGCCAACGCGTTCAACGCCGCCGAGGTGCACATCGTCGGACGGCGGCGGTGGAACCGGCGCGGAGCGATGGTGACTGATCGGTACCAGCACGTACGCCACCACGAGACGATCGAGGAGTTCGTCGCCTGGGCGGCCGGGCGGCACCTGCCGGTGTTCGGCATCGACAACCTGCCCGGGTCGCGTCCGTTGGAGACCGGCACCCTGCCGCGGGAGTGCGTGCTGCTCTTCGGCCAGGAGGGGCCGGGTCTCTCCGCGCCGGCCCGCGCCGCGTGCGACCAGCTCTACTCCATCGCCCAGTACGGCTCCACCAGGTCGATCAACGCGGGTGTGGCCAGCGGAATCGCGATGCACGCCTGGATCCGGGCGCACGCCGGGCCGCCTCCGGACTGACCCACGTACGGTGCCGAATCGGACGTTCCGGCTTGACGTGCCCGCGCTCCGGGGAGACGGTGGGGTTGTGAGTGTCGCGGTGAGTTGTCCGAGATGCGGGGGCCCGGTACGGGCGCCGGATCTGATGAACACCGACTCAAGGTGTACGCGGTGCGGCCCGGTGCCTCCGTTGCACGTGCCTGAGCACATCGGAGCGGAGATCGTGGCGAGCGTGGTGGAGCGGATCACCGCGAGCGGCGATCCGCCGGTGACGCCCCTGTGGTGCCCGTGGCCGTTGCCACCCGGTTGGACACTCACCGGCGTGGCGTACGCCGGCGACGAGCGGACGGGAGTGCGGGCGACAGCGGTGGCCTGCGCGGGTCCGGCGCCGCTCGGCGGTGGTCCGGCCGATCTGGTCTTCGTGGCCGAGGAACCCGGTGTGGGTCTCGGCACCCGACTCGCCGGACTGACCGGCCCGGATCCGGGGCCGGAGTTGGTCGACGCGCTGACCGACCCGGGGCCTGGTCACCCTGACCACGTCGGACAGGCGAAGATCAAGGTGGGTGGGCACCCCACTCCACTGTGGTTGGTGAATTCATCGACAGATCGAAGCGCGTACGCCGGCGAGGCTCGGGGAATGTGGCTCCATGCGATAGCCTGGCCGGCGAGTGCGGGTCACCTGCTCGCGGAAGATGTCGTGCTACACGACCTGACCGAGTGGACTCCGCCCGAGCTCGTGTACGGCGCACGGTCCCCGTATCTACCTGGTAGAGCTTGACAACTCTCCCGGTTTGACGGAGAACGGACGCAGATATTCACTGTACGACACCACACTGATACTCTGGGTGCCGCTGCGGTAATGGGACCCGGCGCCGTGCGAGAGGATGGCCCGCCATGGTCAAGAAGGTCCTCACCTGGGCCGGAATCGCATTCTTGATCTTCTTCGTCGCCTATCGGCCAAACTCGGCGGCGGATGTGTTCAAGTCGCTCGGCGGCGGGATCATGGATATCGCCCAGGGCTTTGGCGATTTCTTCACAAGCCTCGTCGCCTAGCCGCCGATGGGCAGCCCTTCCGGTCCACCCTTCGACCCGGACGACCCCGACCGGGAACGCCGCGAGCGTGACACCGAGCCGATCCCGCGGATCGGGCCTGATGACGGCCCGGGCTACGGGGCCGGTCCCGGCCTGTCCGACGGTCCGTCCCTTTCGGACGACGTCGGCTATGGCGACGGGCCCGGTTACGCCGGCCAGGGTCGCTCCGGTCGGGGGTGGGTCCGTGATCCGGAGGCCAGCTACCAGCCGCCGCAGATCTCCGAGGACGAGCTGGCCGGGTTGCGTGCCGACGCGACCGGCTCGACCCCTCGGCGGGTGCTGCCCCTGGAAGACGAGCCCAGTTCGCTCGTGGCGCGCTACCTCTTCCCCACCGAGCGCTACCGGGGCGAGTGGAAGCGACACTGGATCCACCTCACCAACCCGCTGTTGATCGGCGTCGCGGCGACCTTCGTGCTCGGCTACCTTTCCGGCTTCCTCGCCGGCCAGGACGTCGGCGCGCTCACCACGATCGCCGTGCTGCTCTGGTTCGCGGTGATGGGTTGGGTGGCGTGGAAGGTCGCCGACTGGTGGTATGACCGTTTCATCCTGACCAACAAGCGGGTCATGGTGGTCAACGGCATCGTCACCCGCAAGGTGGCGATGATGCCGCTGGTCCGGGTCACCGACATGAAGTACGAGCAGACCCCCACCGGCCGGGCGCTCAACTACGGCACCTTCGTGCTGGAGTCCGCAGGCCAGGAGCAGGCGCTCCGCGAGGTCAAGAACCTACCCAACCCGAACGAGCTGTACCTGCGCGTCGTCGAGGAGATGTACGAGCCGCAGGCGGTCGAGGCGCGCCTCGGCAAGGAGGCCGACGAGGCCAAGGCCGACGACGGGGCGTGAAGGTTTCTGACCGAACATCGGAGCAAGTGCGCACCTTTCGTCATGGACCAGAGCGCCCCTGACGTGGCACTCTGCCAGGACGGCAGGGGTGTGGAGGTGGGCGGTGGCGAGCAGGGACTCGTTGGAGGAGCAGTTCCGCGAGTTCGTCGCGGCCCGCTCCGCCGCGCTCCTGCGCACCGCCTACCTGCTCACCGGAGACTGGGCCACGGCCGAGGATCTGCTCCAGACGGCGCTGACCAAGACCTACCTCGCGTGGAAGCGGCTCGGCGGGATCGAGGCGGTCGAGCCGTACGCCCGGCGTGTGATGGTCAACACATCGACCAGTTGGTGGCGGCGGCGCTGGCACGGCGAACGCCCGACCGAGGTGCTGCCCGAGCGGGCCGGCGTCGACGAGATCGAGCAACAACTCGACCGTGACCTGCTCTGGCGGCATCTCCGCGAGTTGCCCAACCGGCAGCGGGCGGTGTTGGTGCTGCGCTACTACGAAGACATGTCGGAGGCGCAGACCGCCGCGATGCTGGACATCTCGCCAGGCACCGTGAAGAGCCAGACCTCCCGGGCACTCGCCACCCTGCGTCGGCGACTGGGTGCTGACGCACCGGACCTCGCCGCAGCGGCCGGCCGGTCATCCGCTGCCGCCGGTGGATCGGCCGCGACAGGTGCCGCCGGCCGGACGGCGGGCTCGGGTTCCCGGACCGTACGGGCCCCGGCCACCGGTGCCGCCGCCACACCCGGGACCGGGCGGGTGGCCGGCAGACCCGTACCCCGCCCGGCCGCTCCGCGTCCCGCCGTGCCGCGTTCGATCACCCCGCAGGTCGTGCTGCCCACCGCCCCGGCGGCCGTGCCCGTCGGCACGGGCTCCGGGGAGCCGCAGTGAGTGAGTTCATCGGCCGGCACGACAACCTGACCGATGGCCCACGGCGTTCCTACCAGGTGCGGCCTGACGAGCTAGAAGGTGCGGTGCGGGAGACCCTCTCGCAGCGGGTCGCCATCGCCCGCCCACTGGGCGCCGATCCGGCCGGGCAGGCCATCCGCCGCGCGAACCGGATCCGGCGTCGACGTACCGGGGCGGGCCTCGCCCTCGCAGCGGCCACCACCGTGCTGCTCAGCGCCGGCATGGCCCAACTCGGCTCCGAGACCAGGCGGGACGGGTCATCAGTCGTGGTGATCGGCGACCCGGACCCGAACAGCCGACCGCTACCCACGGCAAGCAGCCCCGGCCTCGCCCCCTCGCCCGCTCTCGTCGTCGGCGAGACGCTTGTCAACGCCGACGGGCGGCGGCTGGTGCTGCCCGACGTCGGGCCGGCCGAACGCGTCCAGCCCCTGCCCAACGGCGGCGGTTGGCTTGTCGTCGGCGCGCGGAGCACCGCGGGGCGCTTCCTGTGGGTGGTGCAGGACGACGGCCTGGTACAGGTGCTGCTGGCCGGGGCGGGCGCCATCGTCCTGGCCCCGGACAGCCTCCAGGTCGCCTGGCGCGACGGCGGTGATCTGCTGGTGGCGGGCGTCGTCGGCACCCAACTCATCGGGGCGGTGCGCACCCCGGTGCCCACGTTGGCGGAGCCCGTCCGGTTCGTCGGCGACAGCGTGCTGGTCCGACTCGACCCGGCCAGCGCCGGTCACACCCTCTGGCGGCCCGGTGCGGGGCCGTTGCCCGAGGCCCTCGACCAGAAGAGTCTCAACGTCTACGGGCGGCTGCCCGACGGGCGGCTCGTCGGGCAGGTGGCCACCACCGAGCCGGGCCGGACCTGCCTCGCCGTCCTCACCCCGACACGCCACCTGGACCCGGTCCGCACCGGCTGCGGTCCCGACCTGAGCCCGGACGGCATCGGCGGGGTCTCGCCGGACGGGCGGTGGCTGCTCGTCAACGGTGGGCCCGGCACTGTCGGCCGATCCCTCCTGGTCGACCTGCAGCGGCTCGGGCCGGGTGCGAGCGCCGTCGCGGCCGGGCCGCCGATCACCGGGGCGGTCGTGTGGAGTGACGAGACCACTGCCGCCTACCTCGACGGCACCGGGCAGCTGGTCCGGGTCGACGTCGTCCAGGCGCGAGCCGGAAAGCCAGCCGGCGCCGCCGCGGTGCCCGGCGTGGCAGCAGACGACCGGCCGATCCTGGTGACTGGCTTCTGACCCGGGGTGGCCCAGGTGAGCCGGGCTCGCGAATTTCTCGGTAACGTCGGGCGGTGACCTCGCGTACCGGCTCCGCCCCCCGGATCGACCTGCACGCCCACTCCACGGCCAGTGACGGCACCCTGACCCCGGCCGAGCTGGTCGGCGCGGCCTCAAACGCCGGGCTGGACGTGCTGGCGATCACCGACCACGACACCACTGCCGGCTGGGCGCCCGCCGTGGACGCGCTGCCACCGGGGCTACGTCTGATCCGGGGTGCCGAATTGTCGTGCCGCTGGTCGGGGGCGCAACCGGCGGTGCCGCTGCACCTGCTCGCGTACCTGTTCGACCCGGACCACCCGGAGCTGGTGGCCGAACTGGCCCGGGTCCGGGCCGCCCGGGAGGAGCGCGGCGAACGGATGGTCGACCTTCTGCGGGCCGACGGCATCGACGTGAGCTGGCCGGACATCCTGGCCGGTGCGGGTGGCGGCACCGTCGGACGCCCGCACCTCGCGCAGGCACTCATCCGCGCCGGCCTGGTCGGCAGCGTCCGGGAGGCGTTCGGCCCGAACTGGCTGGGGGAGCGGTACCGGCTGCCCAAGGAGGACATCGAGGTGTTCCGGGCCGTTCGACTGGTCCGGGCCGCCGGAGGGGTGCCGGTCTTCGCCCACCCTCGGGCCACCCGACGTGGCCGGGTGGTGCCCGACGAGCTGATCGTCGAGCTGGCCGCCGCCGGGCTCGCCGGGCTCGAGGTCGACCACGAGGACCACACCCCGGCCGAACGGGAACACGTACGGGCGCTCGCCGACAGGTTGGGCCTGCTCGTCACGGGCTCCTCGGATTTCCACGGCACCCACAAGACCGTTCAGCTCGGCGCGTTCAGCACGAGCGTCGAGGCGTACGAGCGGATCGTCGCCGACGGGGTGACCGAGGTCGCTTCGGTTTGATCCTGGTATTTCGCCCATCGGGGCGCGGCTAGGTTGATCACGTGGATCTGAAGTTGTTCGGCGAGGTTTTCGTGACCCTGCTGGTGATCACCGACCCGCCGGGCATGATGCCGATCTTCCTGGCGTTGACCGGCCCGCTGCCCGCCCGAGACCGCAACCGGGCGGCCTGGCAGGCCGTCGCGTTGGCGCTCGGCGTCATCGTGATCTTCGCCGTGGCCGGGCAGACCCTGCTCGACTATCTGCACGTGGACCTGCCGGCGTTGCAGGCGGCCGGCGGGCTGCTGCTCGTACTCGTCGCCCTGGAGTTGCTCACCGGCAAGACCGACGGCCCCAGCTCGGAGGCCACCTCGAACATCGCACTGGTGCCGCTGGGCACCCCACTGCTGGCCGGCCCGGGCGCCATCGTGGCCACCATGCTCTTCGTCCAGCAGGCCGACGGGATTGCGGACTTCACCGCCATCGCCCTGGCGATCCTCGCCGTGATGCTCGCCGTCTGGATCGTCCTGCGCTTCTCCGGCGGCATCGTCAAGATCCTTCGTCCCGGCGGCATCGAGGTCCTGACCAGGATCGCCGGTCTGCTACTGGCCGCTATCGCCGTGCAACTCATCGCCGACGCGGTGTTCGCCTTCGTCACGCAGTACGTCAACATGACCTGACGGCACGCGCGATGTCGGGGGTGGATGGCAGGATCGCAGGCGTGCGACGATCCTCATCAGCGGGGCGGCCGGCCGCCGGCGGCCGGGCCCCCAGGCAGCGCGCCGGTGACGCCGAGCAGCTCGGCTTCGAGGGCATGCCGGAGCGCCTGTTCGTCTGCACCCCGAGCAAGCTGGGCGCCTACGCCGACTGCCCGCGTCGTTACCGCTACTCCTACGTCGACCGGCCCGCCCCACCCAAGGGCCCGCCGTGGGCGCACAACTCGCTCGGCGCCAGCGTGCACACCGCCCTGAAGAACTGGTATGCGTTGCCCGCCGACCGGCGCCGCCCCGAGGTGTTGGCCACGCTGCTCAAGGGCACCTGGGTCCGCGAGGGCTACCGCGACGACGAGCAGGAGCGGGCCGCCTACCGGCGGGCGTTGGGCTGGCTGGAGGCGTACGTCGAGACGCTGGAGGCGGATTCCGACCCGCTCGGCGTGGAGCGGGTGGTGGCGGTCAAGACCGCGGTGTTGGCGTTCAACGGCCGCGCCGACCGGATCGACTCGCGGCCCGGGCCGGAGGGCCCGGAGCTGGTCATCGTCGACTACAAGACCGGTCGCACCGGGCTGGACACTGACGACGCCCGGGGCTCGCAGGCGCTGGCTCTCTACGCGTACGCCGCCGAGCGGGTGTTCCGTCGGCCGTGCCGCCGGGTGGAGCTGCACCACCTGCCGACCGGCACGGTCGCCGGCCACGACCACACAGTCGAGTCGCTGGCCCGACAACTGACCCGCGCCGAAGAGACGGCCCGCGACATCATGGCCGCCGAGCGCGCGGTCGCCGACGGCGCCGACGCGGACGAGGCCTTCCCGGTGGCACCCGGCCCGCGTTGCGGCTGGTGCGACTTCCGGCGGCACTGTCCGACGGGCGCACAGGCCCCGGGCAAGGAGCCGTGGGCGGCCATGGACCGGCACGCCGACGGCTGAGCTGCTCTGCCGCGCGTCGGGTCAGCCGGCCAGCGCCGCGTGCCGAGCGGCCCGCTCCTTCGCTGCCTGGATCAACGGCCCCTCCAGGTAGCGGCGGGGCACGGCTGCGAACGCGAGCCGCAACGCGCGCAGGCTCAGGTCCGCCGACAGCGCGGTGGTCGGCAGACCGAGACCCCCGTACATCCGGCGCGCCCACCCTGGCAGCAACGCGAACGCGGTGCCGGCGATCCCCAGGTACGCCCAGCGCGGTGGGCCGAGCGTGAGCCCCAACCGGACCGGCAGGCTGAGCTTCCACGGCAGCGGCGGAGCGGTGAGGAACACCGCCGTCTCGGCAGCCTCCCGGGTCATCCGCAACTGCGGCCGTACGGCCTCGTAGTAGTCGGCGACCTCGGCGGCGGTGCCCGGAACGGTGGCCGGGTCCAGGCCGACCAGGGCGGCGGCCCGGCGCTGCTCCGTGTAGTAGCCGTCCACCTCGTCGTCGCTCAGCGGCAGCCCGGCGCGTCGGGCCGTGGTCAGGAACGACTCGACCTCGGTCACGTGCACCCAGCGCAGCAGATCGGGTTCGTCGATCCGGAACCGCTCACCGGTGAGCGTGTCGGTGGCCCGCATCCGGTCGTGCAGGCGGCGCAGTCGCGCCCCGGCAGCCTCCGCCTCGGCGGTGGTCCCGTACACCGTGGTCGCCACATAGGTGGCGGTGCGGACCAGACGGCCCCAGGCATCGGTGCGGTAGTTGCTGTTCTGCGCGACCCCGGCCATGGCCCGAGGGTGCAACGCCTGGAGGTAGAGCGAGCGCAGGCCGGCGACGATCAGGATCGGCTCCTCGTGCACCTTCCACGTGACCGAACCCGGACCGAAAAGGCCGAGGTCATCGGGATCCACCGCTCAAGAGTGCCACGGTCGGGTCGACCTCGCCGCTCACGTGCCGCCGGTCCCGCGCTGATGCCCTGGTGCCGCCCGGTCAGACGTCTGCGGAGCGACGGGCCCGGCAGCCAGGGCAGAGACCCCAGAAGGTCACCTCGGCCTCGTCCACCTCGAACCCGTGGGCCGTGTTCGGCTCCAGGCAGGGGGCGCTGCCCACCGCGCAGTCGATGTCGGCGATCTCGCCGCAGCCCCGACAGACCACGTGGTGGTGGTTGTCGCCCACCCGCGCCTCATAGCGTGCGGGACTGCCCGCCGGCTCGATCCGACGCGACAGCCCGGCCCGGGACAATGCACCCAGCACGTCGTAGACAGCCTGGGTGGACACCGAGTCGAGGCGTTCGCGAACCCGCCTGGTGATCTCGTCGACCTCCAGGTGGCCGCCGTCGGCGAGCACGTCGAGCACCGCGAGGCGTGGCCGCGTGACCCGCAGGCCCTTCGACCGCAACAGCTCCTCGGCACCGGACATTGGCCAATGACAGCACGCCCGGCCAGCATCGACAACCGTCGCACGCCCCGGGTGGCCACCGACACAACCAGGCAAGATCAGGGGTACGGCCCGAAGGGTGAACCCCAGCGACGCGGCGCGCGTGTGTCCGGTCGAGAGCCTGGGGACGATCGGCGGAGCATAGGCTGACCACCCCTGACCATGATCCACCTGGAGGGTTCGATGTTCGAGGAGATCCTGGGTCTACCGCTGCACCCCCTGGTAATCCACGCGGTCGTCGTGTTCGTGCCGCTGCTGGCGGTGCTGACCATCGCGTACGTGGGACTACCGCGGTGGCGGCACCGGCTGGACTGGGCACTGGGCCTCCTCGCCGTCGCCGCGCCGGTGACCGCCTACGTCGCTGTCGAGTCAGGTGAGGCACTCACCGACGCGCTCGTAGCGCGAGGCTTCCAGGGGCCGATCCTCGATCAGATCTTCGATCACTCCCGCTACGGCGACATTCTGTTCCGCATCGTGGTGCCGCTCGGGATCGTGGCCATCCTGCTGCTCGTCGCGACGAGTGGGCACCCCCGGGTGCCGCAGCTGCCCGCGCTCGTCACCCCGGTGCTGTCGGTAGTGGCCGTGGGCCTCGCCATCGCTGCCCTGATCTACGTCTACCTCACCGGCCACTCCGGTGCCGAGACCGTCTGGGGCACCACCCTCTGACCTGCCCCTCTTCCGGGCTGCCACAGTGGGACGACGATCAGAAGATGACCCGCGAGCAGAGCAGGCAGAGCAGGACCAGCAGCACCACACCGGCCGCCGAGGCGAAACCATAGGTGACCCGCTGTGAACGCTGCTCGGCCGCGTCCAGGTCGGCCACGTCCTGCGGGGGCAGCTGTCGCGGCGGCGCCGGTTGCAGATGTACGGGTGGACGCCAACCCGCCGGCGGCGGCACGGTCGGCGGCGGGCCGGAGTATCCACTGGCGGGACGCCCGGTCAATGCCGGGCCGGCCTGCCCCGTTGGTGCTGGGCTGGCCTGCTCGGTTGGTGTCGGGCCGGCCTGCTCGGTTGGTGTCGGGCCCGCCTGCCCGGCCGGTGTCGGGCGGGTCTGTTCGCTGGAAGGGTGCTGCGTCGATGCCGGGCTGGCCTGCTCGCCCGGCGGTGGATTGGCCAGAGCGGTCGACGGTGGGTCGGTGGGTCCGCTCGGGGGTGAGCTGGTGGGCAGGCCTGGGGATGAGTTGGTGGGCCCGGTCGGAGGTGTTGCCGCGGGCGCGGCGGGAGAATGGTCCGCCCCGGCGTCGTCACCGGTGTCGGGCCGTCGCCAGTAGTCGTCCGGGGTGCTGCCACCGCTGGGGGTCGTCACGCCGTCCGACGCTACCAACGCCACCGGCGGCCCGGTCGCTTCTGGCCGGCGTGCCCACTGTCGGCCGGACGGACGTTGCTGGCGGCGTGCCCACTGTCGGTGGTCCGGCCGCAACCGGCCGGCGTGCCCGCCGTCCTGCCGGCCACCCCCGAGGGCTTCGATCGAAGACCGGCCGGCTGAGCAACTCGTGGTCCGGCCGCAACTGGCCGGCGAGCCGCCGGTCGGCGTGCCACGGTCGACGGCCCGGTCTGCCAGGGTCGGCTGCGCTAGTCTTGCCGCTCGTGAGCACCGAAGACCCCGGCACGCGTGGCGTACGTGGAGACGATGACCGCGCCGTCGACCTGAGCGAAGACTTCGTGGTGCTGCCCGAGCAGACCTCTGACGACACCGACCGTGGTTGGGGTGAGCGGTCCGGCGGCAACGACGACTGGCTGCTCGCCGAGCGCCCCCCGCACTGGGACTGATTCCCGCACCCCGTGCCGCCCGGGTAACTGAGCCGGTGCCGGGCCCGGTCCCGGACGACGGTCCGACCCGCGAGGCCGATCCGACCCGCCGATCTGACCCGCCATGTCGATCCGCGTCGCTGATCCTGCCCGCGTGGCCGACCCGGTTCAAGACGGCGAGCGAGGGCTTACGGAGGGACGGGCCGGGCTGACGGGGCCCGTCCGGGGCCTATGCGGTCAGGTTCTGCGGCCGACTCAAGCGGGTCGTTGCTGGATCTAGGGATGTCGGTGGAGTCTCTGGTGGATTCGGCCGGTCGACTCTCGTGAACCTGCCGGGCCGTGTCAGCGGGCGCCAGCGGCGCGTCGGAGGGCACAGCTGTCGGTGGGCACCCGGCCGGGGTGTGCAGGACTCCGGCGGCGAGGCCGAGCAGCGCGGCGACGAGACCGGCCCGAAGCAGGGTGCCCCCGCCGGGGAGTTTGAGGTGGCGCAGCGGGCGCAACGCCCGCGCGGAGTCCGGATCGAGCATCGCCTCTGCCGCCTCCCGTTTCCGAGCGCCGCAGCGGCACCCATGAACGGCAGGTTAGGCAGTTTCCCCGGCCCCGACCGACCCTCTGGTCGCCACCTGTGGACAACCGGGCGGCCTGTGGATAACGCCCATCAGCCGGTTCGATCTGCTACACGACCCGCCTTGATCGACTCGCGATCAAGGAATCCGGGTGGTCAGAGCAACGGGGACAGGCCGACTTCCGGGAACCCGAGTGGATCAAGAGGGGCCCGGTGTGGTGGGACGTGAGGCGGGCAGCCTGGACCAGTGAGACTGGTGCCGCCGGGGCGCGCAGCCGGTCCCGCCGGGAGGGTAGGTGGGCAGCCGGGGCCGCCGGCAGGGGCGACCTGTAGGAAGCCGAGGTGATCGAGGCCCGACCCGCACGGGTCGGGCCTTCCTCGATCAGGAGGTGGAGCTTGCCGTCGTCGCCTTGCCGCCGCCCGACCCACCCGAGGAGGACGACCCGGCCGACGACCCCGAGGAGGACGACGAGCCCGAGGACGACCCGGACGAGGACGAAGACCCCGACGAGGACGAAGACCCCGAGGACGACGAGCTGTCACCGGAGGACGACTCGGACTTCGCCGGCTTGGTGGCCGTGCCGCCGGCCGTCGTCTCGGAGCCGGACGCCCGGGAGTCGGTGCGATAGAAGCCCGAACCCTTGAAGACGATGCCTACCGAGTTGAAGACCTTGCGCAGCCGCCCCTGACACGCCGGGCACTCGGTCAGCGGCTCGTCAGAGAAGGACTGCACCGCCTCGAGCTGGTGACCGCACGTGGTGCAGGCGTACTGGTACGTGGGCACGTTCTCCTCCGGATCTGGGCTCAGCCAGTTGGCACTCGACGTATTCGAGTGCCAATGGTGCGTCATTCGCCCCGGGTTCGTCCAGCGGACGTGTGGGGCGCGACACCCCGCGCCGCATCCGGGCCGTCGTCAAGCGTACGCACCCCGTCGGTGGGAGTGACGACCGCGCGTACCCGCCTGTCGTGCGGCTCCGCCGGCAGCGCTTCGACCAGCTCACCGTCGTGCAGGGGCACCACAGTCAGTGCCGTGCGGGGCACCCGGGCGAGGGCGCGGTCGTACGAGCCGCCGCCGCGCCCGAGCCGCCGACCGTGCTCGTCGACCGCGAGGGCCGGCACTATCACCAGTTCGGCGTGCGCCACGGCGGTCAGCCCGAGGCGGGCACCGGCTGGTTCTCGCATACCCCGCCCCGCCGCGATCAAGGCATTCGGCCCGGTGTACGCCGCCCAGTCCAGATCCAGGTCCGGGAGGAGCACCGGCAGCAGCAACTCGCCGCCCGTCGGCAGTGCCGCCCGCAGGACCTCGGGCAGGTCCGCGCCGCCCGGTTCGGAGCCGACCGGCACGTACGCGGTCATCCGGTTCGGCCGCAGCCGGCGTACCAGGGCGACCAGCTCGGCCTGCACGCGCGCGGCGGCTGCCGCCCTCGTGGCGGCGGGCAGCGACCGGCGGCGGGCGAGCAGTTCGACGCGGGTGTCCCGCTTCGCCATCCGGGGCACTTCCGCTTCATCAGAAAATTCTGGCACGCAACACTCCTGACGCAACGCCTCTCCCACGGTTGCTCTGTGTCAGCATCGCAAGCAACGGAGGCGGAACTTCCGGGGGGACCGAGTGACGCTACGCGGGCGGTTGACGGCAGCCTTCCTCGTGGTGGTGCTCGGGCCGGTCCTGCTCGGCGCGCTGTTCGTCGCCTCCACCGTGGCGGCTGTCGACCGCAGCCGCTCGACCGAGCGGCTGGCGGTGGCGGCGTCCACGGTGCGTACCTCGGTCGACGCGCTCTGCCAGCAGCTACGCGCCACCGCCGACGCGGTGGCGCTCACAGCCGAGCCGGCCGCGGCCGCCGCGCAACTGGTCGGCCGGGGTCTGGCCGCCGCAGTGCTGATCACCGACGTGGCCGGCCAGGTCAGCTACGTCTCGCCCGGTGCGCCGTCCACCCCGTGGCAGCACTGCGCCGGCTCCACCGAGGGCACGATGGGGGACTCGAACGGCACCCCGACCAGCCCGGTCCGGGCGCTGGCCGCCCAGGTCGACCTGCACGATCGCGCCGGCACCCGGTTGGGCACTGTGACTGCCGCGCAACGTGTCGACCCGGCCTTCGTGGCCCGCCTGGCGGCGGTGACCGGGGTGGCGGTCACCCTGCTCGACAGTGGGGCGAGCGCCGCGCGGGTCACCCACACGACCGAGTCCCGGGACGTCCGCGACGCGGTGCTGGCCGCCGCCGTCGGCGTCCGGGGCGAGCAGGTCACCGAGACCAACGAGGGCCGGTACGTGCGGCGGCTCGGGCCGTCCGACGCGCAGCCGCTGCCGCTTGTGCTCTCCGTGCCGAGTGAACGGCCGCCGGGGCTGCACGCCACGTTGGTCGGCGCGGTCGTGCTGGCCGGACTGCTCGCGGTGCTGGCCGCGTGGCGGCTGGCCCGGGTGACCACCCGTCCGCTGGCGGAGCTGGCCGGCGCTGTCGACCGGGTGGCCCAGGGCGACCTTTCTGCCCGGGTGCCGGTCCGCAGTCGCGACGAGCTGGGGCGGTTGGCCGCCGCGTTCAACCGGATGACCCGGGAGACCGGCTCCTACGTCGCGGCGTTGACAAGTAACCGGGACCAGTTGCGGGGGCACCTGGCGGTGCTCGGCGACACCCTGGCCAGCACGCACGACCTGCAACGCATCCTGCGGGTGATCCTGCGCAGTGCCATCGGGGCCACCGGCGCGCGGGCCGGTGCCGTGCTGCTCGTGGAGACCGGCGGGGTGCTCGTCGCGCAGTGCACCGAGGGGTTGGACGGGCGCTGGCCGGCCGAGGAGGCGGACGGGTCGCCGACGCTCCGGGTGCCGGTCGGCGTCGGTGTGGTCGGTGAGGTCGCCGCCACCGGGGAACCGCAGCGGGGTCGCGCGGAGCCGACCGAGGCGCCGACGGGTGAGCCGCGCTGCCGCACGTACGTGGCGGTGCCGTTCGCCGCCCCGCCCGGCGGTGCCACGGCCGGCCTCGGCGGACCATCCGGGCCGGTCGACGAGGCGGGCGCGGCGGCCGCGCTCGGGGTGCTGGCCCTCTACGACCGGCTGGGCGCCGACGAGTTCGACGACGACGACCTTGCCACCCTGCGCACCTTCGCCGGCCACGCGGCGGTGGCGGTCGACAACGTCCGGGTGCACGAGGAGGCGCAGCGGCTCTCCCTCACCGACCCGCTCACCGGGCTGTGGAACTACCGCTACCTGCGCGAGTCGATCCGGCGGGAGGTGGAACGGGCCAGCCGCTTCGGGCGGATGCTCAGCGTCCTCGCGTTGGACCTGGACCGGTTCAAGGACGTCAACGACACCTATGGGCACGCCGCGGGGGACACCGTGCTGGCCGAGTTCGCCCGGCGGGTACGCGGGGAGATTCGTGAGGTCGACCTGGCCTTCCGCCAGGGTGGTGAGGAGTTCGTGCTGCTGCTGCCGGAGACCGACGCGCGGGGCGCGGCGATAGTGGCCGAACGGCTCGGCGCGGCGGTCCGCGACACGCCCATAGCCGTCGAGGCGTACGCCGGGCCGGTCCAGGTGACAGTCTCGGTGGGCATCGCTGTCTTCCCGGACCACGGCAGCACCGGGCGGGAGGTGCTGGAGGCCGCCGACGACGCTCTCTACGCGGCCAAGGCGGCGGGCCGCGACACGTACCGGATCGCCGAGGCGCGCTCGGATCTGCCGACCCGGGAGATTCCGGTGCTCGCCGGTGCGGTGACCCCACCCGACGGGCTGCCGCGCGCCGGCCAGCCGGTGCAGGCCGTCCGGGAGCCGGGCGGGCCCGCCCGGTCCGACCCGGCGGTGGGCGTACCGGAATCATCGCCGGCGGGTCCGTCGCAGGCCCGACCAGAACCGGACGAGGACCCATCTGACAGCGCGACGGGCGGGGCGCGCGCCGGCCCGGACGTGGCGCGGCCGGGGTCGGGTGGCGGCGCGTCTTCTGGGCCACACCCGCCGCGGCAGAGCCGTGGCCGATAGTCTCGCGGCATGTCGGAGCACTCAGCGAACCCCTCATCGACGGTCGCCGCCGCAACTGGCCGTCCCCTGGCGGTCAAGGCCGTCATCCCGGCCGCCGGACTGGCCACCCGGTTCCTGCCGGCCACGAAGGCGGTCCCCAAGGAACTGCTGCCGGTGGTGGACCGGCCGGTGTTGCAGTACATCGTCGAGGAGGCCACGCAGGCCGGCATCAGTGACGTGTTGCTGATCACCGGTCGGGGTAAGACGTCGATGGTGGACCACTTCGATCGTCGCCCGGACCTGGAGACCAGGTTGGAGGAGAAGGGCGACTCCGAGCGGTTGGCGGCGGTGCGTCGGCCCAGCGAACTGGCCAAGATCTACACAGTGCGGCAGCCCGAGCAGCTCGGGCTCGGCCACGCCGTCGGGTACGCCGAGTCGCACGTCGGCGACCAGCCCTTCGCGGTGCTGCTCGGCGACGAGTTCGTCAAGCCGTCCGAGCCGCTGCTGCCGGCGATGCTCGAGTTGCAGGCCCGCACCGGCGGTGTGGTCCTCGCGTTCTTCGAGGTCGACCCCGCCGAGACCAAGCGGTACGGGATCGCCTCCGTCGAGCCGGCCGAGTCGGAGCTGACCGACATCGGTGAGGTCGTCAAGGTGACCGGGATGGTGGAGAAGCCGCAGCCCGAGGATGCCCCGAGCAACCTCGCGGTGCTCGGCCGCTACGTGTTGCCGGGCCGGATCTTCGACGCCATCCAGCGGACCAAGCCGGGCAGCGGAGGCGAGATCCAGTTGACCGACGCGATGGAGTTGCTGCGCACCGAGGGTGTTCCGGTGCACGCGATCGTCTACCGGGGCACCCGCTACGACACCGGCATGCCGCTGGGTTACCTCCAGACGGTGGTGCAGATCGCCGCCGAGCGCGACGACCTGGGTGCCGAGTTCCGATCCTGGCTGGCCGAGTTCGTCAAGGCCGACGCGGCAGGCGGATCTGGTACATGACAGCGACGGCCGACGCCGAGGCGGCCGCGAACGAGTTGACGCCTCTCGCCGACTACCTGGGCAGCGTGCTGCGCAGGTTGCGCGCGCTGCCGCCACTCGACCTCGACCTCACCCAGGCGCACGGCAACGTCCTCGCCGAGGACGTCGTCGCGCCGCACGCCTTCCCGGCCTTCGACCAGGCGGCCGTGGACGGCTACGCCGCGCGCTGGGAGGACATTTCCGGAGGGGGTCGGGGGCCGAGCTACGTCCCCGCCCCCTCCGGCACGCCCGGTGGCCGCACCATTCGGCTGAACGTGGTCGGCGATCTCGGTGCCGCGAGCTGGCGGCCGGTCCGGCTCACCCCCGGCTCGTGCTTCTCGGTGGCCGCCGGGGCGCCGCTGCCGGTCGCCGCGGACGTCGTGGTCCCGGTCGAGTGGACCGACCAGGGCATGGCCGCGGTGGAGATCTTCCGCACCCCCAAACGGGGGTACGGGGTACGCCGAGCCGGTGAGGAGCTGCCCGCCGGCACACTGCTCGCCCGAGCCGGCACCTACGTGTCCCCGGCCCTGGTCGCGGTGTTCGCGGCGACGGGCATCGGGCACGTGGTGGTCCGGCCCAGTCCACGGGTGGTCATCGTGGCCACCGGGGACGAGCTCGTCGACGTGGGCCGGGGCAGTCAACCCGGCCAGGTGGTCGATGCGAACTCGCACGCGTTGACCGCCGCGGCGGCCGAGGTGGGCGCACTGGCGTACCGGGTGGGGATCTGCGACGACGACCCGGAGGGGCTGCGCGGGCTGCTGGAGGACCAGACACTGCGCGCCGATCTGATCATCACCACCGGTGGCACCGGCACCGGCCCCGGCGACATGGTGCGCCGGATCCTGTCCCGCCGCGAGGGCGGTCGCGCCGGGCCGGTCACCTTCACCGACGTGGCGCTCTATCCCGGGACTGCGCTCGGGTTCGGCACCGTCGGCGCCGAGGAGGTGCCGGTGGTCTGCCTGCCCGGCGACCCGGGTGCCGCGCTCATCGGCTTCGAGGTGCTGGCCCGTCCCGCCATCCAACTGCTCGCCGGTGCCGAGCCGGTGTTCCGACCCAGTGTGCGGGCGCACCTGCTGGAGACCGTGTCGTCGCCGACGGGGCTGCGCGAGTTCCGGCCGGCGCACGTCGCCGAACGACGCGGCGGCGGATACACGGTCCAGCCGCTCAGCGGCGGCCCGTTCACCCTCTCCGGCCTGGCCGAGGCCAACGGGCTGCTGGTGCTCGGCGAACGGGTCACCACGGCCGCCGCCGGCTCCACCGTGGACGTTCTGCTGCTGGACCGCCGCCGGTGACCTGCCCCGGCCGGTGCGCCCACGGCCCGCGCCGGACGGTCGGCGGAGGTCCGCTGTGACAGCGGCGGGGCCACTTGCGCGCGACACGGTCCCGCGCGGGAGACTGTGCCGGTGAGCCTCTTCGGACCCGCGCGGGCACCGGGCTGGCCGGTGGAGCTGGCCGACGGCCCGGTGCTGCTGCGGCCCTACCGCCGTTCCGACGCGGCGGCCTGGTCGGAGGTACGGCGGGCCAACCGTGCCTGGTTGGCGCCGTGGGAGTCGTCGCTGCCCGGCGGTTGGGACGAGATGAACTCGCCAGCCGCATTCCGTTGGGTCCACCGTGACCAGCGGCGCTCGGCCCGTGAGGGTGAGGGCATGCCGTTCGCTGTCTGCCTGCGTGAGGCCGACCGGGACCGGCTGGTCGGGCACATCAACGTCGGCAGCATCGTGCGGCGGGCGCTCTGCTCCGGCTACGTCGGCTACTGGGTGGACGCCCGGGTCGCCGGCCAGGGGGTGATCCCGACGGCCCTGGCGCTCGCCGTGGACCACGCGTTCGGCCCGGGCGGCCTGCACCGGGTGGAGGTCAACATCCGCCCGGAGAACCGGCCGTCCCGTCGGGTGGTGGAAAAGTTGGGCTTCCGCGAGGAGTCGTACCACGTGCGCTACATGCACATCGACGGCGCGTGGCGGGACCACATCGGGTACGCGATGACGAGTGAGGAGATCGTCCCCGAGGGTGGTCTGCTGGCCCGCTGGCATCGGGTACGCGCCACCGCGCGGTAGGAGGATTCAGCGACGTCCTCCCGGCTCGTCCCACGGACGGGATCGGCGCGGCGCGGTGGCATCCCGGTCGGTGCGCCGTAACCTCAAGTAACTGCAAGCTGCGGCAAGCGCTCCTCGGCCGGACGATCCACGCCTCCAGACGTGATCAGTGGAAGATCCTGCGGTCGGATGGCGGTTGCTTCGAATTCGGTGACGGGAGGGGTGAGGGTGCCGACCTCGGTGCTCCTCGCCGTCCTCGCCGCCGCCGGCCTGCTCGCCCTGGCCCCGGCGCTGGTTCGCCGGTACGACGCCACCGAGCGGCTGGTGGCGGAGCGGGCGCAGTCGACGGCGCGGGTGCTCCAGCGCCGTCGGCGGCGCCGTACTGTGCCGGGACGGCAACCCGTCCACCCTCCGCGCTCACTGATCGTCACCCTCAGCGAGGACGCGACTACCGGTGTGTTGAGCCCGCCGGTCTCCGCACCCCCGGCCGTCCGACGCTCCGGTCGGCTGCGCGCCGTGCCCGCCGCACCGAAGCGGTCCCGTCGCCGTCCGCCGCCGCGCCGACAGCACACCCCCGCCGTGTACCGGCGTCGCCGGGTGCTCGCCGCCCTGCTGCTCCTCAACGTCGTCGAGTTGATCGGCGTGCTCTTCGTCAGCCCCGGCTTCTGGGTCGGTTTCGGCGTCACCTTCCTGCTCCTGGCCCTGTACGTCGTCCACCTGCGGGGCCAGGCCCTCGCCGGGCGTCGCCGCCGCCGTGCCCGAGCCCGGGAAGCCGCCTGGCTGGCCGCCCGGCAGGCCGAGGTGCGCCGGGAACAGGCCCGCCGGGCCGCGGCCCGCCGGGAGGCGCAGCGCCGCCTGGCCGCCCAGCGCGAAGGAGTACGCCGAGCCGCGATGGGCCTGGACCGACCCGGAGACCTGCCGGCGGCGGTCAATGGTGGATCGGTCTCGTACCGGCGTGCCGGTGGCCTCCGTGGCCGCCCCTACGAGGCCGGCCGAGGCGCCTGACCCGGGCCGTGCCCTGGTCCGGGCCGTGCCCTGGGTCGCTTGATCGACTCGGGTTCCTGGAAGTTGGGGGGTCGCGGCGTCCGGGATGCCCCGACTTCCAGGAACCCGAGTGGATCTTAGGGCGGGGTGGAGCGCCGCACCGGGGGCGGATTCGCGGTGGGGACGAGCAACCTGTTAGCCTTGCTCCCGGCCCGCCCGGTGTAAGCCGGGTGGGACCGAAGCCGGTTCGCCGGTGGGGGGCTGTGGCGCAGACTGGTAGCGCACCTCGTTCGCATCGAGGGGGTCAGGGGTTCAAATCCCCTCAGCTCCACCAGCAACACGTACGACCTGGGAAAATTCCGCTAGCAAGATCAGCGGGCACAGATCCGGCACAGATCAGCGAGAATCCAGGGCCCTCGGGCCCTGTTTTCGTTTGGCGCTCGCGTCGCGCAGCGCGCCGCTGATGATGTTGCGGCGGCGGTCCTTCTTGGGCCACCAGTGCACGTAGGTTTCCAGCGTGATCCGCAGGCTGGAGTGCCGTAGCGCGTTCTGCACGTCGGTGGGGTCGGCACCCGAGGTGATCAGGCGGGTGGCGAAGTAGTGCCGCAGGGAGTGGAAAGTGCCCTCATCGGGCCAGCCAGCCGCCTCGCGCCAGAGCTGCCACATCTGCGACCACCGTTGGTCATGGATCGGCCGCCCCTGGTCGTCGGTGAACAGCAGCGGGACCATCCGGCGCTTGGGCTCTTTGCCCGGGTCGGGGGTGCCGGCGGTGATGTCGGGCAGCTCGACCAGGGCGGGCGGGTACGCGCGGACGTGCTGGGCGAAGATGGCCGCAACGTAGTCGTCCAGGTCCACATCCCCGACTGAGCCTGCCTTCGGCGGGGCGAGGTAGAAGCCACCGTAGGCGACCTTGTGAAACCGCAGTTGCTGAACCACATGCAGTTCCTGACGGTCCGGATCGATGCACCGGGAGCTGTTCTCCAGGCCGAGGACTTCCCCAAGTCGCATTCCCTCGCCCGCGCCGGCCCAGATCGCCGCCTGATACTCGTCGGGCACCACGTCGACCAGGGCGAGCACGTCGTCATCGGTCGGTACCCACTTCGGCGAGCGGGAGAAGCCTCGCAGGATCGCGAAAAGCCGGATCGACTTACAGGGGTTGTCGGGGATCACCTTGTCGGCGACGGCCGAATTCATGATGTTGTTCAGCAGGTCGAAGTACGTTTTCACCGAGGATTGCGCCACGTTGTTCTGGAGCAGTCGGGCGACCCACTCCAGGACGTCGGTGACGGTGATCGCGCGGATAGCCCGGTCGCCGAAGTGCGGGTAGTGGTGGTGGCGTAGCCGGGATTCGGTGTGGCGCTGGTAGTCGAGGGCCTGACTGATCTGGCGGGACAACCGCCATCGCTCGCCGTAGTCCTGGAACGTCAGCCGGCGCTCTCCCTGGTCGATCCGGGTTTCCTCGGCGATCCCAGCGCGGGCCTTGGCATCCCAGTCTTCCGCGTCAACCTTCCGGTCGAAGAGACGTTCCCGGGTTTCCCCGTTGCGGTCCACATACCGGCAGCGCCACCGTTTACCGCGCCCGTAGCGCTTGGACTTCAAGCGCTCCTTGTTGGGGCCGCGCTTGGTCAGGTACCAAAGGTCATCGATCGCCATATCAGGCCGCCTGGTCTTCCAGCCAGGCCCGGACGTCGGCTGGGTCGTAGCGCAGGTGTCGGCCGACCTTGAAGGCACGCGGGCCGGTCCGGCGGTGCCGCCATTGGTAGAGGGTGCCGACGGGGATGCGCAGGAACGCGGCTGTGTCGCTGATGGACCAGAGGTCCGGGAGTGGGGTGGGTGCGGTCATCGTGGCTCCTTCCGGGTGATGGTGATGTAGGTGCGGCTTTCGCCGCTGTAGCCGGCGGGCCGGGTGCTGGTGCGGCAGGTGACCCGGTCGCGGCCGTAGTAGGCGCTGAGTTGGGCCGCGATGGTGGCGGCGTGGGCGGTGACGGTGGCGGTCGGGCCGATGAGCCGGACCGCGACCAGGGGGCGGGTGCGTGTGGGCATGGCGCTCCTTCCGGATCGGGTGGGTGGGTGGGGGTGTTGCGTGCGCTGTGGAGTTTTCAAGGAACGGCTTCACGGGCGTTGACACGTACGTGTCAAGCGGCCAGGGGTTGGACCGCGCGGGCGGCGGTGAGTTCGTCGGCCAGGGCGTCGATGCCGGCCAGGTGTTGTGCGCGGGCCATAGCGGCGGCGGTGTTGGCGAGCAGGGCGTCTCCGGTGGTGATCCAGCCGGTGGCTTGGTAGCCGAGTTCGTAGATGACGCGTTCGGTTTGCTCGTCGTCCCAGGTGTGCGGGTGGCCTTCGGTGCGTCGCCAGATGGTGCGTTGGAGGCGGAGGAAGCCGAGGGTTACGGAGAAGGCGCGGCTCTTGGTGGCGATGTGTCCGCCGTAGCCGAACTGGTGCGCCCAGCGGCGAAGGCGGGCGTAGTCGGGGTGCTCGCCGATGTCCCAGCAGGCGCGGATGAGCCGGCCGAGGTGGGTGCCGGGGTCGCCGTGGATTTCGACGGAGAGGTCGTCGACGCGGCGCAGGCTCAGGCCGGTTACTTCGGTGCTCTTGGTGACGTACTTGGCGATGTAGCCGGTGATCTGGGCGAGGTTGACCTCGTGGCCGGGTGCGTTGACGTGCTTGAGGTCCAGGCCCTTGTCACCCCACGCGATGTACCAACCCTGCCCGCCGTTGTCGGGGTGGCCAGCGGAGGTGTAGGCGGTCTTCACGAACGCGGCTCGGACAGCAGCCTCGAACATGTCCCGGGTGACCACCGAGGGCGGAGGAACGATCGCCTCCGGGCAGTCGGGGTTGTAGCCGTCGAGACGGATCAAGGCGTGGTAGTGGATGACGCCGCGTACCTGGAATTCGTAGACCTTGATGTAGCGGCGGCGTAGGTCGACGTCGTGGGTGCGGCCGAGTCGGCGTAGTTCCCGGTCGGCTTGCTGGATGGTGCGGCGCCACAACTCGGGTGCTTCGTGGTTCCAGACGACCTGGCCGGTGTGGTCGTAGCAGTCCAGGCACAGCGGCTGCCCGAGGTGGGTGTCGGCGGCCTTGTGCCGCTGGCCGCAGCGCAGCTCCACGCCGTGGGGGCAGGTGCGGCCGAAGGGGTGGCAGACCGAGGCCCGGCAGGTGCAGCCGTCCTTCTTGCGGCAGTCCGCGGCGTGAACCTTGACGACCCGGTGGTGCACCGGTCCGAACGAGGGGGCGGTGGCGGTGAGGAAGATGGCGATGTGTTCGTTGAGCGGGGGTAGTCCCCATCGGTCGCCTTGCAGGCCGGCTTTGATGAGGTGGTAGGTGTCGCGGCGGTACAGCTCGGCGCAGGACGGGCAGACAGCGGCGCGGCGGTTGCCGCAGGGGGTGTAGATCGCCCCGTCGGGCATGTCGTCGGTGTCGACGGTGGCCATGCGGTTGCCGTCGGCGTCGTTGACGTGGATTTGCCCGGCGAGGCGGATCGGGTGCTTGCAGGCGGAGGCGGCGCGGACGTGGCCGAGCCATTCGGGGTAGTCGGGGTCTTGGGCGCGGGCGCGGCCGGAGGCGACGGTGCGGGGGTCGTGGCCGTGTACCCACCCGTCAGCGGCGGGGTTGCGGGTGCCGGTGGTGGGTGCAGCCCAGGGCCAGTAGTCGGCGGACTCAGCGGAGGCTCCCGTGCCCGAAACCGTGGTGGTTTCGGGCGCGAGAGGCAACGTCGAGGACGTCACGCGGTGGCTCCAACAGCGGTGCCGTTGTGGGTCTTGTCGTTGATCGTGGTCGGGTTGGTGAGGGCCGTCAGGATGTCGGCGGCCGTGTGGGTGGGGACGCGCAGTCGCACAGCGAGTTGGCCGGGGGTGATGGGTTCACCGTGGGCTCGCTCGTGAGCTGTGGCGACGATCCGGGCTCCGGAGAGCAGCGCGGGTGCGGGGCCGGCAGCTACCGCAGGCGCGGCGGGTGCCGGAGTCGGGTCCTTCTCGGTGCTGTCCGGGGTGGGCTCGACCGTCGTCGGGGGGTCGGTGTCCTCGCCAGAGGTGGGCGGGTTGATGGGTTCGTGGGCAGGTGGCGCGTTCTCGGGTGTGGGGTTGGTGGCCGGGGTCGCGGCGGCCGGGCGGACCGTCGGCGAGGCGGGGATGTCGGATGACGACGCCTCGGCGAGGGTGGCCGGCGCAGGTGCCGGGACGAGTTCAGTGGGCCGGGTGTTGGTGTGTTTGGTAGCGAGTAGGGCGGCGGTGGCCATGAGCATCAGGCCATCGACGGCGACGGGACCGAACCAGATGACGAGGGTTCCTTCGTCGTAGTGACGCAGGAGTCCGGACAGGTGTTGGTAGGACACGAACGCGGCGACCAGGGCGACGGGCGGCATTCCGACCCAGCGCAGGACGTCCCATCCCCAGCCCGAAGGCCACGGGGTGCGGGCAAGGATTTCGATGGCGATGAACAGGAACAGCGGCCAGACGATCGCGGAGACAACCGCGCCGGGTTCCGGGGTCCAGTTCTGCGGTGCGCCCTTGGGGGCGATGAAGGAGTGGGCGATGTTCGCGGCGACGGAGACGAGTCCGCCGAGGATGAGGCCGAGGTAGGCCCAGCGGGTGGGACGAAGATTGGTTGTGGTCATGACGCCGCCTGTGGGGCGGGCGCGGGGGTGGGGTCGGCGAAGAGGGAGAAGCCGAGGACGACGGCGTTGATGTAGCCCTGGCTGCGCAGGTCGTTCATGATTTTGGAGACGTCGGCCATGGAGCGGAGTTGCCGCTTGCAGGGCAGTTCGAAGGTCATGAAGCCGATGCCGGTGGGGGCTTCGTAGTTGAACGAGATCATGTAGCGGAACATGTCGGGTCCTTTCGGCTAGTCGCAGTCGAGGCAGGTGCCGGTTCGGCGGGGGATGTAGTAGGGCTTGACCTGGCCGCAGTCGGGGCAGGTGCGCCGCGCGGTGAGCGCTTTGTCGATGGCCGCTCGTTGGGCGGGGGTCGCTGTCCGCTTCGGGAGAGCGAGGTCGAGGCGGAACAGGTAGGCGACGCGCTTTCCGCGACGCCACATGATTTGCGCGGCGGGGTCTTGGCCGCCGGGGCGCAGGTCGCGGGTACGTAGTTGCCGGCGGGTCAGTAGCCCGTCGGGGGCGAATTTGAAGGGGTAGGTCGGCAGGCCGTAGCGCTCGCCGGTCGGGTCGTAAAAGACCATCGGGTCCTCCGCGTCGTCGTCGGCGTCGTCCTGGTCCTGGTCGTCGTCGCCGGCAGGAGTGCCGGTGGTGAAGGTGGGGTGTTCGTAGGTGTCGCGGTCGATGTCCTCGGGCAGGAACGCCGCCGAGCACAGGGCGCAGACGATCGGGCCTTCCTCGAAGGCGGCGGTGGAGATGCGCAGCTTGCGGGGGCACTCGCATTCGCACGAGACGCCGTTGTTGTTGTTCGTGCGGGTCTTGCCTTCCCCGGTCGGTTCCGGGTGGCGGTAGAAGCCCAGCGCCACGGCCAGGCCGGCGATAGCGGGCCGGTAGCGGGCGCGGGTGAGGTCGGTCAGGGTGCAGGGCGAGTAGCCGAGCTTGTCGTCCTTGGTGGTGGACAGGCCGAGTTCGGCGGCGAGGGTGGCGAACTTCTTGTTGTGCCAGCGGCCCTGCCGGGAGGTGTCCTGGACGCCGCGTACGTCGGCGAGGGCATGGGTTGCTTCGTGCAGGAGCGTGGTGAACACCGCTTCCGGTTCGCGGGACAGCCCTTCACCGGAGATGAGGATTTCGGGCAGTTGCTGCTCGCCGGCTTGCCAGCGCAGGGCGGCGAAGTGGCCCCACTTCATGCCCTGGCTCGCCTTGGTAGGGGAGCCGGAGCCAACCACCAGAACGGCGGCCGGAACTTCGGAGTGCTGGTCGCGGATCGCGGACCAGGCGGCTTCCAGCGCGCCGACGAGTGCGGCGGTGGAGACGGGGTTTTGACACGTACGTGTCACGTCGGTGATCTGGGCGGCGGTGCTCATGCGGCCCTCCGGATGGTGTGTCGGCGGTAGGCGATGGCGGCGGCACACAGCGCCTCGATGACGTCGGCCGGTTTGCGGCCGGGCAGGGTCTCCCAGTCGAAGACCGGGGCGTGCAGGCCGGCGTGGCCGACGGCGATGAGGTAGGTGTTGAACCACTCGACGGCGGCGCTGTAGGAGCGCTGGTCGGCGTCGGTGATGCCGGTCAGGTACCAGCGGGGGCGACCGAACACGGCGGCCCGAATCGCGCCAAGGATCGACGCCGGGTAGGTGCCGGTGCGGTGACAAGCGCACTTAGCCGGGCAGGCGTCGTGGGCGTCGTAGAGACTCGTGGGGGTCCAGCCGTAGCGGCCCAGATAGAGGGCAGCGCGGTCGAGGACGGCGTGAACGTTGCCGGTCGGCAACGCGGCGATGGTGCTCATCGGGTGGCCCGCCAGACGAGGAACCCGGCGCGGTTCGGCAGCCGCTCTTGGCTGTACTCGTGTTCGGCGTAGGTTTCGAGGTCGTCTTCGGTGGCGTGGGTCCAGTCGTAGTCATCGGCGCAGGCGCGCAGGATGTCCAGGACATCGGGCAGGGTTTGGGAGGCGTCGTCGTTCCAGTCCGACACGACCTCGCTGGTGGAGTACCAGGAGCCGCTGGTGGGGTCGAAGTCGGGCACGCGCCCGTCTTGCGAGAGGAAGTCAGCCAGGCAACGGACCGTGCTGTCCCGCAGGGTCGCGGGAGCGTCGTCGCCGCTTTGCTGGTCTTCGATGCTGGCGAGGTGGCCGTAGACGGCCATGGTGATGGCACCGAGGGTGCAGGCCGGCGGGAACGAGTCGTGCTCGCCCAGCTCGTAGGGGTCGCCCTGGGTCCAGCCTCGGATCTCCAGGTAGCGGGCGGCGCAGCGCAGGATGTCGGCCGGGGTCAGGTCGGCCAGCGCGCCGGGGGTGGTGGGCTGTTTTTGGGTAGGGTTCATGGCGGCCACGTCCTTTCGTGGGCGGTGGTTGGGTCGGCAGACCGGGCAGCTTTCTCAGGGCCTTGGCCGGTCTGTCGGCCGCTTCTATCGGTGGTGCAGGTGGAGCCGGAGAGTCACCCGTTGCCTGCCGTCACTGACAAGAGCGGGTGCGGAGCGGAAGACCAGGACGCCCGCGTGTCGGGCGATGGCGGTGAGTGCGGCGATGTCTTCGCCGTCACCGACGAGCACGAGGTCCAGGACCCGAGTCGGGGTAGCGGTCGTGGTGCTCATGCCGCTGTCCGCAGGTCGACAGCGGCGGCGAGGCCGGAGCGACGGCGGGTCCAGGTGGCGTAGTCGGCGACGCGGATGATGTCGGCGTCGGTCATGTAGGCGGCCTTCACGCGGTTGGGGATGCCGCCTTCGGCGATGAGGTAGCCCTCGCCCTGGTTGTTCGGGTCGATGCTGTTGGAGGAGAAGCCGCGGGCGTACCAGCCGTGCCCCAGCACGATGTCCGAGGACACGTCGTTGGTGCAGCGGCCAGCGAACCGCTACGCGAACAGGTCCCGCAGTGACGGCGGGATGATGTCCGAGGACGGGCGCTGGGTGGCGGCGGCGACGATGATGCCGACGGCGCGGCCCCGGGCGACGATGTCGCGCAGCAGCGCGGCGAACAGGTCCTGGTCTTTCTTGTCGCCGGCGGTGGCGGAGAAGTAGGCGATCTCGTCGCAGGCCACGAGGATCTGACCGAACAGGTCGTTCGGGCCGATCTTCCGGCGACGCCGGGCGAGCAGGAACGAGTACCGGTTGTCCATCACCGTCTGGACGCGGCGCAGGGTGCGGATGGCGTGGTCCATGTCGGGGCCGACGAACACGTCGGCGGCGTCCTTCCACAGACCCAGCTCGACCTGCTTGCCATCGAGCAGGCACAGCCGTACATCCGGGCACAGAGCCGCGTGACCGACGATGGTGTTCAACAGCGACGATTTGCCCGCGCCGGGTTCACCGCCGATGAGGATGTTGCGGTAGATCATCGGCAGGTAGGCGGGGTGGCCGAACTCGTCGATGCCGAGGAAGACCGGGTCGAAGATGGACAGGCCCGCGCCGACCGGCACCGTCTGCGGCACATCCGGGGGCGGGGGCAGTTCGATGGTGTCCGTGAGGTCCACAGCAGGCTCCCGGGGTCGGTTGACACGTACGTGTCAGAAGCGGGTGGGGGATGGGGTGGGGCGCGGACGCTTGACCCGTCAGGGGTGCCTGGTCCGCGCCGTCCCGGTGGTTAGGCGTAGTCGGAGGGGTCGAACCCGGTCGGGTTCGCGGTGGTGGTGGGGTTGCGCGGTTTGCGCTGGCGAGGGGTGTCGGCCGGTGCGATGACCGGCACGTCGGGGATGTCGGGCAGGTCCAGGCCGACAGGCGGCATGCCCGGAGAGGTGGGAGCGTTGGCCGGGATGTCCAGGGGGACGTAGTCCGGCAGCGGCGACACGATGGTGTGCGCCAGCGGTTCGCGGCGGGTGATGTCGATGCGCATCAACGCCGCGTACTTGCGGCCGGCGCGCATGACACGCACCTCGTTGGCCCAGCACGCCACCGCCAGCTTCTGCACCTGGCCGTCCTGCTCCAGATCCCGCAGAGACAGACCGGGTCGCAGCCAAACCCACACCCGCTCACCGGCCGGAGTCGGCTTGGCGAGCAGGATCAGCGGGAGTGAGCCGTGCCGGTTGGTGGCGATGAACGCCGCGAAGCACAACCGCAGCCGGTGCCGCACGATCAGGCACCACACCCAGGCCATCACCCGACGGCGAAGCGGGCTGATGGCGGCGGGGACGCCGACGACCAGGGCGACGACGAGCAGCGAACCCCACAACGGGGTCGACTGCATCAACGCGTTCCAGCCGTAGACGACGGCCAGGCCGAGCACGATCTCCAGCAGCCAGTGCCAGAAGACCCGCAGGACCGGCCACGCCACGATCAGCGCGAACACCACCACGCCGAGCACAGCGCCGACGACGACGCCGAGCAGACCACCCAGGATCGGGTGCATGTACTCAGAAGCCACCATGGCAGCCAGCAGGCCGACCACACCGAGGGTGACCCAGAACCCGATGATGGCCCGACGACGGTACGAGCGGGCAACCGGCGCTTCGATGACAGTGACGTTGTTGCCCCCACGGTTCGACCAGCCGAACGGGGACCTCTGGCTAGACTTGGACACGACAAGTCCTCCCTAGTAGGGACCTTGTTGGACAGGACGCGGGGTCGCAGACGACGCCAATCAACGGCGACCCCGTGTCCACCTCTCCTTGTGGAGCCGAACAGGAACACCGGCCGCTAGACGGCGGCGGTCTCCATCGCGGTCAGCGCCGACGCCCGGAACGCCACACCGGAGCGGACCTTCCCGTCGCGGTCGTTGACCCAGGGCAGCGCCTCCAGGTCCATCGGCACCACCGGCTGACGAACAGCCACCGCCGGCATCACCGGGCTGACCACCGTCACGTTGATGACCTCAGCGCTTCCCTCCGACAGGGCGTAGAGCTGCACCGCCCACATCGGCTGCTTCGTCTCCCGGTCGAACTTCTGCTGACCCGTCTGGTCCAGCTTCGGAACCGGGTTCACCGCGACCTCGTACGACACCCGCGAGGTGTCCAGCAGCAGACGTCCCATGACTGACTCCTTCAACTCGTGAGCTGAGCCCGAATCGCTGGGCTAAATACGTCCTTCTTGGACGGCAGCTCTTCTGGAATCAGAGTGCGTCGATCGGTAGTGACGACTTCACCACGAGGAATGGACGACTAGGGACGTCTTTGCTAAGGTAAGTCGTCCCTAGAGTCGTCCCGTTGTTCAAGAGCAGGAGCCTCCATGCCGAACGACCGTCTACGCAGCAGGATGCTGACGAAAGGGCTGACGCCTGGGGCACTCGCGGAGAGACTTGGTGTCGACCCGAAGACCGTCGAGCGGTGGATCACCCAGGACCGGAACCCATACCCGCGCTATCGCCACACGATCGCTGAGCTGCTGGACGAGAGCGAGTCCTACCTCTGGCCGGACGCTCTGCCGGCGCAGCGAGCGGCGCAGGTCAGCCAGTCCGAGGTGGTCCACATCTACCCTCGCCGCGGAGCCGTCCCGACTGACCTCTGGCAGCAACTCCTAGAGAAGGCCACCCGACAGATCGGCGTCCTGGTCTACGGCGGGCTGTTCCTGCCCGAGTTCAACCACCGATGGGTGCCAACGCTCCGTGAGAAGGCGCTCGCGGGCGCCCAGGTGGAGTTGCTCTTCGGCGATCCGGAGGGTAAGCACATCGCCGAACGGGGGGACGACGAGGGCATCGGCGCTGCCATGTCGAGCAAGATTCTGAACGCGCTTGCCTTCTATAAGGAACTACGAGACCTAGACACGGTCGGGATCTACTACCACGACACCATCCTCTACAACTCCATCTACCGCTTCGATGACGAGATGCTGGTCAACACCCATCTCTACGGCACACCGGCCGCCTACGCCCCGGTGTTGCATCTCCGGCGCATCGGCGGAGCGGAGCTGTTCGACAACTATGTCGCCAGCTTTAAGCAGGTACTCGGGAAGAAGCGGGCCGTCTGGCCGGAGCACTGAGCCGTCGGCGGTGAGAGGCTAGGGCCATGGCCCGTATCGAGCACTTCAACGACCCGGACGCCCCGAAGCCGAACAGCATCGTCGTTGCGGTCACCGTCTTCGTGCAGGACGAACGGGGTCGAGTGCTGCTCATCCAGCGGACCGACAACGGTCTCTGGGCACTGCCCGGGGGTGGCCAGGAGTTCGGCGAGTACATCGCCGATACCGCCGTCCGTGAGACACGCGAGGAAGCCGGGGTGGAGATCGAGGTGACCAGCGTGGTCGGGATCTACAGCAACCCGAATCACGTGGTCGAGTACAGCGACGGCGAGGTGCGGCAGCAATTCTCAATCTGCTTCCGAGGTCGCTACATCAGTGGCCGGCCGACACCGAGCGACGAGTCCTCGGAGGTCCGGTGGATCGAGCGAGAAGAGTTGGACGGCCTCGACATTCATCCGTCGATGCGGCTTCGGATCGACCACGGCTTCGAGAATCGGCAGCAGCCGTACATCGGCTAGGTCGTCAGTCGTTTTTGCGTTCGACGGATAGCCTCTAGCAACGGCGCTTCCGCCTTCACCCAGAAGCGCGTCACTAGGTCATCTGGGCCGTATCGCTCGCGGATCTCCGCCAACCGTTCATCCACGGTGAGGTCCTGGCCGTCAGGCCCGGTAGTCATGTCGGCGAACCAGAGGGCGTCAGACGTCGGTGACTGTTCGAGGGGAAACTCCGCCATGAGAGCGGGCTTCAACCCCCGTTCCTCAGCTTCATACGAAGCGCACGAGTGATGCGCGACTAGGCTTGCCAGACGTGGCTCGAAGCCCTGCCGGAGTAGCCACCTAGCGCCATCCAGAGCATGGAAGCCCGTATCAGCAATGTCCGGGGCGTAGCCGATGTCATGCAGCCATCCAGCAGCAGCAAGCACTTCCGCGTCGTCGCCGACGAGCCGGCCAAGGCTCTCGGCCTTCGCTCCCACTGCCTGTACATGCCTCCACCGACGAGGGAGTGCCGCAGCCAGGCATTGCTCGGAGAGCTGAGCGGCTCGATCAGCTAGAAGGTTCACCGTCTCAGGCTACGGCTCCGACCCTCACAGGTGTAGAGGCTGACCAGACCCTAATGCGAGACGACACGGGCGTCGCTACCCGAGCGCGGACGACGGTCAGGTGACGTCACGTGAGAATGTAATCCGACAACAGGTCGGGACATATGTCTGCCAACTGATGTGCGACAAGTTGAAGGCGCTAATCTGTAGCAGAGGTTCCGCCATCCTTCAGGTCAGGAAACTGCATGTATTCGAAAGATGGAAGCAACCGATAGTCGCCTTGATGGTCGTCCGGGTGGTTCCAGGTCGCAACCAAGTCAATGACGTAGAGAAAGGCCGACCGGGTCACTTGTAGCGCGAGGATAGTGGAATCAACCAAGTCGAAGAGTCCGACTCTGCTGCGGGAGTCGGGAGTGACGCCGGTTGCATTCATGAAGGCCGCATGTACGATCCTGTGTGTTCCTGCGTTGCGCAGATCCTGCGAGGCGGCGTAGAGACCATCTTTGTCCATGTCGAAAGCCAACTCCGATAGAGCGAATGCAGAAAGGGCTCTCGTCGGACGCTTGATCAGACTCTCCCGCACTGACCCGTCCTTGTTAGTCCAGAACTTTCGAAACGACACGCGGTCAGGGCGGTCGCCGACGTTGAGATACTCGTTCACGACCACGGCGGTCTTGTCTAGGACGTCCAGTGCGGATCGCTGGGCTAGCAGGAGTTTGGAATACTGGGTTCCATACAGGGAGTGGTCCAGCGTTTCGATGTAATATCCCGAGTCGTCGTCTTTCTGCTCCGGGCCTTCTGCGACTTGGACGATCCCGTCGAATGCCAGTCTTCGGGAAACAAGAAAGTCGGATTTCAAGACATTCATTTCGGCCAGTATTGGCGGAATCACATCTGGATCCGTGTTGCCATATAGGACCTCGATTACCGCCCCGTCCCAGTGCGGATCGTCCGTCCCGAGTCCCTCGACAGCGGGGGACAGGGCCAAGCGATGTGCGGCAACCCAATGTCGATAGTCGTCATCGCTATCGGCAAGTCCATGAGATAGGTGACCATCGCTTTCGGTCAGGTCGAGCGCGTCCCACCGGTCTGCTGTACCTTCGCCGGCGAAACTCAGCGTACCATCACGCAGCGATTTTGCCATCGTGACGTATTTGTCGTAAACAGCAGCCATGTGGCCTAGCTGGCCTGTTCCATTCTTAATCCGCGAGTGTAGCAACTGAGCTAGGTTGCCGGCTGCGTTGCCATTTTTTGGGTCCTCCTCTAAGGCCCGAAGGTAGAAGTCATAGGCCTCGGCCCAGCGGCCAGAGTGGTCGAGGCTGTTCGCCAGGTTGCAATACGCTGCCGATCGCGTATGCGGATCCGCTGATGGAGATGATGCGGCCTCGAAGTACAGACTCCGAGCTTCGCGGAGGTGGAGGCGATGAGCCAAGCGGTTCTCGATCAGGCTAGGAACCCAGGAATCGTGACCGGCCTGTTTAGGTAGTCCCTCGTCACACTCGGCGACGATTGCATTGGCGACGTTGTAGATGCATTGGAAGCGCAGTGGTTCATCTGGCCCTGTCTCGGTCAGCGCCTGTTCCGCAAGATCCCTTCCCTGCTTAAGCAGTGTAGTGTCGTGCAGATCGAATGCGGAATTCAGCAGGACCGAGGAGCACATGAAGCGGATTGCTGTCGCTTCCTCGGAAGTTAGATTTGCGGACTCGGCTTCCGCTGCAATCGACAGAATGGTGGTCGCTGCTTCGACAGCGGCGACCGAACGGTCGCCTGTCTGGAGGACCAACTTATACAGGCGCAGGTACTCCGCCGAGAATTCCATGCCCTCAGCCTAGAGGGAAGCATCGAAGGTGGCGAGCGCTTTTAGCCTCGTTACGGTAACAGCGGCCGGTTCAAGCGGTGCCCGAAGGTCAGGGTGTCCAGGAAGGAGCGATAGCCGTTCACGACAAACGGGCGCGAAGGCGGTTGAGCCGCGTACTGCATTTAGCTATGTCCCAGCGGCTCCGGGGAAACAGAGTTTGTGAGAACTTTCTGTACGGGATCAAGGCGGCCCGCTTCGCGGACCGCTCGCGCCGCCGAACCTGGGCCGGGCCGAGGGCCCGCCGATCGCGCCTTAGGCCTGCGGCCACGGCGCGATCGGTGATAGCCCGCCGGCGGCGCGACATACGAAGAAGCCCCGGGCCGCCATGATCGATGGCAGTTCCGGGGCTTCGGCTTGGTCGAGACACAGACAGTGCCTCTGGCGGGGCGCTCGGGCGCTCTGGGATGGTTGGTGCCATCCCGACAACCTTCGTCCGGGCGGAGCCGAGCAGGTGGGGCCTGCCCGGTCAAGGTCGTTCAGACGGTGGTGTGCTCCACCTTGACCGGGCAGGCCCCACCCACTCCACGGTGTGCGGACGAAGGCCGACGGGATGGCTAGGAGCCGCAGCCGGCGCTATTGGCCCTGCAATGCAATTCACTCGTGCGGGCATCGATCGTTGTCTGATGATTGGCCTTTTAGCAAATAGAGGGGGATTACGGTTTCCTCGCTGAAGGTTGCCGAAGCAAGCTGCTCTCTCGTCAACCCTGTTGCTTGGGATCTGATTATCTCACCTCCTTCCAGATGTAGATGTCCCCTGAGTGAAGCGCCGTTGAGGATGGCGCCTTTGAAGATTGCTCCATCTAATTCTGCGCCCATTAAATTGGCATTTGAAAGGTCCGCTCTAGCGAGGTTGGCCTCGCTCAGCTCTGCTCTCATAAGCGATGCGGACGCCAAGTTGACGTCGCGGAGTTCGGCCTTGCGTAATTTAGCCATGATTAAGTTTGCCGCCTTCAAATCAGCACTGTTGAGGATCGCACCATCCGCCTCCATGCCGAAGGCATGCACTTTCCGCAGCTTTGCCCTGCTCAGTCTCGCATTCTGTAGCTGTACGAACCCAAGGTTGGCCTCGTTTAATCGAGCGTTCAAGAGGTCGGCGTCCCGCAAACACGAACCGTTGAGCAGTGCCCGATCCAGCCTCGCGTTAGCCAGGTCGGCACCCCGAAGGTCCGTATGTCGGAGGTCTAGGGGGTTCGCTTCGCTAGCCTCGGGTCGGCGGCCCAGTACGTGTAGGGCGGCCTGCACATCGTGCGTGATTCTCGGTGCGGAGCGGCCGTGCCAGGCTTTTCCCTCTGAGTGTTCCAACGTGAGGCGTGGGTTTGATGAGTTGTCCGCGTCCGGGTTGAATGGCGCCGTGATGCGAATGAACGCCGCCAAAACCTCGACTATACTCTCGTGGTCACGTCCTGATTCCCGCATTAGATGCTCTAATGCGTAAATTCCGCCGAGTCGTTCGGTCAACTTCTCCGATGCTAGCTGCCCGATGGCTTTGGTGTAGCGATCAGTTATCTGGCCTCTGCGCGTTAGAGAGAAAGTCCGGGCTGTAAAAAGGAGGCCAGTTAAGGCTGCCAGGCCTGCCGCTGTTCCGAGAAGTGTCTGCCTAGTGCTATTGATGGCGGAAGCCCGATCCTTGTCGACCGGCGTCGCCGCATCTGCTAAAGGCCCTAGTAGCGCTACGAGAAATGCGATGCCGAGAATGGCGGCTACGACGAAGCTTGCCGAGATGGCTATCGCCCGGCGCTTTCTAGGGCTTATTGAGCCACCCAGGCTGAAGCGAAACTGTTTCACGATAATGCTCCCTCGTGGTAGCACCGAGCAACGAGCGTGTCATGGAGTGTCAAGACCGCTGCAAGGTGCGAGGGCGGGAGCGTCGGGAAGATCATCGGGCACAGATCCGGCACATCCGGGACCGACAAGCCGTGTCAAACGTCGAGAGGTGTTGGCGACGGTTGCACAGGTCAGCCCAGCGATCCGTCTGATGAAAGATGATCTATCAGAGCCGAAGGTGTAAGGGGTTCAAATCCCCTCAGCTCCACCAAAGAACACGTACGACCTGGGGAAACCCCGCTAGCAAGATCAGCGGGCACAGCTCAGCGAGAATTCGAGGTCCTCGGCTCGACGGACCAGGCAGGCTGTAGGACCGAGCGGGTCGGTAGAGGTGGGCGTCAGGAGCCGTCACGAGCCCTGGCTGCGATTCGTCCAGATGTCCGACGTCAGGACGAGTGTGTCACCGCCGTGTCGAACGCCTCCGAACTGGTCCGAACAGTCCCGAACAGCCTTTCTGCCGGAATTGGCGATCATCACTGCTCTACTCGATCTCGCGGCGGGTCGTCGCAGTCCTGACCGGATGGTCGGGGAGTGATTCGCGGATCGTCAAAGGGGAGTTGAATGCTCAGGTTCTTATCGAAGGCTGGTGGCCGAAGGCGGGCCACGGGAGTCGCGCTGGGTGTCCTGTTGGTGTCGACGTCCGGTGTGGTGGTCGTGCCGGCACACGCCGCGCCACAGCAGGCGGCGGCGAAGCCCGCCTCGGCTCCGCCGTCCCAGCCCGCGTCACCCGGCTCACCGGCGAAGCGAGCGCTCGGACCGTCGAACGCCCCGGTCAGCCAGCTCGCCGGACCGATCTCGGTCCCGATCGGCACCGGGCCGGTCCGCAACGGCCTGTTCAGCACCTTCCAGTTGACCGACCGGTTGACCGCACAGGTGAACACCGGCTCGGGGAACCTGCTCATCCGCAGCACTGATCTGGTCCTGCCGGGCATCGCGGACGACCTGGTGCTGGGTGCCTCGTACAACAGCCTTCTCACCGGGAGCGAGGTGCCGGCCGGCGCGTTGGGTCACAGCTGGCGTACCCGGGCCGGGGTGGACGTCAGGCTGATCAGGGCGGACGACAACTCCGTCACGTACGTCGCGGCCGACGGTGTCATCGGACGGTTCACCCCGAGCGGGTCGGGCTACACCGCCGCGAAGGAGTTCAAGGCGACGCTCACCACCGACGGCTCCGGATGGAAGCTCGTCGAGCATGACAGCGGCCGGAAGCTCTTCTTCACCTCCGCCGGGCTACTGGACCACAGCCAGGACCGCAACGACAGCGTCACCGACTACAGCTACGACGCCAACGGCCGGTTGACCACTGTCACCTCCAGCCGTGGTGCCACTGCCGTGCGCACTGCCACTGTGCTCTACGGCTCGAACGGCTACGTGTCGGCTGTCGAGCAGACCGTGGCGGGCGGTAGGTACCGCAGTGTCCGGTACAGCTACGACGGCACCGGCAACCTGATCCAGATCCGCTCCGCCACCGGGACCGACACCCGGTTCGAATACGACTCGTCCCGCCGTGTCACCAAGATCTCGGGCGGCATCCAGGGGTCGGCGCTCGGGAACGCCACCACGATCACCTACGACACGGCGCACCGGGTGACCTCGTTGACCCGGGCCTTCCAGCCGCAGAACCCGTCGGTGGGCGCCACCACCCGGTGGGCGTACCCGTCGGCCACGCAGACGCTCGTCGCCGACGCCAACACCAACCAGTCGCAGCCGGTCACCTCGGTGCCGCGCAGCACGTACACGGTCGACGCGGACAAGCGGGTTACCGGCCTGGTCGACCCCGACGGCAAGGCCCGCAGCATCTCCTACACGGCCAACCTCGACGTGGCCTCGACGCAGAGCGGCACCGGCGGCATCACCAGCATCTCGTACGACGCGAACGGTGGGCAGTCGCCGACTGCTGTCATCACGCCGACCGGTGCCCGGTCCTCCCTCGCCTACGCGAACGTGGCGACGCCGACCAACCCGACGGCGAACTTCCAGCCGTCGTCCGGCTCGGACACCCAGGGGAACGCGAACTCGTTCACGTACAACGGGGCGGGTAACCGGCTGTCCACGACGGACGCCCTGGCCGCCGAGGCGAAGGTGGAGTACAACACCGACGGCACTGTCGCCTCGTCGACCGACCCGGGCAACGGCGCGAACAGGACCACCTACCAGTACGACGCCGACAAGCAGCTGACCTCGATCACCCCGCCGACGGGGACGACGCTCGGGAATCGTCAGTTCAGCTACGACGAGTTCGGCCGGGTACGGACGACGACCGACGGCACCGGGCGGACCGTGCAGTACGAGTACGACCTCGGCGACCGCATCACCCGGATCAACTACCCGGACATTCCGGATGTCGTCTACGAGTACGACGGCGGCGGCAACGTCTACGCCCGCATCGACGGCAACGCCTACCAGAACTTCTTCTACGACCGGCTCAACCGGTTGACCGGGCGGCGCACCGGCAGCGTGGGCGGGCTGTGGTACGTCTACGACCCGGTCGGCAACCTCATCGAGCAGCAGGACGAGCGCGGCAGCTCGTACTACACCTACAACGCCCGCAACCTGCTCACCAAGCTGGTCGCCGCCAACGGCACCTACACCTTCGGCTACGACGACGAGGGCCGACGTACCTCGACGAGGCTGGCGGTCTCGTCGGTGACGGTGGCCGAGACCGTCAACACGCTCGACCAGTCCGGCCGGATCAGCCGCACCACCAGCAAGCGCTGGCAGGGCGGCACGGCCAGCACCGTCTTCGACGTGTCCTACTGCTACGCCAAGCGGGTCGGCACCGCCGCCTGCTCGACGACCAAGGCCGACGACACCGGCCTGCGGCAGTGGCAGACCGACCACCACCGCGGCGGAGCGGTCAGCCTCTACACCTACGACCAGGGCAACCGGCTCACCAAGGCCACCGACATCGACGGCAAGACCTACGACTACACGTACGACAGCAACGGCAACCGCACCTCGGAGAAGGTGGACGGAGTCACCAGGCAGACGCTGACGTACAACGCCGGGAACCAGATCACCAGCTCCGGCTACACACACGACGGGGCCGGCAACCAGCTCGGCGGTTCGGCGCTGCGCGACTTCGAGTACAACTCCGCAGGTCAGTTGATGCGCGGCTTCACCGCCGGGGGCGCGGAGCTGGGTTGGGCGTACAACGGGCCCGACCAGATCGAGCTGGGTTGGAAGGGCACGCCCCGGTTCGAGTACGAGTACTTCTTCGGGCGCAACGACCAGAACGGTCAGAGCGTGGTGCAGAGCTACACGGTGCCGGGCACCTACGGCCGGCACTACGTCGAGCGCGACCAGCTCGGCACGCCACTCGGCTTCCGGGGCAAGACCGGAAGCACCTTCCACCACTACTTCTACGTGTTCGACGGGCTGGGCTCGGTGGTCGCCCTGATCAAGTACGACGGCTCGCTGTCCGGCTCCTACACCTACGACCCGTACGGCAAGGTGGTCAAGACGGTCGGCAGCAACAACGAGATCATCGACAACGCCATCGGGTTCGCCAGCGGCATCCGCCACGACGACCTGACCAAGTTCGGTCGCCGCTGGTACGACCCGAACACCGGCCGCTTCACCCAGCAGGACAGCCTGAGCTTCCTGGCGGACCCGGCCATCGGTAACCGGTACGCGTACGCCGCCGACAACCCGGTGAACTACGTCGACCCCACCGGCCTCGCACCCAATTACACGAAGGGGTGTCTGAAGGGCGCTGCCACCGGGGCCATCTCCGGTGTGGTCGGCGGGGTGGCCGGGGTCGCTGTCGGGGCGGGGATCGGGTGTCTCACCGGTCTCGTCGACGAGGCGATCGGTTAGTCCCTCCGATTCAACCGAAGGCGGAGGGGCCGGCGAATGTTCACCGCCCCCTCCGCCTCACCCCGTCGGGGTGGGCGGGGTTGTTCCCGTAACGGGTTAGCATCCGGACCTCTACGTGAGGAGCCCAGATGGCATCGGTGGCGCAGACCCGGTTCGGCATCGTCGGCAGTGGCTGGCGAGGTGAGTTCTTCCTTCGCCTGGCCCGGCTGCTCCCCGAGCGGTTCCGGGTGACCGGGGTGGTGACGTGTACCGAATCGCGGGGGGCTGTCGTGGCGGCCGACTGGGGCGTGCCGACCTTCCGCACGACGGCGGAGTTGCTCGCCCACGAGCGGCCGGACTTCGTCATCGTGTCGGTGCCGTGGCCGGTGACACCGGAGGCGACCCGAGAGTTGGTCGCGGCTCGCGTACCGGTGCTCGCCGAGACGCCGCCCGCCCCCGACGTGGCGGGTCTGCGTTCGCTCTGGGCCGACGTCGGAGGCAGTGGTCTGGTGCAGGTCGCCGAGCAGTACCTGCTGATGCCCGGGCATGCGGCGCGCCTGGCGGTGGTCCGCGCCGGGGTGCTCGGCGAGGCGACATCGGTGCAGATCTCCTCGACCCACCTCTACCACGCGGTGTCGCTGATCCGGGGTCTGCTCGGCGTCGGTCACGAGAGCGCCGAGGTGAGAGCGAACGCTTTCGTCGCGCCGCTGGCGAATCCGCTCTCACCTGCTGGTTGGAGCGGCGACGACACTCCGCAGCAGCTTTCCACGACCCTCGCGACGATCGACTTCGGCGGGCGGATGGGTCTGTACGACTTCACCGACAACCAGTGGTGGAACCCGCTGCGTGGTCGCCGGTTGGTGGTGCGTGGCTCGCGCGGTGAGCTGGTGGACGACCGGGTCGTCCGCCTGGTCGACCCGACCACGCCGGTGGAGTCGCTCCTGACCCGGCGGCAGACCGGTCTCGACCTGAACCTCGAAGGGCTCGACCTGAAGCACATCAGCTTCGACGGCGACGTCGTCTACCGCAATCCGTTCGTCGGCAGTGGAATGTCCGACGACGACATCGCGGTGGCCGACATCGTCGCCCGCGCCGGGGCGTGGGCGCGGGAGGAGGGTCCGGCGCCGTATCCGCTCGCCGAGGCCTGCCAGGACCATCTGATCAGCCTCGCCATCGAAGAGTCGGTACGCACCGGCCGGCCGGTCGTCACCGACACCGAGGCCTGGGGCCGGTAACCCGGACGGTCACGGCTTCCAGGAACCGGCGGTCTGGAACTGGTCCTGGTATTCCAACGCGCCCGAGGTGTCGTGCACGTCGAACACCACGCTGCCGGTGCGTCTGGTGCCGGCGGTCAGGTCGTCGACGGCCGGCATCGGTTTGCCGCAGCCGGAGAAGGCCCCACCGATGGCGGTGGTCTTGGTGCCGTCGGCGGCGACCCACTGGAAGTACAGCGGGTTCGTCGACGCGGTGCCCCTGGTGACGGCGACCGTCACGTCGGCGATCACGTACACGCCCTCGCCGGGCTTCAACCCGTGGGACTTGCAGGGTTTGGTGGCGCTGCTGAACTTCGTCACGGTGATCTCGACGGTGCCCGCGTCGCCGTCGACGACAAGGGTCTCGCCGGGCGACAGGTCGCGGGTGCCGTCGTCCACCGACTGCGGCATCGACGGGGACGCGTGTGCCCGCGCCTCGCTCACCGTGGTCGAGGAGCCCTTGGTGCTGATGACGACCGCCACGATGCCACCGGCGCAGAGGAGCAGGGTGAGCACTGCCGCGCTGACCGCGACGACCACTACCGACCTCTTGGCGCGATCCGTCTGCACCGATGGTGGTGCGATGATCGGGTAGCCCGCGCCACCGGGTGCCCGGTGTCCGCCGTCAGCTTCCGCGTACCCGCCGGTTGCCGGGTACGCGGCCCCGGAGAACGGGGGCTGCGGTGTCGCCGCGAACTGACGGTTCGGCTGTCGGGGGTCGTGCGGCCTTACGGGGGGCTGGGGGTGGGTCACCGTACTCCTTGACGCTTCGGTACGTGCGGCGCGCGAACGCCCCGACGTTACCGTGGGTGGCGGAGTGCCCGATCGTCACGCCGGAAGGCGTCCCACTGTGGGTGCCGCCACAGCACACTGGCCAGCGTGGACGGTGGTCGTTCGATTACCGAGCGCCGATATGGATCGGTGTTTTATTGATTGCTGTGAGTAACCAGGCGAGGTCAGCGGAGCGGTAGTACGGCGGCGGTGCGGACCAGCCCGTCGGCGATCACGAAACGACCGGTGATCGAGGCCGGCGGGTCGTCGACCCCGGCCGCGTCCACCCGGGCCGGCGCGATCCGGGCGGTGAACGTGCCGGCGTCCGGATCAAGGTCGAGGTGGGCGTCGTGGAAGTCCAACCAACCGCGAACCACCGGGTACCACACCTTGTAGACGGTCTCCTTCGCACTGAACAGCACGACCGGCCAGTGGGTGCCTCCGGGGAGCCGTGCGCAGGCGGCCTCCTCCTCGGGCAGCAGCACGAGTCGGCGTACCCCCGGATTGATCTCCCGGTGTTGCTCGGCATCCATTCCGACGGACCTGATGTCGGTGGTGTGCGCCGCCGCGGCGGCGCAGTAGCCGGCGGTGTGGGTGATGCTGCCGACCACCCCGGGCGGCCAGGCGGGCGCCCGGTCGGCGGCGGCCGGCACGGCGGTGATCGGCAGGCCGAGGTCGCGCAGTGCCCTGCGGGCGCAATTCCTTCCCGCGGCAAAGTCCCGCCGGCGGGTCTGCACCGCCTGCACGCCGAGACATGCCTGCTCAGCGGGGAGCAACTCGCCGGTCCAGTCCTCGGGCCCGGCGACGGCAACGGCGACCGTCGATGGCAGCAGGTCACGCATTCCGGTCACCTACTCGTCGGTAGGAATGACGCATCGAGTTAACGGTCAAATTTCCGACTCCCACGACCGTCGAAGGTACCGCAAAGATGTAACACCGGAGGGACGCGCGGCGCCCTCCCTGATGGCTCCGGGGGGACCACCATCAATGCTGGCCGGCACGGCAGCCGCCAGTCCCGTGGACATCTGGAAGGACGTGCGATGACCGATGGCTTGGAACGGCCGGGGGTGCGGGCTGACGAACACGCTCCGAAGACCCCCTGCTGGAGCTGCGGCTCCTGCGGTGACGAGTGGCCGTGCGCGACGAAGCGCACCCGGCTGCTGGCGGAGTACGGGGGTGATCGCGCCATGCTCAGCGTCTATCTGGGCTCCTGCCTCGCCGCCGCCACCGAAGACCTGCGCGCTGCCCCGGTGATGTCGCTCCAGGACCGGTTCATCGGCTGGTTGCCGCGCGGCTCCCGACGTCGCTGAGCCTCCGGTGGCCCCGCCGCCGGGCGGGGCCACCGGAGGAGGCGTTTTCAGGGACGTCGCGGCCTCCGGGTCACCGCGAAACCGAACACGCCGGCCACCGCGGCGAGCACGCCGCCGATGCTGGTCCAGACCCAGCGCGAGCCGAGATCCGGCAACCAGTCCGTCAGCGGGTCGCTCTCGTCGTCGGCGTCCGCGTCCGCCGGGGGTACGGCGTTGAGCACAGTGCCGGCCCTGGTGTTCGGCACCAGCGGGGCGGCCAACTCGCCGTCGTCGGCCGAGGCGCCCCGGTCGGCGATGGTGCCGACCAGCAGGTCGACGTCGACCGGCGCACCCAGATCCGCCTCCGGCAGGTCGATCACGGAGAGCCGGACGACGTACGTGCCGGGCAGCGGATCGGCCGACCAGGGCTCCGCCCACTGCCGCACCTGGCGCAGCGTGCAGCCCAGCACCACGTTCGACGCCTTCGCATCCACCGCCGGGGTCTGTGCTCCCGCCGTGCACGCCTGGCGTCGGCGCAGCCCGTCGAAGACGTCCACGGTCCAGGTGGAGGCGCCGCTGCGTCCCTTCGGGAAGGTGACGGTGGCGGTGATCTCGTGTACCTGGCCGGCCGCCGCCGGGAACGACCAGTAGAGGTGGTCGCCGATCGAGGCGTCCACCCGGACCGGCTGCCCGGCGGTGATCGGGGTGGCGGTGAGGAACGACGTGCCGGCCCGGTTCACCGGCGTGGCACCGGGGGAGGGGGTCGGTGCGGCGACGGCCACGGCGGGGAGCAGCGCGGCCCCACCGGCGGCGAGCAGCGTCGCCATCGACCGGAACAGAGCGGTACGCATCAGTTCTCCCTCCAGGTGGCGACCCACCAGCGGGTGAGCAGGCCGGCGAGCAGACCGGTGATCAGCCCGGCGACGGTGAGCAGGGCGAGCAGCACCCAGCCCCGCCCGAGGTCCGGTCCGTCGGGTGCGGGTGCGGCGGCGACCACGTCGATGGTCAACTCCACGGGCATGCCGGGGGTCGCCGCGGTGCCGGGGCGCGGGGCGAACGAGTTGCTCACCACCAGGCAGACGGTGGTGGGCTCGACGACAGGTGCCGCGCTCTCCTCGGTCTCGGCGGCGTCCTCGTCGTCGTCGGCGGCGGCCGACCAGCGCAGCCCGGCGGAGAGCACGTCGGCCCGCCCGCTGCCGGCGTCCGCACCCCTGACGAGTTCCCGGCCGTCGGCCGCGGTGGCCCGCAGCAGCACCCCGTAGTCCCGGTTGACGGCACGGTCCAGCGCCATGCTCACCGAGGCCCGCAACTCCTGCCCGGGGCGGATCGGCACCCGGTAGTAGCGATGCTCGGAGAACGCCTCCCGGTCGGCGTAGACGCCGGGGGCGAGCAGTGGCGCCGAGTCGCACGCGTTCGTGCCGCCGACCACCGTCGGGGCCCGGGTGTGCGTGTCACCGGCCCGCTCGACGAGTTGCTTGATCCGGTCGGTCAGCTCCTCGGCGCTCTGCGCGGCGGTGTAGGTCCCGCCGGTGGCGCCGGCGATGCAGAGCAACTGCCGGCGGACCTTCTCGTCGGGGGCCAGGCCGAGGGTGTCGACGACCAGGCTGGTGCCCTGGGCGGCCAGTTCCCGGGCCACCTCGCACGGGTCCGGCGGTGCGCAGGTGTCCTCGCCGTCGGTGATCAGCACGATTCGCCGGGTGGTGGCCCCGGTGCCCAGGTCCTGCGCGGCGGAGCGCAGCGCCAGCCCGACCGGGGTGAACCCGGTCGGTCGAAGTGTCGCCACCGCCGCCTTGGCGGCGGACCGGTCCACCGGGCCGACCGGAACGATCTGCTGGGTGTCCTGGCAACCGACCTTCTTGTCCTTGCCGCGGTACGTCGCGCCGAGCACTCGGATGCCGAGCTGTGTCTCCTCGGGCAGCGCGTCCACCACCTCGTTGAAGGCCTGCTGGGCGACCGCGATCCGGGCGCGTCCGTCGATGTCGGCGGCGCGCATCGACCCGCTGACGTCGAGCACCAGCTCGACCCGGGGCGGCTCGGGCGCCGGCTCCTCGTCGGCCTGTGTCGGCCCGGCCAGCGCGGTGGTCGCCAGCAGCCCGAGGAGGACCGCCGTCGATCGTCTGAAGTTGATCACGACCCGCAGTGTAGTGAGATCCACTTTGGATGATCGTTTGGGTGGCAGGCCCGGAACTCACGCCACCGGCCGGGTCACCGGGCACCTCGGACCGACCCCGCCCGCGCTCTGGGTCCACGGCGGGTCACCCTCGGTCAACTGTGCGAGGGAAGGTGTCGACCCGGCCGGCAATCGTCGGAAATCTGACCCAAGTCGACCCGTTGTGCCACTGGTGCGCGGTGGTTAAGCTCTTCATGCGCGCCCCAATCGCCCGCTTCCCCCGTGGCAGGCGATCGGGGCGCGCGTCTTTGTCAAGAAGGGCCCGCACGCTTCGGCGTGCGGGCCCTTCTTCCGTCGCGCTGTGCGGCGCGTCGCCTGTCGATGCTTATATCCACCGACCGTCGAGCCACATTCGGGACAGCCAGTCCGAGTACGGAATCACCCGGCCGACGAAGATCGGATAGAAGTACGCGAAGCAGAGCGCCACCAGCAGCACGTACGCCCCCGCCGCGATGCTGCCCACCAGTCGGCGCTCGTAACTCGGGTCACCCGGCACCAGCGGGGCCACCACACCCACGTCACCCCCGGCGGGCGCGATCATCGCGCCCAACACGTACACCACGGCCAGCACCAGGAACGGCACCGCCGGCGCGGCGTAGAACGAGAACATCGTCCTACCGTCGAGGGCGAACCAGAACCACGGCAAGAACCCGGCGGCCACGGTGAGCAGGATCGCGCCGGCCCGCCAGTCCCGACGGGCCACACCCAGCCAGACCAGGGCCACCAGGGCGGGAAGGAACGACCACCAGAGCAGCGGGGTCCCGAGGAGCAGGATCTCCGAGGAGCAGGTCGCCGCGCCGCAGACCCCGGTGTTGGCGTAGTGGAACGCCACCGGCCGGCCCAGCAGCAACCACTGCCACGGCCACGACTGGTACTTGTGCGCGTCGTCCAACTGGGCGTGGAAGCCGTACGCCGCGCGATGGTATTCGAAGAGGTTGATCAGCGGACCGATCACCGGGCGGTCGCTGAGCGGGGCACTCGGGTAGGCCGACGCGAGCCGGTAGTAACCGTCGTCGGTGATCAGCCAGCCCGACCAGGTGGCGAGGTAGGTGCCCACCATGAGCACACCCGCAAGCACCAGCCAGGGAAGTTCGTCGACGAGCGTGTCCCGCCAGGGTCGACGGACCCCCGCCGAGCGGCGGACGCCGACCTCCCAGAAAAGCACCAGCAGCGCGAAGGCCGGCACGAAGTACAGGGCGCTCCACTTCACCGCGCAGGCGCAGCCGATCAGCACCCCGGCGGCCAGCCGCCACCACGGCCAGGTGCGCCAACCGGTCGGCGGGCGGCCGGCCCGGCCCGGCTGGCTCGGATCGAGCCCGTCGTCCAGAGCACGGGCCCAGCGCCGACGCCGTGCGTCACGATCGAGCACCAGCGCGCCGAACGCCGCCAGCACGAAGAAGAGAAGGAAGATGTCGAGCAGGGCGGCGCGCGACAGCACCAGGTGGAAGCCGTCCAGGGCGAGCAGCAGGCCGGCCGCGCAGCCGAGCACCGTCGAGCGGAACATCCGCCGACCGATGCGGATCAGCAGCAGCACCGACAGCGTGCCGATCACGGCCGCCGAGAACCGCCAGCCGAACTCCGGCGCGGTGGTCATCAGGTGCCCGGGGACGGAGACCTTGGAGTCGGCGTCCTGATAGCCGAAGGCCCACTCGCCGATGCCGATCAACCACTTGCCCAGCGGCGGGTGCACCACGTACGACGGGACGTTGTCCTTGTAGTTCCACTCGACACCACGGGAGATCAGCCCGTAGGCGTCCTTGGCGTAGTACGTCTCGTCGAAGATCTTGCCCTTCGGGCTGGACAGCCCGACGAAGCGCAGGATCGCCGCGATGGCCACCACCACCGCCGTGGCCAGCCAGGAGAACCGGTCCGCCTGGGTGTCGACGGTGGCGAACCGTCGCCGCAGCGTGGCGGCCACCCCGCCGCCCTCGGCGCTGGGTGCCGTCGGCTCCTGGGTGGCACCGGGCTCACCCGTCGCCTGGATCATCTTGTCCGGATCGGCGCTCGGGCTCTGCGCTGTCGACGCACTCGTCACCCGGCGATCGTAGGCTGCCAAGGTGACCGGTGGCGTCCGTCGTCCCTGATACCGGTATTCCCAGTCAATGAAGGAGACGAATCCGTGGGTGAAATGTCCGAAGTCGGGCGCCTGATTCTGCTCGGTGCTCCACTCGGCAACCCCGCCGACGCCTCGGCCCGACTGCGAGAGGTGCTGATCAGCGCCGACGTGGTCGCCGCCGAGGACACCCGCCGGCTCACCCGGCTGGCCCGCGACCTCGACCTCACCGTCGGCGGTCGAATCGTCTCCTACTTCGAGGGCAACGAGGAGCGGCGCACCCCCGAACTGGTCGAGGCCATCCTCGGCGGGTACGTGGTGGCGCTCGTCACCGACGGTGGGATGCCGAGCGTCTCCGACCCCGGATACCGGCTGGTCCGCGCCACGCTGGAGGTCGGGGCGCCGATCACCGTGGCCCCCGGCCCGAGCGCGGTCACCACGGCCCTCGCCGTCTCCGGGCTGCCCTGCGACCGGTTCTGCTTCGAAGGCTTCCTGCCCCGTACCCCCGGTGGCCGCCGATCCCGGCTGCGCGCGCTCGCCGCCGAGGAGCGCACCCTGGTCTTCTTCGAGGCCCCGCACCGGATCGGGGCGGCCCTCACCGACCTGGCCGACGCGTTCGGAGCGGACCGGCCGGCCGCGCTCTGCCGCGAACTCACCAAGACCTACGAGGAGGTGCTCCGCCGTCCCCTCGGCGAGCTGGCCCGGTGGGCCAGCGAGGGAGACCCGCGTGGCGAGATCACCCTGGTGGTGGCCGGAGCGCCGGTGACCGCCGCCGAACGGCCCGACGATGACACCCTGCGCGCCGCCGTCGCCGAGCGGGAGGCCGCCGGCCGGTCCCGCCGGGACGCCATCACCGACGTCGCCACCGAGTACACACTGCGCCGCAGGGACGTCTACACGATCGTGCACAGCTGACCGGTGTGGTCGGGCCCCTCCGACGACCAGCTCACCACGCGGTGGCGAGGAATCCGACGGTGATCAGGGTGGGGCCGGCGATGGCGGCGGCGATCGCCCAGCGGCGGTGCCGTCGGCCGGGGAGCCGGGACGAACCGGTCCACCTGACGATGCCGGCCGTGCAGCCGATCACCACCAGCAGACCGGGCAGCCAGCGCAGGTGGCGGCCCACGCCGACGTCCGCGTACGCGGTGCCGCTGTCCGGGCCGGTCATCCGTGCCGGCAGCGGGGTGCCGGGAACGCTTCCCTCGGCGGGCACGCCGCTGACCCGGACGCCATGGGCGACGAACCGCCCGTCGTCGGCCGTGAAGATGCCCCGGCACCGTTGGGTGAGCCCGCCGCCGGAGCAGTGGTCGATCACCACGGTGCCCGTCCGGCCATGCCCGACCGCGAGCCAGAACGGGCCGGCGCTGACCCAGGCGAAGAAGGCCACGACCAGGCTCAGCCCGACGAGCGCGGCGAGCCCGGGCAGCGGGTCAGGCGGTGGCGGCGTACGGCTGGGTGCCCGACGCCACGCCGGTCGGAGCCCGCGCGACCGCGCCGGGTCCTTGCGGACCGGGGTGCCGTCCCAGTGCACCTGCTCGATCGGTGCCCAGAAAGCGCCGTCGTCGTCCGGCGGGTCGCCGTCCGGGCGGTGGTCGCGCTGCTGGCGTCCCTGCTGCCGGACCGGCACCCGACGCGGCACCGCGTCCACCGGCGCGCCGGTGGTCGGCTCCACCTCGACGGACTCCGCGTCGGCCGGCCGACCCGACGAGCCGGGCCGGACCGGGCTGGGTACGGGTGCCGCCGGGGTCGGACGGGTCGGGGTCGGCGACGGCCCCGCCGGCGTGGGGCGGGCCGCTGCGGCGGATCTCCCCGCCGGGGTGGGCCGCTGCGCACCCGGGTCGGCGCCGGGCACCGGCCGGGGCTGCGGCGCGACTCCGGCGACCCGGGGCGCGGCGGGTTCGGGCGCGAGGTCGTCGCCGACCGCCGACCCGGTGGGACGGTCCTCGTGGTCCCGCGCCGCTCCTCTGCCCGTCACGACGTTCATTGCACACCGCCTCAGGAGGTGAAACGGGCAGTTGAGCCGCGTGTCGGCGACAAATCGGACCAACGGTCGGGGTGGTCGGCCCGGTCCGCCGGGCGGGCACCCCCTATTGGTTCGCGAACGCCCCGGACGGGTCACTAGGCTCACTGCTCATGAGTCACGTTCTCGCGGCAGTGGCCTGGCCCTACGCCAACGGCCCCCGCCACATCGGCCACGTCTCCGGTTTCGGCGTTCCCTCCGACGTCTTCGCCCGGTACATGCGGATGGCCGGCCACGACGTGCTCATGGTCTCCGGCACCGACGAGCACGGCACGCCGATCCAGGTGCAGGCCGATGCCGACGGGGTGACCCCGCGCGAACTGGCCGACCGGTACAACAGGGTGATCGTCGAGGACCTGCACGGCCTCGGCCTCTCCTACGACCTGTTCACCCGCACCACCACCCGCAACCACTACGCGGTGGTGCAGGAGTTGTTCGAGGGGATGTACCGCAACGGCTACATCGTGCCGAAGACCACCATGGGCGCGATCTCCCCGTCCACCGGGCGCACCCTGCCCGACCGCTACATCGAGGGCACCTGCCCGATCTGCGGGTACGACAGCGCGCGCGGTGACCAGTGCGACAACTGCGGCAACCAGCTCGACCCGATCGACCTGATCGACCCGAAGTCGCGGATCAACGGGGAGGCTCCGAAGTTCGTCGAGACCGAGCACTTCTTCCTGGACCTGCCGGCCCTGGCCGAGGTGCTGCGGCAGTGGCTGGACACCCGCGAGGGGTGGCGGCCCAACGTGCTGCGGTTCTCCCGCAACCTGCTCGACGACCTCCAGCCCCGGGCGATCACCAGGGACCTGGAATGGGGCGTACCGATCCCGCTCGACGGGTGGCGGGACCGGTCGGACAAGCGGATCTACGTGTGGTTCGACGCGGTGATCGGCTACCTGTCCGCCTCGATCGAGTGGGCCCGCCGCTCCGGCGACCCCGACGCGTGGCGCAGGTGGTGGTCCACCGACGGTGCCGGCAAGGACAGCCAGTCCTACTACTTCATGGGCAAGGACAACATCGTCTTCCACTCGGTGATCTGGCCGGCGCTGCTCTCCGGCTACTCGGGCGAGGGCTCCCGCGACGGTGAGCCGGGCGAGCTGGGCCGGCTCAACCTGCCCACCGAGGTGGTCTCCAGCGAGTACCTGACCATGGAGGGGCGCAAGTTCTCCTCGTCCCGCAAGGTGGTCATCTACGTTCGCGACTTCCTGGAGCGCTACGACGCCGACGCGCTGCGCTACTTCATCGCCGCCGCCGGCCCGGAGAGCAACGACACCGACTTCACCTGGGCCGAGTTCCTGCGCCGCAACAACGACGAGCTGGTCGCCGGCTGGGGCAACCTGGTCAACCGGTGCGTCTCGATGGCCGCGAAGAACTTCGGGGCGATCCCTCCGGTCGACCCGGCCGGGCTCACCGAGGCCGACGAGGCGCTGCTCGCCGTCGCCCGGGCCGGCTTCACCGGAGTCGGCGACCTGATCGGCCGGCACCGGCAGAAGCAGGCGATCGGGGAGGCCATGAAGGTGGTCGCCGAGGCCAACCGGTACCTCTCCGAGCAGGCACCCTGGAAGCTCAAGGACGAGGCGGACAGGCCCCGGATGGGCACCATCCTGCACGTCGCCCTCCAGGTGATCAGCGACGCCAACACGCTGCTCACCCCGTTCCTGCCGCACTCGGCGCAGCAGGTGCACGAGCTGCTCGGCGGCATCGGCGTACACGCGCCGATGCCCGTCATCGAGCAGGTCGACGATCTGGACGGTGGCCCGGCGTACCCGGTGCTCACCGGCGACTACACGGTCGGCGCGCGCTGGGAGTCGGTGTCGATCGAGGCGGGCCGTCCGCTGTCCACGCCGAAGCCGGTGTTCCGCAAGCTCGACCCGTCGATCGTCGACGAGGAGTTGGCCCGGCTGGCCGAGTGAACGCGCGCCGCGCGGCGGCCGGATGACCGACCGCCGCGCGCCGTCACATCGCGTACCTGGTGTCCATCACCTGGTCGTCGGTCACCTCGGCGCCCGGCGCCCACGCCTCGTAGACGCCCCGTTCCTGACACTGCGCACCGGTGGTGATCACGGTGTCCGGGTTCGGGTAGCGCAACCGTACCCGCAGCCAGCCGGCCTCCTCCCGCAGCACCAGGCACGGCACTCCCCGCCAGTGGGCGAACCGGACCCGGCGGGCCACCGCGTCCACCGGGTAACGGGCCGCCCGGGTCATCGCCAGCACGCGGAACCCGCCGGGCAGGTCCGCCACCGCCTCGTACTCGGTGTCGCCGTACATGCCGACGAGTTGGGTGGAGCGGGGCGCCTCCGCGTTCGGCACGTACTCCTGATCCGGGGAGATGCCGGGCACCGCCGCCAGCAGGTGTCGCCACTGCGGGCCCACCATCCGTAGCCAGCCGCGCTGCTCGGCCTGGTAGGTGTACAGCACCACCTCCACCCCCTCCGGCGGGTAGGCGACGAGGGTGGCGTTCGCCGGCATCGGCAGGTCGGCGAAGTCCCGGGTGATGAACTCCGGGATGAGCTGACCGTTGCTGGGCACGAAGCCCGTGCCGAGCACCGGGGCGCCGAGCCGGTCCCGCGAGGGCAGCGCGGTCAGGCCACGGTGAGCGGGGCCCACCGGCACGTCGTAGTCGCCCGGGTCGGACGCGCGCCAGCGCAGCGCGTACGCCACGTCCGGGCCCTCCCGGCCGGCGTCGCCGTCGGTCCGCAGCACAGTGGTCGTCGCCGGCGTCCGCAGGTGCGCCACGTCGTGCTCCCGGTAGCAGAAGCCGTGCGGCAACCAACCCCGGACGTAGCCGGCGACCTGCTGGGCGGAGAGCACCTTCATCATCCGGGTGCCCCGCCGGACCACCGCCGACGCGCGTGCCATCGTCAGCATCGGGTCGCCCGCCGCCGCCGGCTGCTGGCTGAGCTGGTGCAGGTCGGCCCAACCCCGCTCGCGGTGGGCGGGCATCAGGAGCGGTGTCTCCGGCTCGTCGGCCGGTTCGGTGGCCCCGTGCACAGCAGTCACCTCGGTGACGTGCACGAACCTTCGCCACGGCAGGGCGCTGCCGGGGCGGGGCGCCCACTCGAAGCCGGCCACCTCGTCGGCGCTGAACAACTCGTACGCGGCACCCCGGGCGATCTCCTCGGCCGGGTACACGCCGCCGCCGAACGCCACGTGCAGGCCGGTGCGTTCGCCAGCGGTGCCGTCGGTCCGGGGGGTGACGCTCATGCCGTCACCTCCCTCTGTCCGGTGAGACGGGTGCCGTCGCGCCGCCCGCGTCGGCCCGTTGGCGACGGTAGAGTCGCGCGGCGTAGTCGGGGTGAACGTCGGGTGGCGGGCAGATGGACAGGCCCGGTGTGTGATGCTGTCGCTGATGAGCGAGCCCACTGAATCCCGCCGCGAGCGTGCCGCCCGGCGGGCCGGAGAGTTTCCGCCAGCCCCGGAGCCGCTGCCCCGGGCGGTACTGGACAGCCACACCCACCTGGACATCACGGTCAGCGAGGCCGGTGTGCCCGGCGGCGGGCCGGCCGACGACCCGGTGGCCGTTGCCATCGCGCTGGCCACGAAGGTCGGCGTGGACCGGCTGGTCCAGGTGGGCGTGGACGTGGCCTCCTCGCGGTGGGGCGCGGACACCGCCGACAGGTACCCGGCCGTGCTGGCCACCGTGGCGCTGCACCCCAACGAGGCGCCCCGGCTCAGCGACCTCGACGAGGCGTTGCGGGAGATCGAGTCACTCGCCGCCCGCGACCGGGTCCGGGGGATCGGCGAGACCGGGATGGACTTCTTCCGGACCGGTGACGAGGGGCGTGCCGCGCAGGAGCAGAGCTTCCGGGCGCACATCGCCATCGCCAAGCGGTACGGCAAGACGCTTGTCATCCACGACCGCGACGCGCACGCCGACGTGTTGCGGATCCTCGACGACGAGGGTGCCCCCGACCGGGTGGTGCTGCACTGCTTCTCCGGCGACGCCGACTTCGCCAGCGAGTGCGTCCGCCGCGGTTTCCTGCTGAGCTTCGCCGGCACCGTCACCTTCGGCAGCGCGACGGCGCTGCGCGAGGCCGCCGCGCTCACCCCGGTGGATCAGCTGCTCGTGGAGACCGACGCCCCCTACCTCACCCCGATGCCGTACCGCGGCCGGCCGAACGCGTCGTACCTGATCCCGCTCACCGTCCGTGCGCTCGCCGCGACCACCGGCCGCGACCTGGACGAGTTGTGCGCGGCCATCTCCGCCACCGGCGACCGGGCCTTCGGCCCGTGGTGAGCCTGCTCGGCCCGGCGGAGATCCGGGAACTCGCCGCCCGGCTGGGCGTCGCGCCCACCAAGAAGCTGGGCCAGAACTTCGTGCACGACCCGAACACGGTGCGTCGGATCGTCACCGCCGCCGGCCTGACCCCCGACGACGTGGCCCTGGAGGTGGGGCCCGGGCTCGGCTCGCTGACCCTGGGGCTGCTGCCGGTGGCCGGGCACGTGCACGCCGTGGAGATCGACCCGGTGCTCGCCGGGGCGCTGCCGGAGACCGTCGCGCGGCACGCCGGAGCCGACGCCGCCCGGCTCACCGTGCACCGCGCGGACGCGCTGCGCATCGCCGCCGCCGAACTGGCCGACCCGCCACCGACGGCGCTGGTGGCGAACCTGCCCTACAACGTCGCCGTGCCGGTGGTGCTCCAACTGCTCGCCGTGCTGCCCACTCTGCGCCACGGCCTGGTGATGGTGCAGAAGGAGGTCGCCGATCGGCTCGTCGCCGGTCCCGGCTCCAAGGTGTACGGCATCCCGTCGGTGAAGCTCGCCTGGTACGCCGAGGCCCGGGGCGCCGGCAAGGTGCCGCCGAACGTGTTCTGGCCGGTGCCCAACGTCGACTCCGGCCTGGTCGCCTTCACCTGCCGCCAGCCGCCCCGCACCGACGTACCCCGCGAACGGGTCTTCGCCGTGGTGGACGCGGCGTTCGCGCAGCGCCGCAAGACCCTCCGCGCCGCGCTGGCCGGCTGGGCCGGCGGCGCGGACCGGGCGGCCGCGGCGCTCACCGCCGCCGGCGTCGACCCCGGTGCCCGTGGGGAGTCACTGACCGTCGAGCAGTTCGCCGCCATCGCCGCGTCGGCTCCGGCCGGTACGCCGGCCGGGAAGTAGGCTGACGCCGTGCCTGCCGAGGAGCTGATCGTGGCCAAGCCGTTCGACATCCGTCTGCACCTGCGGGACACCACCCCGTGACCGAGGCCTGGCGACCGGACGACGACGAGCGACGCGGGGCCATCGGCCCGGTGCGGGTGCGGGTGCCCGCGAAGGTCAACCTGCACCTCGGGGTGGGCCCCCTGCGCCGGGACGGCTACCACGAGCTGAACACGATCTACCACGCCATCTCGATCTACGACGAGCTGACCGCCCGCCGGGGCGACACCCTCGCCCTGACCATGGAGGGCGAGGGCACCGGCGAGTTGGCGCTGGACGACACCAATCTGGTGATCCGCGCTGCGCACGCCCTCGCCGGGTACGCGGGGGTGCTGCCGCACGCCCGACTGCACCTGCGCAAGCAGATCCCGCTCGCCGGTGGGCTGGCCGGTGGCAGTGCCGACGCTGCCGCCGCGCTGGTGGCGTGCGACGCGCTGTGGGGCACCGGGCTGTCCCGCGACGAGTTGGCGGGCATCGCCGCCGACCTCGGGTCCGACGTGCCGTTCCTGATCTACGGCGGCACCGCGCTGGGCACCGGCCGGGGCGAGGCGATCAGCCCCGTGCTGGCCCGCCCCACCTCCTGGCACTGGGTGGTGGCGATCGCCGACGACGGCCTGTCCACGCCTGCCGCGTACCGGGAGTTGGACCGGCTCCGCGACTCCGGCGCCGCCGGCACCCCGCTGGGCAGCACCGACGCCCTGCTGGGCGCTTTGCGCCAGCGTGACCCCCGGGTGCTCGCCAGTACGCTCGGCAACGACCTCCAGGCCGCCGCGCTGGCCATGCGCCCGGCGCTCGCCGACACGTTGAAGGCCGGCGAGGCGGCCGGTGCGCTCACCGGAATCGTCTCCGGCTCCGGGCCGACCTGCGTGTTCCTCGCCGCCGACGCGGCCGACGCGGAGCGGATCGCCGCCGAGCTGACCGCCGCCGGCGTCTGCCGGGAGGCGCGGGTCGCGCGCGGTCCGGTAGCCGGCGCCCGCGTCGGCTGAGAACGCCTCCGACCGGGCCGGCCGGCACGCGGCGCGGGCGTTCGGGGCGTCCGCGTACCCTTGGGACAGGCGTCCAGGTGCCCGCCGGCACCCGGACGCCTTGATCATGAAGGGTGGAACGTGGCGAACATCGTCAATCTGGACCGGGTGTCCAAGGGGTACGGCGCCGCCGGGCGGCTGCTCACGGACGTCTCGCTCGGCCTGGACGACGCCGACCGGATCGGTGTGGTCGGCCTCAACGGCGCCGGCAAGTCCACCCTGCTGCGGCTGCTCACCAAGCAGGAGGACCCCGACGACGGCCGGGTGACCCACCGCCGTGACCTGCGCGTGCTCTGGCTGCCGCAGCAGCTCGCGTTGGCCCCCGAGGCGACCGTCCGGGACGTGGTGCTCGGCACCGCCTGGCTCGCCGAGGGCATGGGCGCCGAGCACGAGTGGGCCGGCGACTCCGGGGTGCGGGCCATCCTCGACGGCCTCGGCATGCCGCACCTCGGCCTCGACCAGCCGGTCGGCCCGATGTCCGGTGGCGAACGCCGCCGGGTGGCCCTCGCCGCGCTGCTCGTCCGCGACGCCGACCTGCTCATCCTCGACGAGCCCACCAACCACCTGGACGTCGGCGGTGTCGACTGGCTGGCCCGGCACCTGGTTGGGCGCAAGGGCGCCCTGGTCGTGGTCACCCACGACCGGTGGTTCCTGGACGCGGTCTGCACCACCACCTGGGAGGTCGCCGACCAGGCCGTCCGCGCCTACGAGGGCGGCTTCGCCGCCTGGATCCTCGCCCGCGCCGAGCGCGAGCGGATCGCGGCCGCCACCGAGGCCCGCCGGCAGAACCTGCTCCGCAAGGAGATCGCCTGGCTGCGCCGTGGCCCGCCCGCCCGGACCTCCAAGCCGCAGTTCCGCATCGACGCCGCGAACGCGTTGATCGCCGACGTGCCGCCGGCTCGCGACACCATGTCGTTGCAGCGGATGGCCACCTCCCGGCTCGGCAAGCAGGTGTACGACCTGGAGAACGTCGAGCTGCACGCCGGCCCGAAGGAGATCCTGCGGGACGTCACCTGGCAGGTCGGCCCCGGCGACCGGATCGCCATCCTCGGCGCCAACGGTGCCGGCAAGACCACCCTGCTGCGAATGCTCGCCGGCATCACCCGCCCCGACGGTGGTCGCCTCGGCACCGGCTCCACCGTGCGGCCCGCGTTCCTCTCCCAGGAGCTCACCGAGCTGCCCGGGCACCTGCGGGTGCTGGAGGCGGTGGAGGACGTCGCCCGCCGGGTGCAGCTCGGGGACCGGGAGGTCTCCGCCTCGCAGCTCGCCGAGGTGTTCGGGTTCGACGACCGCCGGCTCTGGACCCCGGTCAGTGACCTGTCCGGTGGGGAACGCCGCCGGTTGCAGATGCTGCGGTTGCTGGCCGGCGAGCCAAACGTGCTGCTCTTCGACGAGCCCACTAACGACCTGGACACGGACACCCTCGCCTCGCTGGAGGACCTGCTCGACTCGTGGCCCGGCACGATCATCGTGGCCAGCCACGACCGCTACCTGATCGAGCGGGTCACCGACACGGCGTACGGGATGTTCGGCGACGGTCGGCTGGTGCACCTTCCGGGCGGCGTGGACGAATACCTCGCGCGGACCGCCGAGCGGGCCGGCTCTCCTCGGCCGGGCGTCACGTCGACCTCCGCGCCCGCCGCCCCCTCGGGAGGTGGCAGATCGGCCGCCGAGGTGCGGCAGGCCCGTAAGGAGCTGACCCGGCTGGAGCGGCAGCTCGGCAAGCTGGACCAGCGCGAGACAGTGCTGCTCGACCAGCTCGCGACGGACGCCACCGACTACGCCCGGGTCGCCGAGTTGGACACCCAACTCAAGGATCTGCGCGCCGAACGGGAGCGGATCGAGGAGACCTGGATGACCCTCGCCGAGGACCTGCCCGAGACCTGACCGGCCGGGCGCGCCGGCCCGGGCCCCGTGTGCGGCGTCACACCACCACATGCGAGACAATCGTCGGCGACACCTACCCCACGGCGTTGGAGACACAGACATGGCACACACCCCCGTCAACCACCCCGCGCGGCCGATCTACCGGGCGATCGGCGGGCTGACCGGTCTGTACCTGGTCGTCTTCGGTGTGCTCGGCATCATCACGAGCACCGGCAACGAGATCCTCGCCCAGGACGACACCCGGGTGCTCGGTCAGGGCACCAACCTGGGCTTCTCGCTGCTCTGCGTGCTGCTCGGGATCGTCGTGCTGGTCGGCACCGGGCTCGGCCGCAACATCGACGTGGTGATCAACCAGTGGCTGGCGTACAGCCTCATGGTGGTCAGCCTGGCGGGTCTCGCGTTCATCCGGACCGACGCCAACATCTTCAACTTCAGCATCGCCACCGTGATCGTCGTGATGACTGCCGCGCTGGTGCTGCTCATGGTCGGCATGTACGGCAAGGTCGGCTCGGAGGACGAGGCGGAGGCGTTCCACAAGGCTCGCCTGGTTCTCTGATCTTTTGCGGTTGCGGCAGTGGGTTTTCGCCGGAGCCCGAGCTGCTCCCGGCGGTCAGGCTTGATCCCTGCGCAGCTCGGGCTCCGGCGAAAACCTGACCTGGTCCTGCCTGTCGGCGGACCTCGTCGGCTTTGTGGTTCTTCGGACACTTGGCGCGAACCTGGGCGACAATTCCCCTGAAACGGTCATATCAGGGGGTCTGGCATGCCGCACTTTCCGGTCAACCATCCGGCACGGCCGCTCTACCGGATCCTCTCCGGGCTCGTCGGGCTCTACATTCTGGTCTTCGGCGTCTGGGGCGTGGCCGAGACGATCGGTGACCCGCTCTTCGCCCGCAACAGCACCTGGGCCCTCGGGCTCCGGACCAACCTGGCCTTCTCGCTGGCCTCGGTGATCTTCGGGGTCGTCCTGATCATCGGGGCCTCGCGGCGCACCAACCTCGGCCACTACATGAACCTCACAGCGGGCGTGGTGTTCCTGGTGACGAGCATCCTGACGATGTCGGTGCTGCAGACCGGAGCGAACGTCCTCAACTTCTCGATGTCGACAGTCATCGTGTCGATGCTGTTCGGCCTGATCCTGCTCGGCACCGGCCTCTACGACAAGGTCGGCCCGCCGGAATCCGCCGAGGCGGAACTCGAGCACCGCAAGCACCCGGTGGCCGACGTGCACCGCCGCTGACCGAGGTCAGGTACGCCGTGCGGTGATCAGGGTCGGCTTCGCCTCCAGGTGCGACAACCCGTTCCAGGCGAGGTTCACCAGGTGCGCCGCCACCGTCTCCTTGCGCGGCTTGCGCACCTCCAGCCACCAGCGGCCGGTCAGCGCCACCATGCCGACGAGCGCCTGCGAGTACAGCTCGGCGAGCTTCGGGTCGTACCCCCGGCTCTTGTACTCGGCGCCCAGGATGTGCTCGACCTGGTGGGCCACGTCGTTCATGACACTGCTGAAGTTGGCCGTGCCGGACATCAGCGGCGACTCGCGGACCAGCACCCGGAAACCGCTCGTCTCCTCCTCGATGTAGGTCAGCAGGGCCAACGCCGCCTGCTCCAGCAACTCCCGCGGATGCCCGGCGGTCAACGCCGTGGTGATCCGGTCCAGCAGGGCTCGGACCTCCCGGTCCACCACCACCGCGTAGAGCCCTTCCTTGCCACCGAAGTGCTCGTAGACGACCGGCTTGGAGACCTTGGCGCGGGCCGCCACCTCCTCGATGGAGGTGGCGTCGAAACCACGCTCGGCGAAGAGTTGCCGGCCCGTCGCGATCAGCTGCTCCCGCCGCTGGGCCGCCGACATGCGGACCCGGGAGGGCGCCTTGGCTTTGGGTGCTGCCGTCGGCAACACCCGTCGGCCACCGACAGCTGCTCCCGCCTCGTCACTGGCCTCGGGCATGTCGCCGCCTTGCTGGCGCTCGGTGACGCCCTGCCGTGGAATGGTGCCTCCGCTGTGCCCGTTCACGTCGTCGCCTCACTGTCGGGCGGTTCGACCACCGGGCCGCGCCGTTCGACCGTACCCGGATTGGGCCCGGCGCCCCGTCCGCCGAGCCGCCTGGTTGCCCGCATGGCTCGGTCCTCCAGCCATCCTGCCAGGCGGCATCCCCGTGCACCGCCCGGTTTCAGCGGGGGGCGACGGGCTTCACGAGCTTGGCGGCGAGGCGCTCCGGCTTTGGCCAGCGCACCTGCGTTGCCGCGCCGACCTTCTCGAACAACCAGATCACCCGGGCGGAGATGTCCACCTGACCGCGCAGCACGCCGTGCCGGGCGCTGGTCGGGTCGGCGTGGTGCAGGTTGTGCCAACTCTCGCCGAACGACAGGATCGCCAGCGGCCAGAAGTTCGACGCGCGGTCGCCCTGACGCATCGCGAACGGACGTTCGCCGTAGACGTGGCACACCGAGTTGATCGCCCAGGTGACGTGGTGCAGAAGGCCGATCCGGACCAGCCCGGCCCAGAAGAACGCGGTGAGCGCACCCTGCCAGGACCAGGTGACCAGGCCGCCGATCAGCGCCGGGCCGAGCAGCGAGACGACCACCAGCACGGGGAAGAGCCGATCGACCCGGCTGATGTCCCGGTCGGCGATGAGATCCGGCGCGAAACGCTCGCGGTTGGACAGCTCCCGGCGGAACAGCCAGCCCACGTGTGCGTGGAACAGGCCCCGGGTCAACGCCCAGAAGCTGGTGCCGAAGCGCCACGGCGAGTGCGGGTCACCCTCCAGATCGGAGAAGGCGTGGTGGCGTCGGTGGTCGGCGACCCACTGGATGATCTCGCCCTGCACCGCCAGCGAACCCGCTACCGCCAGGGTCACCCGCAGCCACCGCTTGGCCTTGAACGAGCCGTGCGTGAAGTAGCGGTGGAAACCGACCGTGATGCCGAGCCCGGAGACGACGTACCAGACCAGGCCGATGATCACGTCGGTCCAGCCCAGCCAGCCGCCCCACGCCACCGGTACGGCGACCAGCAGGGCGACGAAGGGGATCACCACGAAAGCCCAGAGGGCGGCCAGGATGCCGGGCGACTGGCTGCCATCGGTGAGGGGTTTCGGGCCGGGGCCGGCGGTGTTGGGATCGAGCACAGCAGTCGACATGGGACCTCGCAGGGGGATGGTTTTGGATCACGAAGCTACGCCTACGTTACCGTAACTTACGGCACCGTAGATCGCACGGCGAAGTTTAGAACGGTCTTCGCGTAACCGCTCGAAATGGCTGGTCAGTAGGCCCGATGGCGGGAATCTGACGGCTCTGGTCGGGGCATTGGCCGCTGCCCATCGCGGGTCGACTCCGTCGATCGCTCCCGATGCGGCGGGATGAGCGATGGCGCCCGGCGGTCGGGGCGCTAAGGTGTAGCGGCGGGATGTCGCCACATCCCTCTTGCGACATGTGCGGTGTCGCTGATCGGCCGTGGTGTAATTGGCAACACCCGGGTCTTTGGTACCCGTATTTCAGGTTCGAACCCTGGCGGCCGAGCTGCCCACCTACGTCCGATTTGGGCTCCGGTGGGGGTAAGAGGGGAACGTGCCGGGCCCCGCGGCTAGCATGGCCGCGAGAGTGTCCGCCGTCCCGACGGGAGCCACGTCGTGCCCCAGCCCCACCTTCGTACCGTCGTCGTACTCGCCGCCGGTGAGGGCAAGCGGATGAAGTCGACACTGCCCAAGGTGCTGCACCCCCTGCTCGGTCGGACGCTCCTCGGCCACGTGCTGAGCGCCGCCACCCCGCTGGGCGCGGACCGCACAGTCGTCGTGGTGGGGCACGGTGCCGACCAGGTCCGGGCACACCTGTCCGAGATCGCCCCGGACGCCACACCGGTCCTCCAGGCCGAGCAGCTCGGCACCGGGCACGCCGTGCGGATCGCGCTCGACGCCGTACCGGACGGCGCCGGCACCGTCGTGGTGATCAACGGAGACGTGCCCCTGCTGCGACCCGAGACGGTCGGCGCGCTGGTGACCGCCCACGAGGAAGCCGCCGCGGCGGCCACCGTTCTGGCCGCCGAGGTGCCCGATCCGGCCGGCCTCGGCCGGATCGTCCGGGACGCCGACGGCCGCCTGGAGCAGATCGTCGAGGAACGCGACGCCGACGCCACGCAGCGCGCGATTCGGGAGATCAACGCCGGTATCTACGCGTTCGACGCGGTACGGCTGCGCGAGGCGCTGGGCAAGCTCTCCACCGACAACGACCAGGGCGAGGAGTACCTGACCGACGTCTTCGGTTTGCTCCGCTCGGCAGGTGAGCCGGTTGCGGTGCACGTCGCCGTCGACCACGTCGAGACGCTCGGCTGCAACGACCGGGTGGAGCTGGCGACGCTGCGCGGTCTGCTGCGCGACCGGGTCAACGAAGCCTGGATGCGCACCGGGGTCAGCCTGCTCGACCCCGCCACCACCTGGATCGACGTGACCGTGGCCCTGGACCGGGACGCCGTGGTCGACCAGAACACCCAGCTGCGGGGCGGCACCGTCATCGGCGCGGGCGCGCTGATCGGGCCGGACGTCACCCTGATCGACACCGTCGTCGGCCCCGCCGCGTCGGTGATCCGCAGCCACGCCGTCGGCGCCGAGGTGGGCGCCGGCGCCACCGTCGGGCCGTACGCGTACCTGCGGCCCGCCGCCCAGTTGGCCGAGAAGGCAAAGGTCGGCACGTTCGTCGAGGTGAAGAACTCGCAGATCGGCGCCGGCGCGAAGGTGCCGCACCTGACGTACGTCGGCGACGCGACGATCGGCGAGCAGACGAACATCGGTGCCGCGTCGGTCTTCGTGAACTACGACGGGGTCAACAAGCACCGGACGGTGATCGGCAGCCACGCGCGGACCGGTGCGGACAACATGTTCGTGGCACCCGTCGAGGTGGGTGACGGGGCGTACACGGCGGCCGGTTCGGTGATCATCGACGACGTACCGGCCGGGGCGATGGGTGTCGCCCGGGCGCGCCAGCGCAACATCGAGGGCTGGGTGGTCAAGCGGCGGGCCGGCACCGCCGCCGCGGAGGCGGCGCAGCGGGCCCACGACGCCACTGATGCGCGGCCGGCCAGCGACGCGAACGGTGCGTCCGGTCCGACTGGTGCCGCAAGCCACAGTGAGGCAATCCACGGGGGGACCGAGACGGTGGGCGGCGCATCCGGCGCGGGAGATACTGCAACCGAATAGTCCCCGACCCACCACCACCGGGTCGGGTACCGCCGACAAAACGGGAGCAGACGGGCCCATGGGCAGCATCGTCGCCGAAAACCGCAAAAGCCTGATGCTCTTTTCCGGACGTGGCTTTCCGGAGTTGGCCAAGGAGATCGGCGAGGTGCTCGGCGTCGCGCCGACCCCGACCGACGCGTACGAGTTCGCCAACGGCGAGATCTTCGTACGGTTCAAGGACTCGGTACGTGGTTCGGACGCCTTCGTGGTGCAGTCCGTGACGCACGGGGTGAACACCTGGGTCATGGAGACCCTGATCATGGTGGACGCGCTGAAGCGGGGGTCGGCCAAGCGGATCACCGTGGTGCTGCCGTTCTACCCGTACGCGCGCCAGGACAAGAAGCACCGCGGTCGGGAGCCGATCTCGGCCCGCCTGGTGGCGGATCTGCTGAAGACCGCCGGTGCGAACCGCATCCTCACCGTCGACCTGCACACCGCGCAGATCCAGGGGTTCTTCGACGGCCCGGTGGACCACCTCTTCGCGATGGACATCCTGGCCGAGTACGTGGAGCACAAGTACGCTGGCCGGCCGATGACGGTGGTGGCACCGGACTCGGGTCGGGTACGGGTTGCCGAGCGGTGGACCGACCGGCTGGGCGGCTGCCCGCTGGCGTTCATCCACAAGACCCGTGACCCGATGAAGCCCAACCAGGTCGTGGCGAACCGGGTGGTCGGTGAGGTGGAGGGTCGGGTCTGCCTGATCGTCGACGACATGATCGACACGGGTGGGACGATCGCCAAGGCCGCCGACATCCTCAAGGAGTCCGGTGCGGCGGAGATCGTGGTCGCGTCCACCCACGCCCTGCTCTCCGACCCGGCCACCGAGCGGCTGAAGAACAGCTCGATCAGCGAGATCGTGGTGACGAACACGCTGCCGCTCCCGCCCGAGAAGCAGCTGGACAAGCTCACCGTGTTGTCGATCGCGCCGCTGCTGGCGCGGGCGATCCGGGAGGTCTTCGACGACGGCTCGGTGACCACCCTCTTCGGTGGCCTGAGCTGAGCACGTAGCCCCGATTCCGCCGCTCGACACGCTGGCGGACGCGGGGTCGGCAAATTGACCGAAACGGGGCCGGCGCGCCGGTGGGAGCACCACCGGCGGGTCGGCCCCGAGCAGTGTTCGGGGACTGCCGGAAACCCTGGAAACAGCTCGGGTAGACTGGTGCGGTTGCCACGGCGAGGGTGCCCGGCGGGCCGCTGAAAAGCGCCGCACGGAGGTGCCGTCATCGACGCGGTGCTCCGGGCAGTCGTTCATGACGCATGAGCCCCAGCGAGCCCCTCGCCCCAGCACCGTTAGACGACAAGCCGCCGCAGCGAAAAGCATCAGGAGTTTCCCCGTGTCCGAGGTAAAGATCAGCGCCGAGCCCCGTACCGAGTTCGGCAAGGGTGGTGCCCGCCGTACCCGCCGGGCCGGCAAGGTGCCAGCCGTGCTGTACGGCCACGGCGAGAAGCCCAAGCACATCGCGCTGCCGTCGCGGGAGTTCGCCGCCGCGATCCGCAAGGGCGGTGCCAACCAGCTCTTCGCGATCGACATCACCGACGGCACCCAGGTGCTGGCGCTGCCGAAGGCGATCCAGCGTGACCCGATCCGCGACACCTTCGAGCACGTCGACCTCATCCTGGTCCGCCGGGGCGAGAAGGTCACCGTCGAGGTCCCGGTCCAGCTGACCGGCGAGGCCGCCCGGGACACCCTGATCGTGCACGACCACGACACCCTCTCGGTGACCGCTGACGCCACCAAGGTCCCGGACCACCTCGAGGCGTCGATCGAGGGCATGGAGGCGGGCACCCAGGTGACCGCCGGCGACGTCGAGCTGCCGACCGGTGTCGAGCTGGCCGCCGACTCGGAGCTGACCGTCGCGTCGGTGACCGCCGCCCCGACCGCCGAGCAGCTCGAGGCGACGCTGCCCGAGGTCGAGGTTGCCACCGACGAGGACGAGGCCGAGGTCGGCGAGACCACCGAGGGCTCCGAGGGTGCCGACGAGACGACCGAGGCGCGCACCGAGGCCTGATCGGTTCGTTCGTACTGTGCGACAGGCGTCCCCGGATGTTCGGGGGCGCCTGTCGGCATATCGGGAGTCGGTGGCATGGGCGTCGGAAGGGACGGGTCGTGACGGACGAGGCGGGGCCGTGGCTGGTGGTCGGCCTGGGCAACCCGGGCCGGGAGTACGCCGGAAACCGGCACAACGTCGGGTTCATGGTGGCTGAGTTGCTGGCCGGGCGGGTGAGTGCGCGTTTCGGCAGGCACAAGCGGGCGGTGGCCGAGGTGGCCGAGGCGCGGCTCGGGTTCGGTGGGCCGAAGCTGGTGCTGGTGAAGCCTCTGACGTACATGAACCTTTCCGGCGGGCCGGTCGCGGCGCTGGCGCAGTTCTACAAGGTGCCGACGACGCAGGTGATCGCGGTTCACGACGAGTTGGACATCGGGTTCGGCCAGGTGCGGGTCAAGTTCGGCGGTGGCGAGGGCGGGCACAACGGCCTGCGCTCGATGTCGAAGTCGTTGGGCACCAAGGACTACACCCGGGTGCGGTTCGGGGTCGGCCGGCCGCCGGGGCGGCAGGATCCGGCGGACTACGTGCTGTCGGATTTTGGCGCGGCCGAGCGCAAGGAGCTGGATTTCCTCGTGGACCGGGCCGCTGACGTGGTGGAGTCGGTGATCACCAAGGGCGTGGAGCCGACCCAGAACCTCTACCACGGCGGCTGAGCCGGGCGGGGCGTACCCGAATCGGAAACTCCGGGCCGGTAGTCTGCGCCTTTCGGCGTGCCGCGACCGGCGACGCGAGTCGCGGCGGATCGGCCCGTTCGGGCAGCGCGGCGAGGCGACGGGAGCGGGCAGATGAGCAGTCCTCCGATGATCGATGGCGCGTTCGCCCGATGGTTGGCGTCCCGGGCCGGTCAGGCGCTGCTCGACCTGCGCACGGAGATGGGTTTCGCCGACGGCGGCGCACTCAAGTCGGCCGGGGACAAGGTGTCGCACGACCTGATCCGCACGGAGCTGGCGAAGTGGCGTCCGGGCGACGCGGTGCTCTCCGAGGAGGACGAGGGGTCGCGGTTGGCCTGGGCCGCGGAGGTGAACACCGGAGCGGTGTCGCGGTTGAACGCGGACCGGGTGTGGATCATCGACCCGTTGGACGGCACCCGGGAGTTCTCCGAGGAGGGCCGCTCGGACTGGGCGGTGCACGTGGCGCTCTGGGCACGCAACGCGCCGAGTCCGCACGGGCTCGTCGCCGGGGCGGTGGGGCTGCCGGCCCAGGACCGGGTGCTGGGCACCGACTACCCGCCGGCGTACCCGCCGATGACCGTCGAGGCGGCGACGGCCGGTGAGCGGAAGATCCGCCTGGCCGCGAGCCGGAGCCGGCCGCCGGTCTTCCTGACCGACCTCGCCGAGGACGTCGGGGCGCACCTGGTGCCGATGGGGTCGGCCGGAGCGAAGATCGCGGCAGTGGTCACCGGCGAGGTGGACGCGTACATCCACGCGGGTGGGCAGTACGAGTGGGACTCGGCGGCCCCGGTCGCTGTGGCGACGGCCACCGGACTGCACGCTTCCCGGATCGACGGTTCTGCGCTGAGATACAACGAGGCGGATCCGCGCCTGCCGGACCTTCTGGTCTGCCGCGAGGATCTCGCCACCCGGTTGCTTGCAGCGCTGCACAGACATTCCGGGTAGCCTGAGCGTCTTCTTGACATGCCCGACCGGAAAGGTCTGGAATTCGGATGAGCGAGCCAATCGAGCTGGTGTCATGACCACCCCGGCGGCGTACCAGGTCTCCCACCTGGACGCCCTGGAGGCCGAGAGCATCTTCGTGATGCGCGAGGTGGTCGCCGAGATGGAACGCCCGGTGATGCTCTTCTCCGGCGGCAAGGACTCGATCGTCATGCTGCGGCTCGCGCAGAAGGCGTTCGCCCCCGCCAACATCCCCTTCCCGGTCATGCACGTCGACACCGGGCACAACTTCCCCGAGGTCCTCGAATACCGCGACCAACGGGTCGCCGAGCTGGGGTTGCACCTCGTGGTGGCGAGCGTGCCGGAGGCCCTGGCCAGCGGCATGGTCCGCGAGTCCGGCGACGGCATGCGCAACCGGATCCAGACACCGGTGCTGCTGGACGCGGTGGAGAAGCACCGCTTCGACGCGCTGTTCGGTGGCGCCCGCCGGGACGAGGAGAAGGCCCGGGCCAAGGAGCGGGTGTTCAGCTTCCGCGACGAGTTCGGCCAGTGGGACCCGAAGAACCAGCGGCCGGAGCTGTGGTCGCTGTACAACGGCCGGCACCACCCGGGCGAGTCGATCCGGGTTTTCCCGCTGTCCAACTGGACCGAACTGGACGTCTGGCACTACATCGCCCGGGAACGCATACCGCTGCCGTCGATCTACTACGCGCACCAGCGCGAGGTGATCGAACGCGACGGCATGTTCTACGCCGTCAACGAGTTCTTCCGCCCCCGCGCGGGTGAGGAACGGTTCAAGGCGCAGGTGCGCTACCGCACCGTCGGCGACGCCTCCTGCACCGCAGCGGTCCGATCCGACGCGGACACCGTGGAGAAGGTCATCGAGGAGGTGGCGGCCACCCGGATCACCGAGCGCGGCGCCACCCGTGGTGACGACCGGGTCAGTGAGGCCGCCATGGAGGACCGCAAGCGGGAGGGCTACTTCTGATGAGCACCGAGATCATGGCGTCCGAGAACGCGGAGGCCCGGGCTGTCACCTCGGCAAGTCCGGAGGCCCGGCCGATGGACCTGCTGCGGTTCGCCACCGCCGGCAGCGTGGACGACGGGAAGTCGACCCTGATCGGGCGGCTGCTCTACGACACCAAGTCGCTCTTCACCGACCAGTTGGCCGCTGTGGAAGCGGTGAGCGCGGCCCGCGGCGACGAGTACACGAACCTGGCCCTGCTCACCGACGGCCTGCGGGCCGAGCGGGAACAGGGCATCACCATCGACGTGGCGTACCGGTACTTCGCCACCCCCCGGCGCAAGTTCATCATCGCCGACACCCCCGGCCACATCCAGTACACCCGCAACATGGTCACCGGGGCATCGACAGCGGACCTCGCGTTGATCCTGGTGGACGCCCGCAAGGGCCTCGTCGAGCAGTCCCGTCGACACGCGTTCCTCTGCTCCCTGCTGCGGGTGCCGCACCTGGTCCTCTGTGTCAACAAGATGGACCTGGTCGACTGGTCGCAGGAGGTCTACGAGCGGATCGCCGACGAGTTCACCGCGTTCGCGGCGAAGCTCGACGTACCGGACCTGACAGTGGTGCCGGTGTCCGCGTTGCGCGGCGACAACATCGTCACCCGGTCGGACAACATGCAGTGGTACGAGGGCCCGTCGCTGCTGCACCACCTGGAGCGGGTGCACATCGCCAGCGACCGCAACCTGGTCGACGTCCGGTTCCCGGTGCAGTACGTGATCCGTCCGCAGTCCACCACTGTCACCGACTACCGCGGCTATGCCGGCCAGGTCGCCTCCGGCGTGCTGAAGCCGGGCGATGAGGTGATGGTGCTGCCCTCCGGCTTCACCAGCCGGATCGCCGCCGTGGAGACCGCCGACGGGCCGGTCCCGGAGGCGTTCCCGCCGATGTCGGTGACGGTACGACTGGCCGACGAGATCGACATCTCCCGCGGTGACCTGATCTGCCGGCCGAACAACGCGCCAGCGGTCGCCCAGGACATCGAGGCGATGGTCTGCTGGATGGACGAGACGGCGCCGCTGCGGGTCGGCGGCAAGTACGCCATCAAGCACACCACCCGCTCCGCCCGGGCGATCGTGCGAGGGCTGCACTACCGGCTGGACATCAACTCGCTGCACCGCGACGAGTCGGCAGACGAACTGCGGCTCAACGAGATCGGCCGGGTACGCCTCCGCACCACGGTGCCGCTGCTGGCCGACGAGTACCGCCGCAACCGCACCACCGGCGGCTTCGTCATCATCGACGAGGCCACCAACCGCACGGTAGGCGCCGCCATGATCGTCGAAGCCAGCTAACCCACCCGCCCCCCAGCCCCGCACCCCCGCCCTCGCCCCTCCCCGCCCTCCCCGGTGATCAAGGGGTTTGCGTCAGGATTCGGGCTCGAATTGACGCAAACCTCTTGATCAACCGGGGGGTGGCGGGGGTGGGCGGGGGTGGGGGTCCGGGCAGCGGGTGGCGGGGTTAGGGGAGGCGGGTGGCGCCGGGGGAGGGGAGGACCGTCACGGTGCCGGGGGCGGTGAAGCCGTGTTCGGCGTACGCGTCGGTCACTGCGGCGGCTGTCGCATCGGCCCGGTCGGCCTCGATCAGCGCGAGCACGCACCCGCCGAAGCCGCCGCCGGTCATCCGGGCGCCCAGCGCACCGGCTGCCAACGCCGCCTCGACCGCGGTGTCGACCTCGGGCACGGTGATCTCGAAGTCGTCCCGCATCGAGACGTGGGAGGCGGTCAGCAGCGGGCCGATGTCGCGGACCCGGGCGGCGCGGAGCAGCGCCACAGTGTCCAGTACGCGCTGGTCCTCGGTCACCACGTGCCTGACCCGTCGCCGGGTCTCCTCGTCGTCGAGCTTCGCCAACGCGGCGTCGAGCTCGTCGACGCCCACGTCGCGTAGGGCGGCAACACCGAGGGCCCTGGCCCCGACCTCGCAGGAGCGCCGGCGGGCCGCGTACTCCCCGTCGGCGTGGCGGTGCGGCGCCCGGCTGTCGATGACCAACACCGCCAGCCCGGCGGCGTCCAGGTCGAAGGGGATGTGCTCGACGGACTCGTCGCGGCAGTCGAGGAAGAGGGCGTGCCCGGCACGGCACCGGATCGCGGCGGACTGGTCCATGATGCCGGTCGGCGCGCCCACGTAGACGTTTTCCGCCCGCTGCGCCAGCCGGGGTTGCAGATCCGGGGCGAGTGCCAGCTCGCCGAGGTCGAGCAGGGCCGCGAGCACTGCCGACTCCAGCGCGGCCGAGGAGGAGAGCCCGGCACCGAGCGGCACGTCGGAGGCGATCGCCATCCGGGCGCCCGGCACCTGGTGACCTGCGTCGCGCAGCGCCCAGACCACCCCGGCGACGTACGCGCCCCAGCCGGTGACCCGACCCGGCTCGGCGACGTCGTCCGCGCCGAAGGTGATCGCCTCGCCGGACAGCTCGGACCAGACCGTCCAGTGCTCCCCGTCCTGCCGGTCGGCCGCGACGACGGTACGCATCGGCAGCGCGAACGGCAGCACGAAGCCGTCGTTGTAGTCGGTGTGTTCACCGATCAGGTTGACCCGGCCGGGGGCGGCCCAGCGGCCGGCAGCCTGGCCGCCGAACTGCGCGGCGAAGCCAGCGGCGGCCCGCTCGGCGACATAATCGGTCGGGTGGGTCACCGTGCCATCTCCGTTCGCGACTGCGGGGCTCGCAAACCCGGCTCACTCCTCGCGCTCACCGTGCCATCTCCGTTCGCGACTGCGGGGCTCGCAAACCCGGCTCACTCCTCGCGCTCACCGTTGCCCCAGGATGTGCGCGCGGTAGAAGGCCCAGGCGTCCCCGACCATGTCGTGCAGGGTCGGCTTCTGCGGCACCCAGCCCAACTCCTCGCGGGCCAGCGCGGACGACGCGACCAGTTCCGCCGGGTCACCCTCGCGGCGTGGGGCGACCTCGACGGGCAGTTGGTGCCCGGTGACCTCGCGGACCACGTCGACGACCTGGCGGTTGGTGAAGCCGTTGCCGTTGCCCAGGTTGTAGATCCGGTGCTGGCCGCCGGTTGCGGCGTCCAGCGCCAGCAGGTGCGCGCGGGCCAGGTCGGCGACGTGGATGTAGTCGCGGACGCAGGTGCCATCCACTGTGGGGTAGTCGTCCCCGAAGAGCTGGAGCTTCTCCCGCCGGCCGGCGGCGACGTCCAGCGCGATCGGGATCAGGTGCGTCTCCGGGTCGTGTCGCTCGCCGAGCGTGATGTCGCCGTCGAGGTGGGCGCCGGCCACGTTGAAGTAGCGCAGCGACACGGCGGCCAGCCCGTGCGCGATCGCCTCGGAGGTGAGTGCCATGTCGACGGCGAGTTTGGTGGCGCCGTACGTGTTGGTGGGTGCCTTCACCGCGTTCTCGGTGATGGGCAGTTCGGTGGGGTTGCCGTAGACGGCGGCGGTGGATGAGAAGACCATCCGGGGCACCCCGGCGGCCCGGACCGCGTCGATCAGGGCGAGCGTGCCGATGGTGTTGTTCTGCCAGTACAGCTCCGGCTTGACCATCGACTCTCCGGCGGCGATCAGGGCGGCGAAGTGCAGCACCCCGTCGAACCTGGCGTCCGCGGTGATGACCCGGGCGGCGTCGTGGATGGACGCCTCCACGTGGGTGGCGTCCGGGGCGAGAGCCGCACGGTGGCCGGTGCGCAGGTCGTCGAGGATGACCACCTGGTGACCCGCGTCGAGCAGCATCCGGGTCACCACGCTTCCGATGAAGCCGGCGCCCCCGGTGACGAGCAGTTTCACGTCGTTGCCTCCTGCCTGGCCCGCCCCGGAACGTGGCCCTTCGGTGATCACACTAGGGCGGTGGTCGGCGCCCTCGCCGACACCACCGTCAACCCCATTCCATCATAATCTCTCACGTTTAAACAGAGCCGAACATTCAGGCAGTGCTCCGCGTGATCCCCGGTGCGGCGGGCACCCGGTGTCTACCATCTCTGTCATGCGGGAAGTGGCCCGTGCCGGGCTCCGGCGACGCGTGCGGGTGAACCCCCGCCGCGACCCTGGTCCGTTCGCCCGGGCCGTCGCCCGGGTGCTGGTCCGTGCCGCGGACGGCACCACCCGGATCGTCACCGATCTGCTCGGGACCGGTCCGACGGCCGGCCGGGAGCGCATCTCCGAGGCCGACCTTCGGGACCTCGTCGCGGCGAACACGGTGCTCGACCCGGACGAGCGGCGGATCATCGACGAGGTCCTGGTGGCCGGTGCCAGTCTGATCCGCGAGGTGATGATGCCGCGTACCGAGGTGGTCTTCCTCCCGGCGCGGCTGACCATCGTCGAGGCCGCGCGACTGGTCCGCGCCGAAACGCACACCCGCTACCCGGTCACCGACGGCACCCATGACGACGTGGTGGGCTTCGTGCACCTCCGTGACGTCCTGTTGCGCCCGGACGTCGACCCGTGTGTCACAGTCGGCGAACTGGCCCGCGAGGTGACGCGGTTCCCGGGCAGCAAACGGGTGCTCGCCGCCCTGACCGAGATGCGCCGGGAGGGCCAGCACCTCGCGGTGGTGGTCGACGAGTACGGCGGCACGGCCGGGATCGTCACCCTGGAGGATCTCATCGAGGAGTTGGTCGGTGAGATGCACGACGAGTACGACACCGCCCCGGACCCGGTGCACGACGGCCTGCCCGCCGTGGTGGACGGTCGCCTCAACCTCGCCGACTTCGCCGAGCGGACCGGGGTGACACTTCCCTCCGGACCGTACGAGACGGTGGGCGGATTCGTCATGGCCGCGCTGGGTCGGCTTCCGGTCAGCGGTGACGAGGTGCCGGTGCCCGGTGAGCCCACCGAGGTCGGCGGGCCCGATCCGGCCGAGATTCCGGCCGGCTGGCTGCTGCGGGTGCTCACGTTGGACGGCCGACGGGTGGCCCGACTCGCCGTCTCCGCCAACCGTGCCACCGAGCAGCACCGCGAGCAGAGCAAAGAGCAGCACCGCGAGGACGACGCCGGGCCGGCCTCGGCGGGCAGTCCCGAGCGGGCCCGGGAGACGGTGGCGGGGCAGCACCGCCGGGTCGCGGTCGGGCCGACGCGCCGGGTCGGCGCTGGCGAACCACGCGAGGTCAGCACCCCGGCACCGGCGGGCCGGAGCCGACCCGCCGGCCCGTCATGACGGACCGGGTTGCTTGCTGACAGAATTATCGCCATGTCCGACGTTCCCGCCCGGCCCCGCGTCTTCTCCGGCATCCAGCCGACAGCCGACTCGTTCCACCTCGGCAACTATCTGGGTGCGGTCCGGCACTGGGTGGCGCTACAGGACACTCACGACGCGTTCTACTGCGTGGTCGACCTGCACGCCATCACCGCGGGGCACGACCCGGCGGTGCTGCGCCAGCGGACGAGGGTGGCCGCGGCCCAGCTCTTCGCGGTCGGGCTGGACCCGGAACGCAGCACTCTGTTCGTCCAGTCGCAGGTGCCCGAGCACCCCCAGTTGGCCTGGGTGCTCGGCTGCATCACCGGCTTCGGCGAGGCGAGCCGGATGACCCAGTTCAAGGACAAGTCGCAGAAGCAGGGCAACGAGCGGGCCAGCGTCGGGCTGTTCACCTATCCGGTCCTCCAGGCCGCCGACATCCTGCTCTACCAGGCGAACGCGGTGCCCGTCGGCGAGGACCAGCGCCAGCACCTGGAGCTCTCCCGGGATCTGGCCCAGCGGTTCAACTCGCTGTTCGGTGCGACGTTCACGGTGCCCGCCCCGCACATCGTGAAGGACACTGCCAAGATCACCGACTTGCAGGACCCGACGGCGAAGATGTCGAAGTCGTCGTCCTCGCCGGCCGGGATCATCGATCTGCTCGAAGATCCGGCCCGCTCCGCGAAGAAGATCCGTTCGGCGGTGACGGACACCGGCCGGGAGATCGTCTTCGACGCCGAGACCAAGCCGGGTGTGTCCAACCTGTTGACCATCTATTCGGCGCTCAGTGGTCGCAGCATCGACGAACTGGTGGCCGCGTACGCGGGCCGCGGTTACGGCGATCTGAAGAAGGAGCTGGCCGAGGTGGTGACGGACTTCGTCCGCCCGATCCAGGAGCGCACCCGCGCCTATCTCGACGATCCGGCGCAGCTGGACAAGCTGCTCGCGGCCGGCGCGGAGAAGGCCCGTGCGGTGGCCGCGACGACCCTGCGATCCGCGTACGAGCGGGTCGGGTTCTTCCCGCCCGTACGTGGCGAGTAGCGCCGCGATACCTGTGGACGGGTCGGTGCTCGGAGGGGCGGCGCGCAGCGTGGATCGCAGTGGCGGGGTGCCGCCGACCGGCGACACCATCCAGATCGGCATCGCGGTGGACATCCCCGAGCCGTGGGGTGTCCAGCTCACCCGGCGGCGGATCGAGGCCGGCGACCCGCTGGCGGTGCCCGCGCACGTGACGTTGCTCGGCCCCACCGAGATCCAGACGGCGAACCTGCCCGCTGTCGAGCGGCACCTGGCCGCCGTGGCCGCCGCGCACCTGCCGTTCACGCTGCACCTGAGGGGCACCGGCACGTTCCGTCCGGTCACCCAGGTGGTGTTCGTCGCGGTGGCCGCCGGGATCAGCGAGTGTGAATTGCTGGCCGCGGCCATCGCCGCGGCGCCGGGCCTGCACCGTGAGCTGCGCTTCCCGTACCATCCGCACGTCACGGTGGCTCAGGACGTGGCACCGGATGCCCTGGACCGGGTGTACGAGGATCTGGCCGACTTCTCCGCGATGTTCGAGGTGGACGCGTTCACCCTCTTCTCGCACAGCGGTGAGGCCAGATGGCAGCCTCGTCGCGACTTCTGCCTCGGCGACTGAGGCGCCGGCAGTCGGGCCGCCGGCAACCGATCCGTCGGCGACGCGCCGGCTGGCGAGCATCGCAAGCCTGTTGCCCCTACAGCGGTGGGAGATCGGCGAGGATGATCGCGTGAACGTGATCGGCCAGATCGAGGCGGGCATCGACCGCTGGGTGAGCGCCGCGCGCCAGCGGTCGGGGCTCTTCGATCATGTGTGGCGGGCCGGCGTGCTGTACGGCGAGGTGCTGGCCGGCCGCCTGGCCGCCGCCATCGCCTACTACGGGTTCTTCGCGGTGTTCGCCCTCGCCCTCGTGGCGTTCTCCATCTTCGGCGCGATCCTCGAGGACAACGACGAGGTCAGCGCGGCGGCAGCCGGTTTCCTCAAGGAGAATCTGCCGTTCCTGGACGCCCAGCAGATCGCCAATTCCAGCGGCACTGTCGGTGTGGTCGGCCTGGTCATCCTGGTCTTCACCGGGATCGGATGGGTGGAGGCCATCCGGTCCTCCCAGCGGCTGATGTACCAGCTCAACCAGCAGCCGGGCAATCTGGTGGTGCGGCGGCTCGTCGACCTGGGCGTGATGATCGGTGTCTTCGTGCTGCTCGGCGTCTCGGTCGCGGCGGTGGACGCGTTGGAGTCGCTGCTGCGTTTCCTGCTGCGCAGCACCGGGTCGGTCGGTCTGACCACGATCAGCGCGGTGCTCAGCGTGCTCGTCAACACGGTGCTCGCCACCGCGTTGCTGCTCGCCGTGCCCCGGCTGCGGATGAGCCGGTCCCGGCTCCGCCCGGTGGTGCTGGTGGTGGCGGTCGGAATCACGCTGCTGAACACCGTGGGGCGGTACTACGTGGTGCGGACCGAGCGGAACCCTGCGTACACCGTGGTGGCCGGCGCGGTCGGTCTGCTGCTCTACCTGTATCTGCTCAACCAGCTGGTGCTGTTCGGCGCGGCACTTCTGGCGACGAGCACCAGTGGGCGGGTGGTGGACCTGGCGGAGGCCCCCGCCCCACCGGACGATGTCGACGAGGGCATCGATCCCGGTACGCCGGGCGGTGCGGGCTGATGACGGAAGGCGTACAGGTGCTGATCTCGGTCGATCCGGATTCGTCGGTGCCCCCGTACGAGCAGGTGCGTGTGCAGCTCGCCGAGCTGATCGGCGACGGCCGGTTGCCGGTGGGCAGCCGACTGCCCACGGTCCGGCAGCTCGCCGCCGACCTGCGGTTGGCCGCGAACACTGTCGCCCGCGCCTACCGCGAGTTGGAGGCGGCCGGGCTGCTGGAGACCCGGGGGCGCAACGGCACCTTCGTCGCCCCCGGGCGGGACGACGCCGTCGACCGGCTGCAGCGGGCGGCGGCCGGCTACGCGGCGGAGGCGGCCCGGCTCGGCGTGCCGCCGGCCACCGCGCTCGCCCTGGTGCGCGCCGCCCTGGACGCTGTCCGCCCTGGCTGACCGGGTGCCGATCGACAGTCGGACGGGCGAAAACTGAGAAGAACGGCGTCGGCGCTCGCGTTCGCGGACCATGATGAGCCGGTGGGCGCACTCATGACACTGGACCTGCCGGCGGACTCACCGCTCCTCGGCCTGCCGTGGATCATCACTTTCGGTCCGCTCGGTGACATCGACGAGTGGGAGCCGGTGGTCTGCGGGCCGTACGAGCGACCGCACGCGTTGGCCCTGGCCGAGGCGGTGGTGGCCGAGGAACAGTTGATGGCAGTGGTGGAGCCGTTGCTGCCGGCGCTGTCCGCCGACGAGATCCGCAGCGAGATCGCCGCCGCCCAGGTCGCCGCCGAGGACGAGGCCCGCCAGGTGGAGGGGGCCGACCTGTACGGGGACTTCGAGGACGTGATCGACGAGGAGTTGGACGCGGCAGCCGACGAGGCCGGCCACGGTGAGCCCGTCGTGCCGCCGGACGAGGCCGAGGTACGGGACGGATTCACCCGGATCGCGGCGTTGCTCACCGCGAAGTGACGACCTGGGTGGGTGGGAACGGACACCGGCGCCACACGGAGCGGACTCCGCGTGGCGCCGGTGGCACCTCACCCCCCACCACAAGGGGCCGGTAGCCCAGTCGCCCGTCGGCGCGGGGCACAACGAACGACCAGGTCGTGAACGAGTTACCCGTTCAGCGCTGTTCCAACCAGACTGCGGCGTCAATTGGCAGCAGCTGGCCGGAGCCCTGTTCGGTGAGCTGGTCGCTGGCGACGAGTGGCCGGCCGTACCCGTCGATCAGGACCGGCGCGCCGCTGAGGTTGACCACGCAGGTGAGCACTGCCGAGCCGGAGGTGCGGGAGAAGGCCAGCACGCCCGGCTCGCTGTCCCGCCAGGTGACCCCGTCGGCGTCGAGGGCGAGTGCGGGGTGGTCGTGTCGGATCCGCAGCGCGGCCCGGTACAGCTCCAGGGTGGAAGTGGGCACTCCGGTCTGCGCCGTGACTGACAGCGCCTGCCAGACCGCCGGGGCGGGGAGCCAGCTCAGCTCGCTGCTGGCCGGCCCGAAGCCGTACGGGGCCAACTGGCCGCTCCACGGGATGGGCACCCGGCAGCCGTCGCGGCTCTCCCCGGTGCGCAGGAACGCCGGGTCCTGGCGCAGTTCGTCGGGGAGGTCGAGGACCTCCGGTAGGCCCAGCTCCTCGCCCTGGTAGAGGTAGGCGCAGCCCGGCAGGGCGAGCATCAGCAGGCTGGCGGCCCGGGCCCGGCGCAGCCCTTCGGCACCGTCGCCGTACCGGGTGACGTGCCGTTGCTTGTCGTGGTTGGAGAGCACCCAGGTGGTCGGTGCCCCGACCACCGTCGCCTCGGCCAACGCGGTGTCGATCACCTTGCGGAACGAGTCGGCCGACCAGGTGGCGTCGAGGAAGTCGAAGCTGAATGCCTGGTGCAACTCGTCCGGGCCGATGTAGCGGGCCAGGCGCTGCGGCGTCTCGGCCCACGCCTCGGCGACAGCCATCCGGCCGCCCGGGTAGCTGTCCAGGATGGGCCGCCATGCCCGGTAGATGTCGTGCACCTCGTCCTGGTCGAAGTAGGGCAGCCGGCCCTTGCCGAGCAGTTCGACCTGGCGCTGGCCGGTGGTCATCGAACTGAAGCCGACGTCCGGCAGCCCTTCGGCCTTGATCATGCCGTGGGCCACGTCGACGCGGAATCCGTCGACGCCCCGGTCCAGCCAGAACCGCAGCACGTCCTCGAACTCGGCGCGGACCTCCGGGTGGCGCCAGTTCAGGTCGGGCTGCGAGCTGTCGAACAGGTGCAGATACCACTGGCCGTCCGCGATCCGGGTCCAGGCGGGGCCGCCGAAGATGCTCTCCCAGTCGTTCGGGGGTAACTCGCCGTGGGCGCCCTGGCCGTCGGCGAAGAGGTAGCGGGCCCGCTGCGGTGAGCCGGGGCCGGCGGCGAGCGCCGCAGTGAACCAGTGGTGCGCGTTCGAGGTGTGGTTGGGGACCAGGTCGACGATGACGCGCAGACCGTGAGCGTGCGCGTCGGTGATCATCGCGTCGAAGTCGTCGAGGGTGCCGAACATCGGGTCGACGTCCCGGTAGTCGGCCACGTCGTACCCGCCGTCGATCATCGGCGAGGTGTAGAAGGGGGTGAGCCAGAGCGCGTCCACCCCGAGGTCGCGCAGGTAGGGCAGGCGCTGCCGGATGCCCTGGAGGTCGCCGGTGCCGTCGCCGTCGCTGTCGGCGAAGCTGCGGACGTACACCTGGTAGACGACCGCGGAGCGCCACCAGTCGTCGTCGGTGGCGTGGTGCGGGGTGGCGGTGCTGATCATCCGAGCAATATGCCGGCCGGTTGTTGCAAGAGTCAAGCAGTTCTTGCGTAAGAAAGGCGCGCGGAAGTCGGCGCGACAGCTGTGGAACCGCGCACCACCAGCTCCGGGCGGAACAGGTACTCCGAGTGCGGGGCGCCGTGCCCGTTGATCTCGTCCACCAGGGCGCGGACGGCGGCCACCGCCATCGCGGTGACCGGCTGCCGCATCGTGGTCAGTGGCGGGTCGGTGAAGGCCATCAGCGGGGAGTCGTCGTAGCCGACCACCGAGAGGTCGTCGGGCACTGTGAGGCCGCGTTGACGGGCGGCCCGGACCGCGCCGAGCGCCATCAGGTCGGAGCCGCAGACCACGCCTGTGACGCCACGGTCCAGTAGGCGGCCGGCTGCCGCCTCGCCACCCTCCACTCCGAACAGTGACAGCTCGGCCAGTGGGCCCAGGTCGGCTTCGGCGACGCCGGCCAGCCGGGTCATCGCGGAGCGCCAGCCGGCTGCCTTGCGCCGCACCGGGACGAACCGGTCCGGGCCGGTGATCAGGCCGATCCGCCGGTGCCCGAGCGCGACCAGGTGGGCGACTGCCAGCTCGGCCGCCTCCCGGTCGTCGCAGGAGACGAAGGGCGCGCCGATGCTCGGCACGTACCCGTTGATCATCACGACCGGCAACGGCCGGGCGAGCAGCGCCCGGTAGCGATCGTGATTGGCCGCGGTGTCGGCGTGCAGGCCGGAGACGAAGACGATCCCGGAGACCTGCCGGTCCAGCAGCATCTCCACATACTCGTCCTCGGTCACGCCGCCGGCGGTCTGGGTGCAGAGCACCGGGGTGAACCCGCTCTGCGCCAGGGTCGACTCGATGACCTGGGCGAAGGCGGGAAAGATCGGGTTGTCCAGCTCCGGCACCACCAGGCCGACCAGCCCGGCGCTGCGCTTACGCAGCCGGGCCGGGCGCTCGTACCCGAGCACGTCGAGGGCGGTGAGGACGGCCTGCCGGGTCTCCGGGGCCACGCCGGGGCGGTCGTTGAGCACCCGCGACACCGTGGCCTCGCTGACTTCGGCCTGCTGGGCGATGTCGGACAGTCGAGCGCGCATGGCGGCACTTTAGCCCACCGGCAACTTCTTGCGGGGTGCTCTGCAAGCCCTTCCATTACTTGCAACGTCTTGCTAACGTCCCCGCAACATGCGACAGCAGCGGCGCGGCATCGATGCGCCGGTTGGCACGAACTTCCAGAGGTTTCCCCTGACGGGCCGCCCTTCCCCCGGCGGACCCGCCATGACGACAGGAGTACCGATGCGCATCCGTACCGCGGGTGTGGTCGCCCTCTTCGCCCTGGCGCTCGCCGCCTCAGGCTGCGGTGGCGACAGCGACGAGCCGGCCGCGAAGGACACCCCCAAGGCAGCCGGCGGCAAACTGGTGATCTGGGCGGACGACAAGCGGACCGCCGCCCTCAAGCCGTTCGCCGAGAAGTTCGGCCAGGAGAACGGCGTCAGCGTCGAGGTCCAGGCCGTCAGCAAGGACCTGCAGACCAACTTCGTCACCGCGTCCCAGCAGGGCAGCGGCCCGGACGTGGTGGTCGGCGCGCACGACTGGATCGGCAACCTGGTGCAGAACGGCGCCATCGACCCGGTGCAGCTCGCGGCCGAGCAGAAGAGCGCGTTCAACGCGACGGCCATCAAGGCGGTCACCTTCAACGGTCAGCTCTACGGCGTGCCGTACGCGCAGGAGAACCTGGCGCTGATCCGCAACACCGCGCTGGCCCCGGAAGCGCCGAAGACCATTGAGGACCTCGTCGCCACCGGTCGGACGCTCAAGGCGTCGAAGAAGGCCACCGAGACGCTCTGCCTCCAGGTCGGCCAGAACGGCGACGCGTACCACATCTACCCGCTGTACACCTCGGCCGGCGGATACCTCTTCGGGACCGGCGCCAACGGGGACTACGACCCGAAGGACCTGGGCGTCGGCAAGCCCGAGTCCATCGAAGCCTTCAAGAAGATCGGCGCGCTCGGCGAGAAGGGCGCGGGGGTGCTCAAGCGCTCCATCGCGGACACCAACTCGATCGCCACCTTCACCGCCAAGAAGTGCGCGTACCTGGTCTCCGGACCGTGGGCCGTGGCCGACGTCAAGAAGGCCGGCATCACGTACGACATCTCGGCGATCCCCGGCTTCGCCGGCGGTAAGGAGGCCCAGCCGTTCGTGGGCGTGCAGGCGTTCTACGTCGCCGCCAAGGGCAAGAACAAGGCGTTGGCCCAGGAGTTCGTGGCCAACTACACCACCACACCCGAGCTGGCCGTCGCGCTGTACAACGCCGAGCCCCGGCCGCCGGCGCTGACCGCCGCCCTCGACCAGGTCAAGGGCACCGACCCGGACCTGGCCAAGTTCCAGGAGGCGGGCCGGAACGGGCAGGTGCTCCCGGCCATCCCGGCGATGGCCGCGATCTGGGACCCGTTCGGCAAGGCCGAGGCCGCCGTCATCGGTGGGGCCGACCCGACCAGCACCATCACCGCGGCCGGCAAGACCATCTCCGGCCAGATCAAGTAATGAGTACGCCGCTGTCCGGCCCGGGGTCTGCCACGCAGACGCCGGGCCGGGAGCCCACCGGCTCCCGCCCCGCGCGCCGGCGTCCGTCGCACACCCGCGACGACGCCGCGATCACAGTGACCGGGCTCGCCGGCAAGGTGCTCCTGCTCGGCCTGACCGCCGGTGTCGCGGTCTGGGCGGCGTTCCCGCTCATCGCCGCCGGGATGTGGGCCGGCCTGGCCCTGCTGGCGGCGTCCACCGCCGGGCTCTTCTACCTGTACCTCACCCGTCGCCACGTCCCGGCCAAGTACCTGGTCCCGGGCACCCTGTTCCTGATCGCCTTCCAGGTCTTCCCGGTGCTGTACACCGCCAGCACCGCCTTCACCAACTTCGGGGACGGGCACCGGGGCAGCAAGGACGACGCGGTCGTCGCCATCCAGTCCTCATCGGTCACCCAGGTGCCCGGGTCCGCCGAGTACGCCCTGTCGATCGCCACGACCGGCGACCCGGCAACGGGCGCGCTGGTCTTCCTGGTCACCGACCCGGGCACCGGCACGGTCTCCGTCGGCGACACCGACGGGCTGCGTCGACTCGACCCCGCCGACGTCACTGTCGCCACCGGTGGCCGGGTCACCGCCGCCGACGGGTACACGGTGCTGACCGTCGGCCAGGCCAGCTCCCGCAGCAAGGAGATCACCGACCTGGTGGTGCCCACGCCCGGGGGCGCGCTGCGCTCCAGCGGTCTGTCCCGCGCGTACGAGGGCAAGGCGGTGCGGGCCTACGACGCTGGCTGCGACTGTGTCCGGGACACCGCTACCGGGCGGACCTGGACCGCCGACGACGAGGCGGGCGCCTTCGCCGCCGACGACGGTGAGCGGTTGGCCCAGGGTTGGAAGGTGAACGTCGGCCTGACCAACTTCACCCGGGTGCTCACCGACGAGAACATCTCCGGCCCGTTCCTGAGCAGTCTCATCTGGAACTTCGCCTTCGCCATCGGCTCCACCGGCGGAACGTTCCTGCTCGGCATGCTGATCGCCCTGGCCCTGCACTCGCCCCGGATGCGCGGCACCAACCTGTACCGGGTGGTGCTCGTCCTCCCGTACGCCATGCCCTCGTTCGCGATGCTGCTGGCCTGGCGGGACATGTTCAACACCGACTTCGGGCTGATCAACAACCTGTTGGGGACCAATGTGGACTGGTTCGGGCAGGCGTGGACCGCCCGTTTCGCAGTCATCCTGGTGCAGCTCTGGCTCGGCTACCCGTACATGTTCCTGGTCGCCACCGGCGCCCTGCAGGCCATTCCGCGCGAGCTGACCGAGGCGACCTCCGTCGACGGGGCCTCGCCCTGGCAGTCCTTCCGGGCCGTCACCCTGCCGCTGCTGCTGGTCGCGCTGTCCCCGTTGCTGATCTCGTCGTTCGCCTTCAACTTCAACAACTTCAACGCGATCTACCTGACCACCGAGGGTGCGCCCTTCCCCGCCGACAACCCGGCCAACGGCGCCACCGACCTGCTCATCACGTACACCTATCGGCTGGCCTTCGGCGGGCAGGGCGCCCAGTTCGGTTTCGCCGCCGCGATCTCACTGTTCATCTTCGCCATCGTCGCGGTGGTGTCCGCCGTCAGCTTCCGGCGGACCCGCAAACAGGAAGAGGTGTACGCGTGAGCGCGAGGAGTGAGCTTGCGAGCCCCGCAGTCGCGAACGAAAGGTGGCTGGTGTGAGCGCGAGGAGTGAGCTTGCGAGCCCCGCAGTCGCGAACGAAAGGTGGCTGGTGTGAGCGCGAGGAGTGAGCTTGCGAGCCCCGCCGGTGCCCGCGACCGCCGGCGGCGTAACCGCTGGTTCGCCCAGGTCGGCTGGCGGCACCTGGTGGCCCTGCTCGGCGTGCTGTTCAGCCTGTTCCCGATCGTGTTCGTGCTCTCCGCCGCGCTGAACCCGCTCGGTACGTTGAACACCACCGAGTTGGTGCCGACCGGCGGGGTGTCGGTCGGCAACTTCGGTGGGCTGTTCGAGCGGACCGACTTCGGGCGATGGTTCCTCAACTCGCTGCTGATCGCCGGGGTGGCGTCGTTCGCGTCGGTGTTCCTCTCGGCGCTCGCCGCGTACGCCTTCTCCCGGATGCGGTTCCGCGGCCGCCGGGTGGGGCTGCTCTCGCTGCTCCTGATCCAGATGTTCCCGCAGTTCCTGGCGATCGTGGCGATCTACCTGATCTTCGGCACGATCACCGACCTGTGGCCGTCGATCGGCTTCAACACGCCCTGGGGTCTGCTGCTGCTCTACCTGGGTGGTGCGCTCGGGGTGAACACCTGGTTGATGAAGGGTTTCTTCGACACACTGCCCCGGGAGTTGGACGAGTCGGCGACCATGGACGGCGCCTCGCACGCCCAGGTGTTCTTCCGGATCATGCTGCCGCTGGTGGCGCCGATCCTGGCCGTCGCCGGGCTTCTGGCCTTCATCGGGACCATCAACGAGTTCCTGATGGCGAACGTCTTCCTCACCAGCACCGACTCCAAGACCCTGGCGGTGGGGATGTACGGCCTGTTGGAGGGCAACGAGCGCAACAACAACTTCGGCATCTTCGCGGCCGGCACGTTGTTGACGGCGATCCCGACGGTGCTGGTCTTCCAGTTCCTCCAGCGGTACATCGTGTCCGGGTTGACCTCGGGCGCCGTGAAGGGTTGAGACCCGGGGGCGGTCGATGTTCGACGGTGCGCGGTAGGGTGCTTCGGCGTCGCGTCGACGCTGTTCCGCGAGAGCGGGTCAGCGAACGCGCGGCACGCCTGCTTCACTAGCCGCTGGCGGTCGGCCGCCCTTCATCCGCCGTCCGGTGCTGTTCCCGGGGAGACTTTCGTGCAACTGTCGATCTTGATGCCGGTCTACAACGAAGCGGAACGCGTCGCGGAGGCCCTCAAGCAGGCCCTCGCGGTGCCGTACCCGTGTGAGATCGAGATCGTGGTGGTGAACGACGGCAGTACGGACGGGACCGCCGCGATCCTCGCCGGGATGGACGACAGTCGGTTGCGGGTCGTGACGCACGAGCGCAACGCCGGCAAGGGCGCGGCGATCAGGACGGCGGTGGACAGCGCCCGGGGCGAGTACATGGTGATCCTGGACGCCGACCTGGAGTACGACCCGCAGGACATTCCGAAGCTGCTGGCACCGGTCCTGGAGGGGCACGCGACTGTCGTCTACGGCAACCGCACCTTCGGCAGCCACAGCGCCTACAGCTTCTGGTACGTGGTCGGAAACCGGGGGGTCACCACCGCGGCGAACGTGTTGTTCAACTCCTACATCGGCGACCTGGAGACGTGCTTCAAACTGATGCCCGTGGAGTTGTACCGATCGCTGGGCATCAGGTCCCGTGGGTTCGGCATGGAGGCCGAGGTGACAGGCAAGCTGCTGCGGAGGCGGATCCGCCCCTACGACGTGCCGATCGCCTACCGGGCGCGGGGCCGGGCCGAGGGCAAGAAGATCACCTGGCGGGACGGGGTGGAGGCGTTGTGGATCCTGGGCCGGGAACGAGCCCGGCGTCGTCCCGCCGTCGCCCCCGCCAAGACGCTCGCTGACCGATGACCATGACGAAGCGCCGGGACCCGACCCTTGTCGCCCGGGTCGTCGTCGCGCTGGTCGGGGTGGGCTGCCTGCTCCTGGCCGTTCAGGGCGCCGTGCAGGCCACCGGCCAGGGCGTTGCCCTGATGAGCAATCGGGATCACGACCTGCACGCACTCCAACGCCATGTGGACGTGGAGACGCTGTGGCGCCAGTTCGCCGAGCAGGTGCCGACCGGCAGCCGGGTCTCGCTCATCCCGACCCGGACCAACAAGGACCTGTGGCAGCAGCGGCTGAGTGAGTTCGCCGCGCTGCACGGCTGTGTGGTCGTCCAGGGACCGTCGCAGGACTACTCCGTGGGCGTCGCCTCGGTGCAGCGGAAACGGCCCGACGGTGTCGGCATGCGGCTTGTCGTACGAAAGGTCGCCTGACGACATGGATGTCTCCGCGATCCTCGCCGTACTCGCCCTCGTCGTCGCCGGTTTCCCGCTGTCCTTCGCGATACTGCGGAGTCCCTTCCTCGCCCTGCTCCTCGCGCCCCTCATGGCGGCGCTGCTGAGCACTGTCGCGGTGGTCCTGATGCTTGTCGTCGGCGGCCCGCTGCTGCTCTGGATCGTCCTGGTGCTGGCCGCCGGGGCAGCCTGCGCCTGGTGGCTGTTGCGCCGCCCCGGCGAGCCGGTGCCGTACGGCGGCTGGTCGCACGCGCTGCTGATCGCGCTACCGCTGCTCCCGCCGTCCCTCATGATCTTCGAGCCCGCCTCCCGGTGGGACGCGCACTCCATCTGGTGGCTGCACGCCGGTTACTTCGCCAACGGGGGCGAGTACGCGCGGGCGGCGATCGGCAGCCCCGCCTTCGTCTTCTCGCACACTGACTACCCACCACTGGCGTCGGCGCCCGTCGCCGCCGTGTGGAGCGTCGTCGAGCCGGACTTCCGGACCGCCCAACTCGTCAGCACGCTCGTCACCGTCTCCGCTGTCGCGATACTCGTCTACCTGGTCCGGCGGGCCCTGAGTCGGGTGTCCGCGCGGGTGGCCTGGGCGCTGGCCATCGCGCTGGGCCTGGCGACCTGGTCGGGCGTCACGTACGGGGTGACCGGTGGGCTCGCCGACGCGCTCTGGTCTGCCGCCTTCGTCGGCGCGGCGGTGGCCCTGCTGCTCGGTCCGGATCCGCTGCGCCGGCCCCTGTTGCCGCTGTTGCTGCTGACGGTTGCGACGCTCAGCAAGAACGAGGGGCTGATCGCCGCCGTAGGCCTCGCGTTACTTGTCACGGTGCGGGCCCGCGCCGACCTGCGGCGAGCCGCACTGGTCTGGCTGCCGGTGCTGATCGGCGGTGCCTGGGCGGTGCTGGCCCGCCTGCTGCACGCCCAGTCGGACATCACGAACGGCAGCTCGGTCGACCCGGGTGTGCCGGCGGTGGATCGGTTCGACTTCACCGTCGCGGCGTTGTGGGACGTGGTGGGGCCCCTGGTGGTGGGTGCCGCGGTGGTGGCGCTGCTCGGCGCCCTGTTCCTACGTGGGCACCGGCAGGCCACCGGGTTGGCGGCGGACGGCTGGGTGTGGGCGGCCAACGGCTACTACCTGGCTGTTCTGATCGGGACCTACGTCTCCGGCCCGAACGACATCGAGTGGTGGTTGGAGACCTCGGTGCAACGGGTGACGTTGCCGGTGACGCTCCTGTCCGCGGTGAGCCTCGCCGGCTGGGTGGCCGTCGCGTTCGGCGGTGACGGTCGGGCGGAGTCGGGGCAGATGCTCGACCAGCCCCGCGAGCCGGCCCTGTCGGGTGCCACCCCGACCACGAACGGTTGAGCGACTGATCCGCGCCCGTCGGCGGTTCCCACTACTACGATCCGTCGTTCATAGGGAAGTATGGCGACCGTGGAAGCTCTCAGACTCATCCTTCTCTACGTCCATCTGATCGGGTTCGCCCTGCTGCTCGGTGGCTCGATCGCCCAGTACGCCAGCGGCCGGCTGCGGATCAACCCGGCCATGCTGTGGGGCGCGGTGATCCAACTGCTGACCGGGCTGGGCCTGTCCGCGCCGCTGCGCGACGGCGACGAGCCGGCGCCGGCGAAACTTGTGACGAAGCTGGTGATCGCGCTGCTGATCTTCGTCATGGTCTTCTTCTCCCGTAAGCGGGACGTGGTCAACCGCGGTCATTTCCTCGCGATTGTCGGTCTGACCCTGGTCAACGCGGCGGTGGCGGTCTTTTGGCGGTAACGTCCGAGGAGGAAAACGCCTCCAGAAAACGGACGTTGCGGACACTGCGACGCTCGCTTACCAGCACGAAGAGTGACGTGCCCCACGCAAGGGTTACACCCGGGTAACAGGCGCTCAACAGTCGTGCACGATTGTCGGCCGGTGGGTGGGCGCGGGCGTACGCTCCCGTCCGTAACGTGGGACAGCCGGCGGCATACCGCAGGTCGGCTGATGGGCTGCCACCGCATTAGGCGCGGTGTGCAATGGGAAGGAGACGTCTTGCGTTCGGTGCGTGGGATGCGGATCGCCTCGATCTTCGCGGTGGGTGGGCTCGCGCTCACCGCCGCCGCTTGTGGCGAGGCCCCCAAGGATGACAACAACGCCGGCAGTGGCGCCAAGAAGTTCAGCGCCTGCATGGTGACCGACGTCGGCGGCATCGACGACAAGTCGTTCAACACCTCGGCCTGGCAGGGTCTGAAGGACGCCAAGGCTGCCAACGACAACATCGACATCAAGTTCGTCGCGTCGAAGGCCGAGGCCGACTACGAGCCGAACCTGACGCAGTACGTCAACCAGAAGTGCGACTTCATCCTGGCGGTCGGCGGCCTGATGGCCAACGCCACCTCGAAGATCGCCAAGGCGAACCCGAACCAGGAGTTCGGCATCGTCGACGCGAACCCTGGTGACGCGAACGTCTACCCGATGCAGTTCGACACCGCCCAGGCGGCGTTCCAGGCCGGTTACCTGGCCGCGGGGATGAGCAAGACCGGCAAGGTGGGCACCTACGGTGGTCTGCCGATCCCGCCGGTCACCATCTTCATGGACGGCTTCGTCGACGGTGTGAAGTACTTCAACACCACCAAGAAGAAGAACGTCCAGGCGCTGGGTTGGAACAAGGAGACCCAGAAGGGTTCCTTCACCAACGACTTCGCCAAGCAGGACGAGGGCAAGAAGGTCTCCGACGCGCTGGTCGCCCAGGGTGCGGACGTCATCATGCCGGTCGCCGGCGGCTCCGGCCTCGGCACCACCGCCGCGGCCAAGGCCTCGGGTGGCAAGTACAGCACCATCTGGGTGGACGTCGACGGCTGCCAGAGCACCCCGGACTGCTCGGCGATCATCACCACGGTCGTCAAGAACATCCCGGAAGCCGTCAAGGAGGCGGTGGTCAAGGCCGCCGCCGGTGACAAGCTGCCGGCCAACCCGGGCTTCGTCGGCACCCTGGCCAACAACGGTGTCTCGATCGCCCCGTACCACGACTTCGACAGCAAGGTTCCGGCCGAGCTGAAGGCCGAGGTCGACAAGATCAAGGCGGACATCGCCGCTGGCACCATCACCGTCACCTCGAAGGCCCAGCCGACCAAGTGACAACCGGCCGGCCCCTCCGGTGAGATCATCGGGAGGATCGGCGGGGGACAGGTTCGACCGATCGGCCGCTCCGGCTCCGCGGGTCACCCGCGGGGTTGGAGCGGCCGATCGCGCACCACGGCGGCCGGCCCGGTCCGGCCGGTTCCACGGCAGCTAGGCTGCACCATCGCTCGCACTCCAGGAGGTTGCGCTGAGACTCGAACTGCGCGGCATCACCAAGCGGTTCGGTGATCTGGTCGCCAACGATCACATCGACCTGACGGTGGAGCCTGGAGAGATTCACGCCCTCCTCGGCGAGAACGGCGCCGGCAAGTCGACCCTGATGAACGTGCTCTACGGGCTCTACCAGCCCGACGAGGGCGAGATTCTCGTCGACGGCAAGCCGCTGAAGCTGAAGGGCCCTTCCGACGCGATCGGGGCCGGGATCGGCATGGTGCACCAGCACTTCATGCTGGTGCCGGTCTTCACCGTCGCCGAAAACATCATGCTCGGCGCCGAGCAGGTCCGGGGCGGCATCGCTGGCTTCCTGGACCGGCGGCGGGCCCGGCGCGAGGTCACCGAGGTGTCCGAGCGCTACAACCTGCGGGTCGACCCGGACGCGGTGATCGAGGACCTGCCGGTCGGCATCCAGCAACGCGTCGAAATCGTCAAGGCGCTCACCCGCGACGTCGACCTGCTCATCCTGGACGAGCCGACCGCCGTGCTCACGCCCCAGGAGACCGAGGAACTGCTGACCGTCATGCGGTCGCTCAAGGCGGCCGGCAAGTCGATCGTCTTCATCACCCACAAGCTCGGCGAGGTCAAAGCCATCGCCGACCGGATCACCGTGATCCGACGCGGAAAAACCGTCGGCACCGCCTCCCCGGAGGCCAGCCGGGACGAGCTGGCCGCGTTGATGGTCGGGCGCAACGTCCGGCTCACAGTGGACAAGTCCCCGGCCACACCGGGCGAACCGGTGTTGGAGGTGGCTGGGCTCGTCGTCGACGACGACCGGCAGATCCGCGCTGTCGACGGCGTGGACCTGACCGTCCGCGCGGGCGAGGTGCTCGGCGTGGCGGGCGTACAGGGCAACGGTCAGACCGAGCTGATCGAGGCGGTCATGGGCCTGCGCCCGGTGCTGGCCGGCACGATCAGCCTGGCCGGCGACCGAATCGACGGCTGGAAGCCCAAGAAGGTCCTCCGGGCGGGCGTCGGCTACGTGCCCGAGGACCGCAGCGTGGACGGCCTGGTCAAGGAGTTCAGCGTCGCGGAGAACCTCGTGCTGGACATCTACGACCGGCCGCCGTTCGGTGCCGGGCTCGCGCTGAAGCCGGACGCCATCGCCGCCTCGGCGAAGGAGCGGATCGAGCAGTTCGACGTCCGTACCTCATCGGCCGACGCGGCGGTGGGCACTCTCTCCGGCGGCAACCAGCAGAAGGTGATCGTGGCCCGGGAGCTGTCCCGGCCGCTGAAGCTCCTCATCGCCGCCCAGCCGACCCGTGGTGTCGACGTCGGGTCGATCGAGTTCATCCACAGTCAGATCATTCGCGAACGGGACATCGGCACCGCCGTCATGGTGGTCTCCAGCGAACTCGACGAGGTGATCGGGCTGGCCGACCGGATCGCTGTCATGTACCGCGGTCGGATCATCGGCATCGTCGGCCCGGACACCCCGCGTGAGGAGATAGGTCTGCTGATGGCCGGCATCAGCCCGGACGAGGCCCACGACGCCGTCGCCGAGAAGCCCGACGCGGCACCCGCCGCCGAGAAGCCCGACGCGGCCACCACCGCCGAGAAGCCCGGCGCGGCACCCGCCACCGACAAGCCCGGCGCGGCAGACGGGAGCCCGGCGCGCGACGCGGGCTCCGCGAGCGAGGACAAGGCATGACCAACACCAGTCCGCAGTCCGGCTCCCCGGACAAGGAGCCGGCGAGCGAGGCGCAGGCCGCGCAGAACGCGCTCGGCAACACCGAACGGGCCGAGGTGGCGACGGAGCCGGACCGTTCGGTCCCGAAGCCGGACCCGGACCCGGAGCCGAAGCCGAGCCTGGGCCGGTTGTTCCTGGACAACCTCTGGGCGGCGAACACCTTCACGGTGACCCTGCTGTCGCTGGTGCTGGCGATCGTTGTCGGCGCGGTGCTGATGATCATTTCTGATCCGCAGGTGCTCTCCACCTACTCGTACATCACCTCCCGCCCGTCTGACGCGATCAACTCCAGTTGGACGCTCGTCAGTGAGGCGTACGCGAACCTGTTCAAGGGTTCGGTCTTCGACCCGGAGGCGTTCACCGGCTGGTTGGACGGCGCCAACGGCTGGCAGGCAGTGCTCGCGCCGATCTCGGAGACGCTGACCTACGCGGCGCCGCTCGTCTTCACCGGTCTGTCGGTGGCGCTCGCCTTCCGGGGCGGCCTGTTCAACATCGGCGCCCAGGGCCAGGCCACCATCGGTGTGATCATGGCGGCGCTGGCCGGCTTCCTGCTGCCGCTGCCACCCGGTCTGCACCTGCTGGTCGCGGTGCTGGCCGGCGCCCTGGGCGGAGCGATCTGGGGCTTCATCCCCGGCATCCTCAAGGCCCGTGCCGGCGCGCACGAGGTGATCAACACGATCATGCTCAACTACGTCGCCACGTACTTCCTGACCTGGCTGATCGTGCAGAACGGCGTGCAGGACCCGACCCGTACGGACGCGATCAGCAGGTCGGTGGACAGCTCCGCCCAACTGCCCCGCCTGCTCGGTGACAACCTGCGGGTGCACGCCGGCATCCTGCTCGCCGTGGTGGCCACCTGGGCGGTCGCCTGGCTGCTCAACCGCTCGACGCTCGGCTTCGAGCTGCGCGCGGTCGGCGCCAACCCGGACGCCGCCCGGACCGCCGGCATCAGCGTCACCCGGACGTACATCCTGATCATGGTCTTCGCCGGCATCCTGGCCGGCCTCGGCGGCTCGAACATGGTGCTCGGCTCCACCGCCAGCGCGTTGACCCCGCTGGTGGTCGCGCAGATCGGCTTCGACGGCATCCTGGTCGCGCTGCTGGGGCGGGTGAAGCCCTGGGGGGTGCTGCTCGCCGCGCTGCTGTTCGGGGCGCTGCAGGCCGGTGGTAACCGGATGCAGTCGTACTCCGGGATCTCGCTGGAGCTGGTGACAGTGCTCCAGGCGTTGATCGTCATCTTCATCGCCGCACCGGCCCTGGTGAAGGCGATCTTCCAGCTCCGGGCCGCACGTGCCGCCCGGTTGCAGACAAGCCTGGCGAAGGGCTGGTAACCGATGTCCACCATGGCTGTCCCCGACATCGCCGTCGCCCCTGTCGACGAGGGCTTCTGGACCCGCAGCCGCAAGGTCGGCCTCACGTTGCTGGGGCTCGGCCTGCTGTCCGCTGTGCTCTTCGGCGCGCTCGCCACCGACCAGCAGGCCCGGTTCACGCTCAGCGACGACGCGGCCGGTGCCGCGCTGGAGATCAACGGCACGATCGGGGCGATCCTGTTCGGGATCATCACGATCGCCGCCGGCGCGGCCCTGCTTGCCGGGGTGCCGAAGCGGTGGTTCCTTCCCGTGCTCGGCGTCGGGCTCGTCGGCTTCGTGCTGTCGTTCCTCTGCTGGCAGGTCTCCGCCGCGCCGGCCGGGCAGAACTTCATGCCGCTGGTCAACATCATCCGGGGCACGTTCATCCTGGCCCTGCCGCTTATCTTCGGCGCGCTCGCCGGTGTGCTCTGCGAACGCTCCGGCGTGGTCAACGTGGCCATCGAGGGCCAGTTGCTGATGGGCGCGTTCAGCGGTGCGCTGTTCGGCAGCATCTCCGGCAGCGTCTGGGTGGGCCTGGTCGCCGCCGCGATCGGCGGCGCGTTCATCTCGCTGCTGCTCGCCGTCTTCGCGATCCGGTACCTGGTCGACCAGGTCGTCATGGGGATCGTGCTGAACCTGCTGGCGGTCGGCGTCACCGGCTTCCTCTACGAGCGGCTGATGCAGACCGACGCGGCGAAGTACAACAGCGCGCCCCGCTTCAGCAACTGGGAGATCCCGCTGCTGAAGGACATCCCGGTGCTCGGGCCGGCGTTGTTCCGGGGCAACATCTTCCTCTACCTCGGGCTGCTCCTGGTGCTCGTGATCCACATCGGGTTGTTCCGTACCCGGTGGGGGCTGCGGACCCGCTCGGTAGGTGAGCACCCGATCGCCGCCGACACGCTCGGCGTCAAGGTGCTGCGGGTCCGCTACCGCAACGTGCTGCTGGCCGGAGTGGTCGCCGGCATCGGCGGGGCGTCCTACACGCTGGCGCTCTACTCGTTCACCAAGAACATGATCGGCGGCAAGGGCTTCATCGCCCTGGCCGCACTGATCTTCGGCCGGTGGAACCCGACCGGTGCGCTGCTCGCCGCGCTCTTCTTCGGTTTCGCCGACCAGCTCGCCACCTACCTGGGCGCGATCAGCAGCTCGATCCCGAGCCAGTTCCTGGCCATGCTGCCCTACCTGGCGACCATCCTGGCGGTGGCCGGGCTGGTCGGCCGGGTCCGGGCACCGGCCGCCGACGGCAAGCCGTACATCAAGGGCTGACCCCCACCACTCCGTTGATCAAGAGGTTTCGGTCAGGATGGGCGTTGTTCGTGACGCAAACCTCTTGATCGACAGGGCGGGCGTGGTTCACCGCCCTGCCCGCTTCTGACCTGGGCTACTTCGGCAGAATGATGGCATGAGCGACATTGACTGGGCGCAGTTGCGCGCCGCCGCCACCGAGGCGATGCGGCACGCGTACGCGCCGTACTCGACGTTCCCGGTCGGCGCTGCCGCGCTTGTCGACGACGGCCGCGTGGTGGTCGGCTGCAACGTGGAGAACGCCGCGTACGGGGTGACGCTCTGCGCCGAGTGCGGGGTGGTGTCCAGCCTGCACGCCACCGGTGGCGGTCGGCTGGTCGCGCTCTCCTGCGTCGACGCCACCGGTGAGCCGTTGATGCCGTGCGGTCGCTGCCGGCAGCTGCTCTGGGAGCACGGCGGGCCGGAGTGCCTGATCGAGAGCAAGACCGGGCCTCTGCGGATGGCCGAGCTGCTGCCGCACGCCTTCGGCGTGGAGGATCTGGAGGCGGTCACCGGGGAGACGCCGGTGCCGGTGGTCCCGGAGCGGCTCGCGGCCTGGCGGGGGCGCGGCACCGTCTTCGTGCACCCGGACATGTCCGCTGGTCAGCAGGTCTGGACGGCGTACTGGGAGCGGTCGGCCGGCGACGACGCCGGCGCCGAGACCGGGGTGCTGGAGGAGGCGCCGAGCTGGGACGACCCGGCCGAGGCGATCACCTGGGGCCTGGCCCGATCGCCCCGGGTGGTGGTGGTCGACGCCACCGGCACCATCTTCTGGGCCGGTGAGGGTGAGCCGCCTTTGGAGATCCCGGTTCGCTGGAGTTGAGCTTTTGGGGATTGGGCCGACCGTGCCCGGCTCCGGGCGGTCAGGCTTGATCCCTCCGCCGGGCACGGTC